>NZ_WTFA01000002.1:0-317594 GCF_009795755.1 Gilliamella sp. Pra-s60 | reverse complement strand
GTATTTAACGTATGATGGTGGGCAGACTAGGATTACAACCTCCGACATGTTACTTAGTATTAAGTTACCAGATGGTACAATAATTGCGCCATCAACAAATACTTCAACTATTACAGATCCAATAATATTACCAAATGGCAGTTCTTTTAATGATATAGGTATGCTGCTCCCACCATCAAAATATATGATGTCGCTATCTGATATTACTAGTTCCCCATATAACTATTGGGGAGATGATGATGGTGATGGACAGGGTGCGTATGGTATTATTTCTGAAGGATATTTATCGGCGATTTTTACTGATAAAAATAACCGTCGTGTATCTCGTGATCATACATTAGATGCATGTTTATCGCCCTATAAGATAGTATTTAGTAATATAGATGCTTCTGTTTCTACACGATTTGGTGTTCCGAATAAAACTTCTTTCAGCGAAGGTTCGGTGGAATATTATGTCAAAACGGATTTGCCTATAGGTGTTTGTTCAGTAAGACCTAATCTTCGAAGTGGTACAAATATATTCATGGGCCCTGCTAGTGAGTGGGACTCCGAAAAGGGATTTTTTACACAGTCTACAAGTCCATCTTCTTACGACCTTAATTTCCCTACTACGGGGGCTGATGGTTTATATTTTGATTTAGATATTAGTGGATTTGATGCAAGTCTGTTAACTTGGTCTCCGGTTACTCATAGTGGCATAACGGCAACGGTAAGTAAGGTAAAGACAAACTCAGGAACATTCACAGACCTTAGTGGAAGAAGTAAACAAGCTGATAGTTGGATTTCAGATAAATCAAAATATGTAACGCGAGTAACGTTAAACGGCCCTAAAGCGGATAGTAGTCAGATAAGTGCAAGTAATCCTAGTCCACTAAGTGTGCCAACCTTACCGCAGACTTTTGAGTTACAAGGAAAGGATAGTAGTGGTAGAGTAATAGTGAAATATGGATTTAAGCTGAAACAGTGGTTTGTTAATCGTGGTGCTGAAAAGGCTATTTTATCTAATCAGGAAACATGGTGCAGTAGTTTGGGTTATCGTATTATTAAAATAAAAGACGTCACTAACGCAAAATGCGGAATACAGACAGCTTGGTTTCCATGTGTTGGAGATATAGATGGTGCCACGCCGTTGGCAGATAGTGATGATTTCCAACGACGAGTAGGAGTCGGTTTTTTTTCTGAGTGGAGCGAACCGTCTGATTACAAGACAGCGAGCTTTGTCCAAGGTCCCTATTGGACGAATGAGGCTGCTAATAGTCGCGATAATTTCTTTGTTAACTCGAACAGTGGCACTGTGTTTCATAATAGAGCTTCTTACTATAAGAAGTATGGCCTTTGCACTACACCTTAGTTTTTAGCGTTTAGTTCTTAATCCTAAGGGCGTGGGAGCCTGAGAGGATAATATAGGCAAGAATCAAGCCCCGCGTAAGTCGGGGCTTTCCATTAGGGGGCACTGTTGTGGACAAAGCCACAAGCGCGCCGCCGACGCTAGCTAAGGCGAAGGCATGGGTGTGGAATTACTCGTATCATCCTGATACTCACCGCTACGAGGCCATCTTCGCTATGCTCAGATGTTCAAATTTGTTCCAGACAAATTTGTCTGACGCCTAAATAAGACAGATAACATAACCTTGAGTAGTGTTTATAAGCGACTTTTTTATAAAAAACAAAGTAAAAATCGATCAAAAAACAGTCAGGAGAAGTATTGATTTTATTGAATTTTTTATTTAGAAATCCTTAACCAAAAACAAAAAAGGCTGCTTAGCAGCCTCTATTTATCGAAATAATACCCAATACTATTTAATTACATAAAAGTTAATATCACGAGTATTTCGGATAGCATCAACAAATTGCGTTAATGCTTTACTATAAGTTTGCTCAGGATCGTTTTCTTTTGTACATAGACTTTTTGTTTCGTAGATTTTATGAATTGCATCACTTGATGCTAAATTATCGTATGATTTTGCAAAATCACTACCTTTTAAGGTAATAAGATGATTCCAATCATTTAAAAGACCTTCCATATATTGGCGACCTTCTTTACACTTTATGCTATTTAAATCAACATTAGGAATAACATATTGATTTATTTCGCTGAATTTTTTAGGATGATAAGGAAAGCTAATCTCTACCTGATCAAAATCTTCTTTTAAGTATTCAATAAAATCGCTTTCACGATATAATTTTTTAAATGTTTCATGATAAGTTTGATTTTTTCTTAATTTTAGATCTTGGGTTATTTCTTCAGGAAAAGGTTGATCATAAAAATAAGTCCAACGATTATCACTCTTTTCAATCAATACATCGTTGACTAATTTTGTAGGAAGCTCAATTTCAGTTTCTTCACCGTGAACAATGATGGGAATATTATGAAATTGTCTATCTTTTCTTAGGATTTCATCATATTGTTCATCATTCATATCAGATGTTGAATAAATGATGGTGTGTATAAAATAGTTGCTTTGTGTTGGGTTGATAATACCTGGTTCGCCAAATTTAGCTGGTTTTGCAACAAAATTGAAGTCGTCATTATTATACGATAAGGTGTGCTTGCCATATTCAAAGGTATAATTAACGCCTGATTTTGCTGGAATAGTTAGTTCGTTTCCATCAATAGTGACTTTGATTTCATTATTGGTAGGGTTGTCAATCCAACGTTCAATAGAGCTAGGTTCAGAACAGCCAATAAGTGTTAGGCTAAAGGTTAATAGTAAACTGTATTTTATTTTTTTCATCATAAAATTTATTGTAAATATTAAAAAGGAATACGATGCTATCATATTATGAGTAAATTTGTAGTGTTTTAGGTTTTTTTATATAGATTTTTATTAAAACTATTAACCCGTAAATAGTGAGGATGTATGAAATTAATCGTCGATAATATGAGTTGTCAACATTGTGTTAAAGCAATAACAAAAGCAATCCATGAGGTTGATTTAAAGGCGATGGTGACTGTTGATTTGGCTAAGCACGAGGTTGATATTACAAATAGCACTATATCGCAGGCTGCCATAATTGAGGCTATTAACCAAGCTGGTTATACGGTTGTTGAGATTGTGAAACGTTAGTAAGGTTTTATCAGTTTATTAGTATGTTGCGATTAGTGAATACAATATGAAAGTTAAAATTGTTGTTTATCTTTATATAGCAAGATTTATCAAACCTTAAGTTCTACTGTAACGCCGTGTAGAACGTTTAACGCGTTTGTACTGTGTTGGACAAATTTGTCTGGAACATATTTGAACATCATAGCCGGTGCGTTAAAGCTGAGCACCGGCATCGAGAAGCCATAGGTCACATTCTGTAGCCAAAGCGAGAGATTGCTAAGGGCATTTGCTTAAATTCCCTTAGCTCGGACGTGATCACAATAGCTATTTTTATTACCCAAAGTTTAAACGTCCGAAACCACCACACCCAATCGACTCTATTCACTAACAAAAAAGGCTACTAAGTAGCCTCTATTTGTCAAAGTAACACTCAATACTATTTAATTACATAAAAGTTTGCATTGCGAGTATTTTGGATAGCATCAGTAAATTGTCTTAATGCTTTGCTATAAGTTTGCTCTGGATCGTTTTCTTTTGTACACAGGCTTTCTGTTTCGTAGTCTTTATCTATTGCATCTTCTGATATTAAATCATTGTATGGTTTTGTGAAATCACTACCTTTTAAGGTAAGAAGATGATTCCAATCATTTAAAAGACCTTCCAGATATTGGCGACCTTCTTTACACTTTATGCTATTTAAATCAATATCAGGAATAACATATTGTTCTATTTCGCTGAATTTTTTAGGACGATAATGGAAACTAACTTCTTTCCAATTAATATTTTCTTTTAAAAAATCAATAAAATCACTTTCACGATATATTTTTCTAAGTCGTTCGTAATGTGGTTGGCTTTTATCCGATTTTTGGGCGGTTTTTTCAGGAAACGGCTCATCATAAGAATAAGTCCAGTAATTATCAATTTTTTCGATAAATACATCGTTGATTAATTTTAGAGGAAGCTCAACTTCCATTTCATCACCGTCAATAATGACTTCAATATTATTGAATTCTTTGTCTTTTTTTAGAATTTTTTCATATTCTCCTTCACCCAAATCAGACTCTGAATAAATGATAGTGTGTATAAAATAGTTGCTTTGTGTTGGGTTAATAAAGCCTGATTCTGAAAAATATTGAGCTGGTTTTGCAACAAAATTGAAGTCTTCATTATTATACGATAAGGTATGTTTGCCATATTTAAAGGTATAATTAATACCTGATTTTGCTGGAATGGTTAGCTCATTTCCATCAATAGTGACTTTGATTTCGTTATTGGTAGGGTTGTCAATCCAACGTTCAATAGAGCTAGGCTCAAAACAACCAACAAGTGTTAGGCTGCAGGTTAATAGTAAACAGTATTTTATTTTTTTCATCATAAAATTTATTGTAGATATTAAAAAGAAATATGATGCTATCATATTGTAGGTAAATTTGTGGTAATTTTAGGTTTTTATATGAATTTTTTTAACTATTAACCCGCAAATAGTGAGGATGTATGAAATTAATTGTCGATAATATGAGTTGCCAACATTGTGTTAAAGCAATAACAAAAGCAATCAATGAGGTTGATATTACAAATAGCACTATATCGCAGGCCGCCATAATTGAGGCTATTAACCAAGCTGGCTATACGGTTGTTGAGATTGTGAAACGTTAGTAAGGTTTTATCAGTTTATTAATATGTTGCGATTAGTGAATACAATATAAAAGTTAAAATTTTGAATATCGCTGTAGTTGCTATAGTGTGTTTTTTTGTTAATGCTTATCAGATTGATTACCCTAAGCAGTTCAATGTTAAAGAGGAAAGGAAAAAGTGGATCACTCAGCTGTAGTACAAGTGAAGCAAAAGATCTGCATTAGTTGTGGTATGGGATTTGTTGTTATATGTAATCGTTGATAGCATAAATCCCATTAACGTTTTGAACAATTACCACCAGCGGTAAAAATGGTGCGTTGGTCCAATTCCTTTCCCTATATTTAAATCATCGGCATGGCTAATTGCGCCTTGTAGGTAATTTTTTGCTTGGGCGATTGCGTCTTTTAGGTTATTTTTTGGTAATAATGCTGCAATCGCTGCTGATAATGTGCACCCCGTTCCGTGAGTATTTTTAGTTTGAATGCGTGGAAAGGTCATTCTTATTATATTATTGTGTGTTATCAAATAATCGGGGCTTTCCTTGCTTGGTAAGTGTCCGCCTTTCATTAATACTGCTTTGCAACCTAGTTTGAGTAATTTTTGCCCTTGGTTTTGCATTTCATCTTCGTTTTTTGCCTCATCACAATCAAGTAATGCCGCAGCTTCGGGTAGATTGGGAGTGATGATGGTTGCTTGGGGTAATAAGAGCTCACGAATGGCTGTTACGGCATCGGATTTTAAAAGGGGGTGTCCACCTTTGGCGACCATTACAGTATCTAGTACGATAGTTGGAATCGGGTTTGTTTTAAGAAGGTGGTGAACTGTTGTGACTATTTCTTTATTCATCAGCATGCCTATTTTTAGGCTATCAATTTTGATATCTTGATAAAGCGTATTAAACTGGGCTTCGATAAATTCGGGCGATATCGCAAGTACTGCATCAACGCCTTGTGTGCTTTGTGCCGTTAGTGCGGTGATAACTGACATGCCATAAGCACCAAGTGCCGAGAAGGTTTTTAAATCGGCTTGAATACCTGCACCACCGCTAGGGTCTGATCCTGCAATGGTGAGTGCAATTGTTGTCATGATAGTCTTTCCTGTTTAGCTTGTTTGATTTTGTTAATAAGTGATAATGTTGCTTGTTGAATATCTTTTTTCCCACAAATTGCCGAAACGACGGCAACTCCATCAATACCCGTGTGAATGACGTTAGTGATATTGCTGTCATCAATGCCTCCTATGGCAACTGCTGGGCACTGTTTTAGTTTTACTAATTCGGCTAATTGCTCAGTACCAAGTGCTTTGGCGGCATCTTTTTTGGTTGCAGTTGGATAGATTGGACCAATTCCTAAATAATCCACTTTTTGCCAAGGCACAGCATTAAGTTGCTGGTGGTTTGAGATTGAAAATCCTAACCATTTTTTATTGCCAATAAGTTGTCGTGTAACATCGACAGGAAGATCGCTTTGCCCTATGTGTACACCATCAGCATCAACAGCAAGTGCGATATCAACATGATCGTTTATAAATAGTGGTACAGGCGTGCCTTCTAGTGTTTCTTTTAATGCTAATGCGGCGTAATACCAATCTTTACCTGAAAATGTTTGTTCTGATCTTAATTGAATTGCAGTTACACCGTTGGCAATGGCAATTTTGGTGGTGTTTACCATGCCATTAATTCCTTCGCATAATAAGGGATCAAGAACTAAATAAAGAGTAAGATCGAGTTGCTTTTTCATTTGTTTCCTTATTCGTGCGTTGGGTTAAATGTAGAGAGTTGATCTAATATTGAAACAGCAAAAGTGCCTAGTCCTTGCTGTTTATTGGCAAGCTCGCCTGCTTTTTTCATCATTAGGCATGCTGATGCGGTGGCTTGTAATAGATCGGGTGAGTTTGCAATAAAAGCCGCTACCATGGCAGATAATGAACACCCCGTTCCTGTCACTTTTGTTAATGCTATATCACCACCTGTTATGCTATAGGTGGTGTTGCCATCGGTGATGTAATCGACATCACCCGTCATAGCAACAATAGTTTGGTATTGTTGTGCAAGTGCTTTGGCTGTATTTAAAGCCGATTGGGTTGAGTCTTGGCTATCTGGTCCTTTCGATGAGGCGTTTTGTCCATTTAACGCAAGTATTTCTGAAGCATTACCGCGTATTACCGTTGGATTAAATGATAATAATTGATGCGCAATATTGGTTCGATAACTAAGCGCTGGTCCAACTGCGACAGGGTCAAGTACCCATGGGGTTTGTGTTTGTTGGGCTTTTTGGGCTGCAAGTCGCATACTGTTAGCTGTGCTGTTGTGGATGGTGCCAATATTAATCAGTAAACTATCGGCAATGGTGACAAATGATTCGACTTCTTGTTCGGCAATAATCATTGCTGGCGATGCACCAATAGCAAGGAGTACATTAGCGGTAAAGTTTTGGACTACGTCGTTAGTAATACAATGTACTAGTGGACATTGTTGCTTTATATGATTGATAAATGTGATTGCTTGCGCAGTTTGGAATGGTTGAGCTATTGGCATATTTTTCCTTCCTTTTTGTTTATTAATCGATAAATGCTGGGAAGAATGTGCCAAACTAAAGTTGGAGGATATGGCTGAGACTTCCCTACGCTGGTATTATCCAGATCAGGTGCAACGGGTAAGATCTCAGTTTTTTGTTAGAACAAAAAACACCCCGAGTCAAAATTTATTGTTTATTATGAACTGACTATTTGTTTTTAACAAGCTATTGTAGTAATTTTTCTATATCAGTAATTGTCTTTCTATCCGGTAAGAAGATAATCAGGTGATCGTTGTCTTCAATGGTTAGATCGGTATTGACAATAATGATATCTTCACCACGAACTACCGCACCAATAGTTGCCCCCGAAGGGAGTTTTAGGCTATTAATATTTTTGCCAACAAGTTTTGAGGTGTCATTATCACCATTAGCAACGACTTCGATAATTTCAGATTCGCCCTGTCTTAACGAGACAACTTTAACTACGCCTGTTTGCCTTACATGACTTAATAGTTCTGAAATGGTGGCATGTTGTGGGGAAATGGCAATGTCAATCACACTGTCATTAATCAGTTCAAGATAGGCTTGGCGTTGAATTAATACAATGACTTTTTTAGTGCCCATTCTTTTGGCAAGCATGGATGACATAATATTGGATTCATCATCGCTAGTTACCGCAATAAATAGATCGGTAAGCTCGATTTGCTCTTGGGATAATAATTCTTGGTCAGATGATTCCCCATGCAATATAGTGGTGTTTACAAGTTGCTCGGCAATTAATTCTGCACGCTCTGCATTTCGCTCAATTAGTTTGACTTGATAGTCATTTTCTAGACGTTTTGCTAAAGCAACGGCCACTCCGCCACCACCGCTGATAATAATTCGTTTATAGGGTTTTTCTAATCGTTGTAATTCGCTAGTAACAGCTTTGATATTGACTGGCGGTGTGATGAAGTAGACCATATCACCGGCTTCTATTAAGGTTGAGGCGAGTGGGCGAATAAAGCGATTTTTACGATAAATAGCAACGACACGAGCTTCAACATGCGATAAATGCTCTTTGAGCTCGGATAGTTCGTTGCCCACTAAAGCGCCACCGTAATAGGCAGTTACAGCTACTAAGCAGACACGATTATCACAAAAAGAGGCAAATTGCAGTGAGCCTGGGTATTGTACTAGTTGGCTAATATGGTTGGTGATAAGGTTTTCTGGAGCAATAATATGATCAATGTTAATACAGTCTTTGTTGAAGCAGGGGTAATCTTCGTCATTGTATTCAGGCTCTCTGATACGCGCGACTTTTTGGGGAATGTGAAACATTACATGCCCAATTTGGCAAGCTATCATGTTGATTTCGTCTGAGTTAGTAACGGCAACAAGCATGTCTGCTGATTCTGCACCTGCGTCTTTTAATACTTGCGGATAAGATGGTTTGCCACAAATTATTTGTAAATCAAAGCGTTCTTGCAAAGATTGCAATTTGTCGTGATCTTCATCAACTACTGTAACATCGTTTTGTTTTTCGGTAACGAGATATTCAGCAAGCGCACTACCTGTCTGTCCTGCACCAAGAATAATAATCTTCATAACTAACCTGTATCGTTAAATGGCTTTAATGGTTGTTCGTTTATCTAGTTTATTAAAGCCATTACATACTATTTTATTTTGTAACAATGAGGTATTGTTTTAAGAATTAAACAAAACCGATCGCATCATAGACCTTTTTCAATGTTGGTTCGGCTTTTGAGCGTGCTTTTTCAGCACCTTCTTGCATAATTGAAAATAGGTAGCTTTCATCATCACGATACTCATGATATTTGGCTTGCAATATGTTTAACATGTCAATAACTTGGGTTGCCACTTCGGTTTTTAAGTGACCATACATTTTGCCTTCAAATTCTTTTTCAAGTTCAGCAATTGGTTTCCCTGTGATACCCGTTAAAATATCAAGCAGGTTTGATACGCCAGCTTTATTTTTTATGTCGTAACGAACGACTGGTGGTTCATCAGAATCAGTCATTGCTCGTTTTATTTTCTTTTCGATATCTTTTGGGGTTTCGAGTAATCCTATTACGTTATTGCGGTTTTCGTCTGATTTTGACATTTTTTTAGTTGGTTCTTGTAATGACATAACGCGTGCCCCAACTTTAGCAATAAAGGGTTCTGGAACGGTAAAAACATCCCCATAAAGTGCATTAAAGCGCATAGCAATATCACGTGATAATTCAAGATGTTGCTTTTGATCATCGCCCACAGGTACTAAGTTTGCTTGATAAAGCAAAATGTCTGCAGCCATAAGTACAGGATAGTCAAATAGACCTGCGTTAATGTTTTCGGCGTGTCGTGATGATTTGTCTTTAAATTGTGTCATACGGCTGAGTTCGCCAAAATAGGTATAACAATTTAATGCCCAACCAAGTTCAGCATGTGCAGGGACGTGTGATTGTACAAAAATGGTGCTCTGTTTGGGGTCAATTCCACAAGCTAAATAAAGGGCAAGTGTATCTAATGTGGCTTTGCGTAATTTGTTGGGATCTTGACGTACTGTGATCGCATGTTGATTGACGATACAATAAACGCAATCATATTCACCTTGCAGAGCCACCCAATTTTTTAATGCACCTAAGTAGTTGCCAAGTGTTAGTTCTCCTGATGGCTGAGCGCCACTAAATACAATCGGTTTACTCATAATTTATTCCTAATCTATGCTAATTATTTCTTTGCATCAGCTTTGGGCTGAGGCAATAATGTTAATATGTCTTTAAAATCATCCAATAAAAAATCAGGATTGCTCGTGGCGATCGAGATGCCATAGTTATAACCATAGCTTAATGCCACTGTCGGGCAGTTGGCATTTTGTGCTGCTGTAATATCGTTTTTAGAATCACCAACAAATAGGAGCTGATCACTAAACAATCCAAATGTTGCCATAACTTGATATAAAGGTGCTGGGTGTGGTTTTAATTTAATCACATCTCCACCACCAAGCACTAATGAAAAGTACTCTTTTATACCTAAAGAAGTCAGTAAAGCTGGTAAAAATTGTGCAGGTTTATTGGTTACTAATGCGAGTGGATAATTATTATCATAAAGTGCTTTTAAGGTCTCTTTAACGTTGGGAAATAGTTTAGTTTCTGCATCAATGACTTTATCATAGTGCTGATTAAATAGATCTTTAGCTTTGGTAAAGAGTTCTGTTGATGGATCAACTTCAATTGCTTTAAACACTCTTTCTAGCATAATATCAATACCATTACCTACAAAGTTTTTGATTTGTTCATTGTTGATTGTTGGTAGGTTTAAATCTGCTAGCATTTTTTGTGAGGCCAGCGCAAGCCCTGGGACACTATCGACAAGCGTACCATCTAAATCAAAAGCTACAGCCTGAATGTCATTTAATTTACTCATGTTTAACTCCTGCTAACTCTTTTCGCATTGCATCAATAACAGTTTTATAATCGGGTTGGCTAAATATGGCTGAGCCAGCCACAAACATATCTGCACCAGCTTTTGCTATTTCAGCAATATTTTCTACTTTTACGCCACCATCAATTTCTAATCGAATATCACGTCCAGATTCAATAATACGTTTTTTTACTTGTTGTAATTTTTTTAAGGTTGATGGAATAAATGATTGTCCACCAAAGCCGGGATTAACGCCCATTAATAAAATAATATCAACTTTATCCATGAGATAATCTAAATAGCTTAACGGGGTTGCAGGATTAAATACAATTCCTGCTGTACAACCATGATCTTTTATTAATTGTAATGAACGATCTAAATGAATAGTGGCTTCTGGGTGGATTGATATGTTGGTTGCACCAGCGTTGGCAAAAGTAGTTATTAGCTCTTCAACTGGTGATACCATTAAATGCACATCAATAGGTGCGCTAACGCCATAGTCGCGTAAAGCTTTACAAAACATTGAACCCATGGTTAGATTGGGAACAAAGTGATTGTCCATTACGTCAAAATGGATAACATCAGCCCCCGCATCAAGCACTTTTTGAGTATCTTCACCAAGACGAGCAAAATCGGCTGATAATATTGATGGCGCAATAATGTATTTTTTCATAACCTACCTCTAATAACTTTTACTGTAAAGCCTGCTTATGACTTTTTATATAACGCTAAAATCTCGTCAATTTTTTTACGGCCTTCACCAGCACAGCTGATTGAGCGTCGCATTTCTGCCCGATAAAGCTCACTTGCTTTGCTGTAAAGGGTCATTGTGTAATCAGTATAATGATTAGAAACTAGTACGGGTATATTTTTTTTATATGCCATGGTTTCAGCTAATTTTGATAATTTTTTGTGTTCTTCAAATCCAAATATATTTGAATAATAAGCCGTAAACCCCGCTGATTCATTCGGTGATATATAGGGTGGATCACAATAAATTACTGAATTTTTTTTTGCTTGTTTCATGACTTCATGATAAGGCGCACAAATAAACTGCGCTTTTTGTGCTTTTTCTGCAAAAAAATAGAGTTCCTTTTCAGGAAAATAAATTGTCTTATAACGCCCAAATGGGACATTAAATAGCCCACTATTGTTATAACGGCATAAACCGTTATAACAGTGACGATTTAAATAGACAAATAGAAGTGACCTAAAATATTGGTCTTTACTGCCGTTAAATAAATCACGTAGCTGATAAAATGCATCGGGATTATTATTTTGAGTAGCAAATAGCAATCGAAGATCACCAATAAATTGATCAGGGCTTGATTGCAGCAATTTAAATAACGAAATTAAATCGTGATTAATATCCGCTAAAATATAACTTTTGTAGTTAGTATTTAAAAATACGGAGCCAGCCCCGACAAAAGGTTCAATTAGTTGTTCGCCTTCTGGTAGATACCGTTTAATTGTGTCCACAAGCTCATATTTTCCTCCAGCCCATTTTAAAAAGGCTCGTTGCTTCTTCAACGGAAACTCCTATTTGTCGTCGATCGGATAAATAAACGATATCCTTGATTATTTTGCTGCTTTTTCTTTATTAATCGTTGCACCAGATTTAACCCATGGTTTGTCTTTTTGTAGTGCACTTGGTAAAGACTTGATTGCTTTATGTGCTTCTTCAGATGATGAGTAGTTACCTTTAATTAAAATGTACCATTTTTCATTATTACGTTTAGTTTCATAAATTTGGTAATTAGTTATTTTATGTTGGTTAACATATTTTTTTAGGCCATCAGATGATTTAGATGCAGTAAGTTGTATAGTATAGCTATTATTACTTAGCTTTAAATTATCGCTTGAAGATACATTTTCATTAGGTTTATGAGAAGGTGTTTTTTTATTGATACTGTTTTTATCAAGGTTGTCTTTATTTGTGCTAGTTTTAACTGAATCTGCATTTGTTTTAATATGATTTGAATCTGTAACGCTATTTATATTGGGTGGCGTTAATGGTGTAACCTGATTAGAGGTTACGTCTGGTTGTTGTTGATTATTAGGTTGGTTACCTTGCGTATTGGGCACTGTATTTTGCTCTGAACCAGTTTGGTTTGTATTGATGGATATATCGTTTTGTCCATGTATAGTTGAATCATTCGTAGGCAATTGTGAACCATCAACACCATTAATTTCAGGTGGTGTTAATGGTGTTGGTTTGTTTTTATTTGAAGAATGAAACAAAGCCAAGCCAAGTAATAGCAAAATAGCGGCAACTGCCAGAACAAGAATAATCTGCTTTTTCTTAGAACAGTCTTGTAGCAATTTTGGTAATTTTGATGAGAGTATAGCGCCTTTATTAGGTTGTTCAGTTGTATAACGATCCTCTTTATCTACACGCATTTTTACTCCTTAACCTACTAATAGGTTTATTGCCTTGCTATAACTTGTCATCATCAGTAAAAATGATGGTTTAAATTTGCTCTATTTTATCAATAATATAACTAGCAACGCCTTTGGCACTTTGTTCATCTGTTTTTATTGTAATATCGGCAATCTCTTCGTAAAGTGGTTCGCGTTTATCGGCTAGTTCTTCGTAAATTTCACGGGGTGTGTTACCGCCTTGTAATAGTGGACGACGCTTATCTTTTTGCGTTCTTGCCATTTGTTTTTCGATAGTTGTTTCAAGGTAGACAACGATTCCCCGAGCAGATAATCGATTGCGTGTCTCTTTAGATAAGACCGAACCACCACCTGTTGCAAGTACGACGCCTTGTTTTTCAGTCAATTCGTTAATGACTTTTTCTTCTCTGGCACGGAATCCTTCTTCCCCTTCTAGGTCAAAAATCCATGCGATATCTGCACCAGTACGTTTTTCAATCTCTTGATCTGAGTCAAAAAAATCCATGCCTAACTGTTGTGCAATTTGTCGGCCTATTGTGCTTTTTCCTGCCCCCATAGGGCCAATTAGAAAGATATTTCGCTTTTCTGCCATTGTAGTTTCATCATCTATTAATTTTGGTTAAAATATACAACACAATATCAATCTGCTATGACTTTATAGCGTCATTTGCATTATTACTGTGTAACTTTCTTGGATCTCCGTCTAACGACAAAAATTTAGGTCGGTAATTATCTCAATAGATAGTACCTTTTGGCAATAGGTATTTACCAATAGTTTTAGCTAATACCGGCTTGATGCAAATCATGGATGTTTAATACGCCCACTAATTCGTCTTTGCTATTAACAACTGGTGCAGCAGTAATGTTATGATCATTAAATGATTTTAGTGCTTCAACTGCTTTCCAATTTTCTGGAATCCGATGCCCAGGGCAGGTCATAACGTCTATAATATTATCTTGTAATGTTCCCTTTTTTAATAATAATCGACGCAAATCACCATCGGTAAATACACCAACTATTTTATTATTATCTTGACAGATTGCAACTAATCCTACACCTGTTCGGCTTAATTCTAACATTGTATCAAGAACTGTTGCTGTTTGTGGTACTTTAGGTATTCGATCTCCTGTTCGCATTACGTCTCGTACATGGTTGAGTAATTTGGCGCCTAAACTACCAGCAGGGTGAGATCGTGCAAAGTCTTCTTCCTTAAAGCCCCGTGTGCGCATTACTGCAATTGCTAGCGCATCACCCATTAATAACGTGTTGGTTGAACTTGATGTTGGTGCAAGTCCCATTGGGCAGGCTTCTTTTTCAATTGAAATATCAAGAATTGCTTGAGCTGATTTAGCTAGTGGTGAATCTAATCCTCCGGTAATGGCAATAACGGGTACATTCATTTCAGCAAGAATAGGTAAAATAAAATTAAATTCTTTCGCTCGACCAGAATAAGAAATTAAAATGGCTACGTCGTTTGGAGTAACCATCCCTAAATCACCATGCAAGGCCTCCGATGGATGCATAAAAAAAGCTGGGCTGCCTGTACTTGCTAGTGAAGCGGCTATTTTTTTTCCTATGTGCCCAGATTTTCCAATACCTGAAACAACAACTTTACCTTTGGTACTTAAAATAAGCTGACAAGCATTAATAAAATCTTTGCCAAGTCGATTGGGTAATTTTTGGGCTTCTTGTAACTCTAGTTCTAGAAGCTCTCGACCATATTGTAATATTTTATCCATTTTAATTAGCCTATCGAATAAAAATAAATGAACGGAGAATATAATCGGTGAATAGAGGCAAAACGATTATAAAAGCTAAATTGGTGTTAGTTTAACAATTAATGGTTGAATATTCAAAAAAGTATCATATCAATATCTATTTGTTAACTTTTAATAATCTAAAAACCTAAAGCAACTTTGATTCCTAGTGTAATTAAAATGATACCCAGTAATTTATCAATGATAAATTGAAGTTTAAAGTAACGGCGTTGTACGCTTTGCGTTTGAAAAATAAATACCACAAAAGGCCACCAAAAAATAGCTTCAATCAAAATGATAGATGCGACAATGAGCTTATCAAATATTGATGATTCTGTATTGAGTACTTGAGTAAAGGTAGCTAAAAAGAATAATGTTGCTTTTGGGTTAAGTAAATTACATAAAAAGCCTTGCATAAAGGCTGATTTACTAGGAATTGACTGTAAAATCTGTTGGTTACCAATATAGGTAATATTTGCTTTTTTAGCCAGTAATGCTTTTATGCCAAGCCATATTAAGTAAGCAGCACCAGCATAACGTAAAGCGTTATAAAGTATTGGTGTGGTGGTGATAAGCACTGCAACACCCGCAACACAATAGCTCATATGAACTAAGATGGCGGTGATTACACCTAAACCAGTGAATAAAGCTACTTTTCGGTTATAACTCAAACTATTTTTTAATACTAAAAAGAAATCAGGCCCAGGCGAAATCATACCCAAAAAGTTAATTGTAGTGACTAAAATTAATGTATCAAACGTCATTTTGTTGACCTATTTGTATATTTGTGCTGAATTATTGATTGTTGCAATATTGGCTTTGTTTTGCTCAATAAAGTGTTTTTTATCAAAATTAGGCTCGGTTAAATAGTCTGTCAAAAACTTGGCATTACTTTGCACTTTTGCACCATTTAAAATCAAACGAGGCAAATCAATTTGGTAAATAGTTTGATCAGGTGTTTTTTGTAGATCTTGAGTATTAGCATTCGTTAATAAGTAGAGTTTGCGCTCTTTTTGTGACAGGCGATTGATCGTCGGTGTGCCTGACCCCATCATTAAATGATCTGGAAAAATATAAAATACGGTGTTTTCCAATAATCCTTCATCTTTTAAACTTTTGATAAAAATTCCTAAATTATGATCCAAAGACGCAGCAACAAACGACATATTATCAGATTTAGGCGAAATAATTGTTTTCATTCTTTCATCATCAAATCCATTTGGTGCATGGGTTGAAATTGTTGACACAAACAAGGCAAAAGGTTGGTTGTTTTGACGCATTTGCGTAATTTGTTTTTTCGCTATGTCAAAAATATCTTTGTCATATAATCCAAATGGTGCAGATGGATATTGCCCAACGTAGTTTTTTTCTGAAATGACTTGTATACCTAGCATATCCACTGTATGCCCAATGCCTGCAAAATCAGGTCCTGCTATTACATAACGAGTTTGGTAGCCGGCTTTTTTTAGTACATCCCCCAAACTAACGAGGTTTGTTTCGTTTGCACGCATTAATGGTGATGTTGTGTAGCCTCCAATTAAAAAAGGCATGCCAGTCATATAGGTGTACATTGATGCGGTAGTCCAGCTACTACCAGGGCTCATTGGCATATTAGCGAAAAAAGTATAGTCTTGGCTAAGCGTTTGTAAATTGGGCGTTATATCTTTAAAATCTAAAAATCCTTGTTCAAACGATTCTAACGATAACACAATAATATTTTTACCTTGATGACTAACAAGCTGATTTTTATTAGTGTAGTTAGTCATGTTGAGTGATTTTAGTGCTTGCTCAAATGGTTCTCGTGGGGCACTAGTGACTTGATATATTTCGTATAAACGGCTTAATGGTCCATTGTGATAACTAATTGAGATGATTGCTACAACGGCTAATAATAAACGAATAATGAAATGACATTTACGTTTGCACCAATTTGCTAGTTTTGATAGCAAAAAAATAAGTGTAAAAAAGACGACAATAACTAAGAGCGCTTGTAATTTAAAAATAAATAGGCCTTCTATAATGTCATTGATATTTAAATTGACATAAAACTGATAATCAATAAATCCACCACTAAAGTAGATGGAGGTGAGCTCCATGACGATAAATATCGTGAATAACGTTATACTTAAAAGCTGCCACTTTTTTTGTTTAAAAAGCGAAGCAAAAACAATGGTAATAATAAAAAGTGGTAAAACAACCAGTGTCGATAATGGCATAAAATATGTTGCTCAATCTATTCAATAATCAATTTTGCCTAAGTATATACTTAATGCATAAAAAAATAAAAATATTGGCTAATTTGTTTAACAAATTACAACATAAAATATGTGATCCTAATATTTGAAATGATACTTGTTATTATTTAATATTGATAATTAATGTCATTCGCAATAATATATCCCTATCCCATTCTTATAATGTTAGGAATTGTTATGCCGTGTTTTGTACGGAAAGTCATTATTATTTTATCTTTATTTTGCTTTTCTTTTTGTTATGCCGATATCACATTACCGACACCGCAAACTAAAGATGGTATGAGTTTATTTGAAAGTTTAAAAAAACGATCTTCAACATCTGGAGGCGGTTTTCCTGCTGGTCAGGTTTCTGATAATGAACTGTCAACTGTACTTTGGGCTGCAAGTGGTTTAAACCGAGGCAAAAGCGGTTGGACAGTGCCCATGGCTAATGGAAATTCTCCTTATGTGCGGATTTATGTCGCTAGCGAAAAGGGAACTTTTTTATATGAATGGGAAGGTCATTATCTAAAAGAAATTAATAATAAAGATATACGTGCCGATATTGGTTTACAAAATTTTACTAGACGAGCCGCTTATTCGTTGATTTTTGTGTCAGACGCTAGTGCATTTACTGGTATCAATCCAGAACAGATTACTAACTTTAGTTACACTGCTGTTGGTGCCATGAGCCAAAATGCTTATTTAGCAGCGGCAGCGTTAAAATTAAGTGCCCGTTATATTCACTCCATCAAACCCGAAGTCATAAGCCAAGAGCTACAATTACCGGAAGGCAGTAAGCCACTTGGTATGCTCTTATTAGGAAAATAACAGGTAATAATAGAATATGAAACGATTTTTGACACTTGTTTTTTTCTTTGTTCTAAGCTTAATGGCTTTTTCTCAATCGTCTTATGCGGCGGAAAAAAAATATGAAAGTTGGAACGCCATTGTTGATGAAATGGATGTAATTTTAAATGATGCTTATGATATCTATTTTATGAAAGATGCTGAGCGTGCTAAAGCTCGAGTCAATAATGCTTATTTTGGCTTTTATGAAAAGCATGGGGTAGAGCGTGCGGTGATGTCTTATATTTCAGGAAAACGAGGAACCGATACCGAATACCAATTTGCTAAAATCAAACGTTTGATGAGCAGTGGAGCTCCGAATAAAGCTGTTCGTGTTGAAATCGATACAATTTTAAAAATGTTACACGAAGATGCGAATGAATTAGATGGTAAAAAAGAGAGTGGTTGGAGTGTTTTCTTTGCTTCATTTATTATTATATTTCGGGAGGGCTTAGAAGCGATTTTAGTGATTGCGGCAATTTCGGCTTATCTTGTCCGTTCTGGAAATATAGCAATGGTGAAAGTGGTTTACATGAGCTCGCTTGCTGCCGTTTTTGCCAGTGTGCTTGCTGCAATAGCTTTGCGTTCTGCAATTAAAATCAGTGGTGCTAATCAAGAAATTATCGAAGGTTCGGCAATGTTACTTGCGACAATAGTGTTGTTTTTTATTAGTAACTGGATGTTTTCTAAAGCCGAGGCCGAAACATGGAAAAATTATGTTCAAGACAAAGTGCAAACAGCAATTTCATCAGGAAGCCGGTTTGCATTAGGTTTTGCCGCTTTTTTAGCTGTTTTTAGAGAAGGAGCTGAAACAATTTTGTTTTATCAAGCCATGTTAGCTGATGCTCAAGATCATATGGATAAGGTTTGGTATGGTCTCGCTGTTGGAACAATTGTTTTGGCGGTAATTTTTATGGTGATCCGTTTTGGTTCGATGAAATTACCTATTAAGCCATTTTTTATCGGTACTAGTGTGTTGATGTATGTTATGGCTATTGCTTTTGCAGGCGGTGGAATGAAAGAGTTACAAGAGGCGGATATTATTTCAGTTACTCCAGTTGATTTTGTTCATTCTGTTGAAATTTTAGGTATTTATCCAACGCTCGAAACATTAATTCCACAAATAATTATGGTGTTAGTTGTGGTATTTTCGGTTATGTATTACACATTTAAACGTAGTCATAAAAATTATAAATTATAAAAAATTCATAATATTAAATAATTAGAAATAATTATTAAAAAAGTCTTTAAAAACAAAGTGAAGGAGTTTTCAATGAAAAAATTATTCTTATCAGCAGGTATTGCTTCAATACTGGCATTATCTTCATTTGCTCATGCCGCAGCGCCAGCCCCAGGTGAACAAAAAGGTTTCGAAGAGTTCCCTATTGGTGATGAAGTTACTGTTGGTCCATTACATATTGGCGCTGTTTATTTCCAACCTGTTGATATGGAACCGGCTGGAATTGGTGGTTTACCTGCATCTAAATCAGATATGCATATTGAAGCAGATATTTCGGCAGCCGAAGGTAATAACTTAGGTTATGGCGTGGGTGATTTTATCCCTTACTTAACAGTTAAATACAAAATTAAAAAAGAAGGTAGTGATAAAGTTCTTGAAGGTAACTTTATGCCAATGAGTGCATCAGATGGTCCTCATTATGGTAACAATATTAAGTTAGAAGGGGCGGGTAAATATAAAGTGACTTTTATTATTGAAAATCCTGAAAAACAAGGTTATTTATTACACGTTGATAAAGAAACAGGTGTAGAAGGTCGTTTCTGGACTAAACCGATTGAAGTTTCTTGGGACTTTGATTATATTCCACGTGCATGGTAATTGTTTTTTATACTAAATATAATTATATTTCAATAATTAATAGTCAATTGTGGTGAGCATTATGCTCACCAATAGCATTTGTAATCACTAGGCAATAAATATGCTTCAATACCTTATCAATATTACCGATAACACTTTCGTTCCAGCCATGATAATGGCACTACTTAGTGCAACGATTGTCAAATCAATACCTAATTACAGTAAAAAAATTATTTTATTCGGTTTTATTGTGGGATTTATTGCTGCATTGATCTATGCCGTTTTAAAACGTAATACAGGTTTTGCTGTTCGTGAATTTTATGATTTAGGCGTAATTATACCTTGGGTTATTATTGCTATACCGCTTATTATTGTTATTTACTTACAAAAATCGACTCATAGCCGAACAGCTAAATTCTTTTTTATACTGCTATTTGTGCTTAGTATTGGTTTGATAAGTGCCCAGTGTTTACCTAATTTAATGCTTTATCCATTCGAATTTGCAGTTGGTATGGATTCCATTTTTAATCATGATTACTTGTTTAAGTGGGTAGGCTATGGAATTGCTCTGCTGGTAGTTTTGTTGACGGGGTTATTTGTTTATCGTACTTGTGGTCGATTATCAGCTCAATTTGTGTTTGTTATTACTTCACTGTCGATTGTTATTTTTACCCTGCAAAATAGTATTAATATTTTACAAATTTTAATTGTTAGGCGTTTTATTTCATCGCAGCCATGGATGATGAAACTGGTTATTTTTATCCTTGGTCATGTTAACTTTTTTACTTTTATATTTATCGCTATTGTGCTTTTTTTAGCTATTGTTTTATACGTCAAATCGAAAACAATCTCGTTGGTCGGTAGTAATCCTGCTCAAATTCGCAAACTTAAAGCACAATTACGCAGCGATAGACGATGTGCTTTAATGATTATGGCTGGTACAGCGATAACCGCTTATACCGTAACTCGCGCTCGCTATATTTTTGAAAAAGGAGTAGAGCTCACACCTGCTGAGCCAGTAACACCCAATGCCGATAATTTAATTGTTATTCCCCTTGACAAAGTAAACGACGGCAATTTACACCGCTATGGCTATCAAGCCACGGATGGTACATTGGTTCGTTTTATTGTTATTAAAAAAAGTGAAAATGCTTATGGTGTTGGTTTTGATGCTTGTGATATTTGTGGTGCAAGCGGTTACTATCAACGTGGTGATCAAGTGGTTTGTATTTTGTGTGATGTGGTAATGAATATTGCAACTATTGGGTTTTCTGGTGGGTGTAATCCTGTGCCACTTAAGTATGAAATTATTGATGGTAATATGGTGATCCGTCCTGCAAATCTTGAAGCAGAAAAAAGCCGTTTTAAATAAAAGCGAATTAAAAGGAATAGATTATGTTTCGCAGAATGTTACTCAGTGTATTAGTTCGCCAAAAAAAGAAACTCTTTCTTATTGCTTTAACCGTTGCTTTAGGTGTTTCGCTTGCTACTGCTATGCTAAATGTAATGTTTGACGTAGGTGATAAAGTTAATCAAGAGCTAAAAGCCTATGGTGCTAATCTTAATATCGTTCCTCGTGGTAGTGCTGTCATTAATGAAATGTACCAGCTTGATAACAATGATAGTGGGCAAGCTGTGCAGTATATTAAAGAAGATGAACTTGTCAAAATTAAGATGATCTTTTGGGCTTATAATATTGTTGATTTTGCGCCTTTCCTAACAACTCAAGCGACATTTCATGATAAGCCAATTACTGTGGTGGGTACTTGGTTTAATAAACATCTTAATATTCCAACAGGCGATCAGGTTGATACGGGTATGTTGGCTATGAAATCATGGTGGACCATTGACGGTAAGACCATGACAGATGACAATGTGCAAGGTGCGATGGTGGGTGAAACTGTTGCAAAACAGTGGAATTTAAAACTAGGTGATAAAATAGATATTATTTCAACGCACACAAATAAAAAACTCACGCTCACAATAAATAATATTTTTCATAGTGGGAGCGTTGAAGATGCTCAAATTTATGTTTCCTTACCTGTTGCACAAGATCTTGCCGATAAAAATGGACTAGTTGAACGTGTTGAGGTGAGCGCATTAACCACTCCCGAAAATGAATTAGCGCGCAAAGCAGCACAGGATCCGAATAGTTTATCTAGAACAGAGTGGGATACATGGTATTGCACAGCTTATATTAGCTCGATCGCTTATCAACTTGAAGAATTAATGCCTGATGTTAGAGTTAAAGCCATTATGCAAGTGGCTGAATCTGAAGGTTCTATTTTACAAAAAACACAATTACTAATGTTATTACTAACCGTTTTGTCATTGATTTGTTCGGCGTTAGCAATTTCCAATTTAGTGACTGCGAACGTTATAGAGCGTAGTACCGAAATTGGTTTATTAAAAGCACTAGGCGCAACAAATATGGCAGTATCTTTGCTCATTTTTAGTGAACTATTTATTATTGCCTTTTTAGGTGGAATTTTGGGATATTTTATCGGGATTGGTTTTGCTCAAGTGATTGGTTATACAGTATTTGGATCGTTTGTCGAACCCAAAATGTTGATTATTCCATTAACCATAATAATGGTCTTTTTAATTACACTCTTGGGTAGTTTACCTGCACTTCGGATGATGATGTTTTTACGCCCAACTGATGTATTACATGGTCGATAAGGTGAAAGGAAGTCTCATGATTAATAAAAATAGACGCTTTATAATTAAAACCGTGTTAAGTTCACTTATCCGTCGTCGGTCTCGCATTGCTGTTGCTTTGCTTGGTGTAGCTATTGGTGCAACAGTACTTCTTGGTATGATCACACTTTGTTATGATATTCCACGGCAAATGGGACAAGAATTTCGTTCCTATGGTGCTAATCTTCTGTTGTTGCCTGCTAATAATCAGCCAACGGTAGCAATGACGGATGTTAATAAAGCTGTGAGTTTTTTACCAAAAGATAAATTACTTGGCGTGACACCTTTTCGTTATGAGTCGATTCGCAGTAATCAGCACCCTTATACTATTGTGGGTACTGACTTTAAACAAGTAACCAAAACCAGCCCTTATTGGCACATTGAAGGCGCATTGCCACAAAATCCACATGAAATAATGATTGGTACAGATATAGCTAATTTTGCTAAGTTAAGCGTTGGTGGTACTATGCCAATTTCAGGTAAATCTAAACAAAATTCACGTTTTGATGAGGATCTAAAAATAACTGGAATTGTTAAAACAGGACGAGCAGAAGATGGTTTTATTTTTATTGATTTACATGATTTAGAACAACTATTAGAAGAAAATGAACAAGCCGAAGTGGTTGAAGTAAGCATTACGGCGACTGAAGCGGAGTTAAATCAGTATATTCAAAACATCAAACAACAATCCACTACAATAACCCCACATTTGATCAAATGGGTGACAAAATCTGAAACATCGGTGCTTGGTAAATTGTCCTCATTACTTTATTTGGTCACTTTTGTGGTATTAGTACTAACTATGATTTGCGTGGCCACAACAATGATGACAGTTGTCATGGAACGCCGTAAGGAAATTGGGCTTAAAAAGGCAATTGGCGCTAATAACCAAAGTATCGCCAAAGAATTTTTAGCTGAAGGGACCGTTTTAGGTATCCTTGGTGGCATTATTGGGGCAATTTGTGGGCTTATTTTTGCACAAATCATTAGTACCAATGTGTTTGGCCGTTCAATTATTATTGAGCTTTATCTGATTCCAACCACAGTTATTATCTCTGTGATAGTTACGGTCATTGCGTGTTTAATCCCGGTAAAACGAGCACTAGAAGTCGAACCTGCGTTAGTTTTGCGAGGTGAATAGGATATAAAGTATGAATATACTCGAAGTAAATAATGTGTCTAAAATTTATGGTTCACTACATGCACTATCTGAAGTGAATTTGGCGGTTGAAGAAGGTAAATGGCTATCAATTATGGGGCCATCTGGTAGCGGTAAAACAACCTTGATGAATATCATTGGTTGTATGGATAAGCCTTCCCTTGGTTCAGTTTATTTTGATGGACAAGATATTACTCAGCTTTCTTTGCCAGAATTAACTGAAATCCGCCGAGACAAAATAGGCTTAATTTTTCAACAATTTCACTTAGTATCATATTTAACCGCACTCGAAAATGTCATGATTGCTCAGTATTATCATAGTATGGTCGACGAAAAAGAAGCCATGCAAGCTCTTGAACGTGTTGGGCTTGCTGCTCGTGCTAAGCACTTGCCAAGGCAGTTATCGGGTGGTGAACAGCAGCGAGTTTGTATTGCTAGAGCACTGATTAATTATCCAAAATTAATTTTAGCCGATGAACCAACGGGTAATTTAGATGAAAGCAATGAAGCGATGGTCATGGACTTACTACATCAACTGCACGAAGAAGGCAGTACAATCATTGTGGTTACTCATTCACTAGAAGTGTCGAAACATGCACAAACCACGGTAGTACTGGAGCACGGCAAAGTCGCGCGTGTAATTAACAACTAATCAACAAAAGGTTGTCGTATATGAAAAACCGTATTATTTCATCAAGTATCTTTATTATTATTGGCGTATTAATTATTTTGTTTCCATTATATATCTTACCTGTTTGCCCATTGCCAGAGGCGATTGTGACACCCGTTGACACTATGAGCCATGGTATGAGTGCAATGAACGGTGCTAGTAGTGAGCTTGCACATAGTGGACATATGCATGCTAGTACAGGAAAAATTATGAAATGTTTTTGGACAGCAAGAGCTGAAATAGGGATCGGTTGTTTAGTGATAGTCATCGGTGCATTACTACTGATTAGTCGTACGGCTTTTATTCGAATGGGATTAAGCATGGCGACAGCTTGCATATCGTTGTTAGCCGCTGCAATTCCAACGATCCTAATTGGTGTCTGTTCTAACGAAATGATGCGGTGTAATATGGGTGCTAAACCCGCCTTAGTATTATTATCGGGCTTATTATTTATTGCCGCAGTAGTTAATACCTATTATTTAAATAAAAAAACAAAAAATCGATAGCCTTTGTTAGCAAATAAAAACCATACTTATCTTTACCTGATATTAGGTAAAGATAATATTTAAATCCAACAAGCAGGGAAGTCAATATGCACGAAAAACCGATCACCATGGCAAATTTGGCATGGCGAAATATTCAGCGGCGACCGTTTAGAAGTTGCTGTTTGATTATCATCATTATGCTTTTTTCGGCAACGTTGTTTGGGGGAAGTGTATTGATGAAAAACCTTAGTCTTGGCATTTCAGGCATGGCTAATCGATTAGGTGCAGATATTCTTATTGTACCTTATGGTTATGAAAAAAATATGGAAGTTGCCCTATTGCGTGGTGAACCGAGTAGCTTTTATTTAAAAGTTGATTTGATTGATAAAATAAAAGATATCAAAGGGATTGATGCGATTTCACCTCAGCTATTTATTGCCTCATTAAATGCAGGATGTTGTACAACAAAAGTGCAACTAATCGGCTTTGAACAGCAGAGTGACTTTGTCATAAAACCATGGCTACAATCACAATTGACTCAGCCTTTAACTGACAATCAGGTAGTAGTGGGTGCCAAAATTAATTCACAAGTCGGGGATGAAATTATGTTCTTTAATCATCCTTTCAAAATAGCTGCTAAAATGGATAGCACGGGTATGGGATTTGATTCCTCTGTCTTTATGACTATGCCAGCAGCCCAATCATTAATGAAAAATGCAAAATTAATTGAAGGGGATGTTGAACATTTTGCTGATTATGCCTCGTCGATTTTTATTAAGGTCAATCCTAATTATCAAATTAAGGATATTGTTAATCAAATTATGCCCAAATATGCTATTGGCTATAATATCGATTTTGTTATGACTAAAGGAATGCTAAGTAATATATCAAAATGGTTAACAGGCTTTTCAACTATTGTATATAGTTTATCGGCTATTTTTTGGGTTTTGGCCACTATTGTGATTTTTGTCATATTTTCTTCAAGCTTAAATGAACGTAAGCGTGAAATGAGCTTATTACGAATATTAGGCGCTTCACGTCGTGATTTAGTTAAAATGTTGCTTCGTGAATCTTTAATTATTAGTGCATTAGGTGGAATTACAGGCATAGTGATTGCTGCTGTGTTACTTTACGCCTTTAATCTATTAATCTGCCAGTCAATTGGTTTACCGTGTGTGAATATTTCACTATTTGATGCGCTGTTGTATGCAATTGTTGTTTTCATTCTTACACTAATTATTGGACCTTTATCAAGTTCTTATAGTGCCTTATCAATGACTAAATTTGATACTTATAGCACCCTTAGAGAGGGCGAATAATGTTACTGAATGTTAAAAATCTACGTAAAGATTACACTAGAGGACAGCAAATCTTTTCTGCAGTGAATAATGTTAGTTTTTCAATGACAAAAGATGACTTTATTTGCATTATGGGAAAATCAGGCAGTGGTAAAACCACTTTACTAAATATGATTGCTGGCTTATTAACACCAACACAAGGTAACATTACCATTAATCAGACCAATCTGTTTGAGCTTAATGATCAGCAAGTATCCGCCTTTCGTAATCAGCATATTGGTTATATCCCTCAAGGTAGCAGTTTACTGCCTAATTTAACCGCAATTGATAATATTCGACTGCCTTTTTATTTAACTAAGCGAGCAAATCAAAATCCCCTAAATGAAGCGAAAAGTCTGCTTGAAAAGGCCAAAATAAGCCACCTGCAAGATACATATCCTGCCCATATGTCAGGTGGTGAAATGCGTCGTATTGCGATATTGAGAGCACTGATTTGTAAGCCCCAAATCATTATTGCTGATGAACCAACCAGTGATCTTGATGAAGAAAGCGCAGCTGAAATCATGCAACTACTGTCTGAAATTCATCAACAAGGTACAGCGTTATTAATTGTCACTCATGATCATGATGTTGCCCGTTATAGCCAAAAAGTTATGAAAATGTCAGCTGGACGATTTATTGACTAATGGGTTTAGTTATTAACTGAATTGTTATATTAAAAGTGGATTACAACCCATTTCGATCATGATTTTATTAAGTTTTAATAATGGTAATCCAACTAATGAATTAATGTCATCACCTTCAAGTTTATCAAATAGGGTGATGCCTAGTTCATCACATTTAAAACTACCAGCACATTGTAGTGGCTTCTCTTTGCTAATGTAGGCATCAATTTCTGAATCAGTTAAATGCCGAAAAGTCACTTTAAATGGTTCGCAAATGGTGATTTGTTGTTGTGTTTTGGTATTAATTATTGTCATCCCAGTATAAAAATAGAAAGCTTTACCACTACTTTGTCGAAGCTGTTTACGGGCATTATCAATTGTATGTGGTTTGCAAACAATATTACCGTCTAACACACCAACTTGATCAGAGCCAATAATTAAACTATCAGCAAACTGCATAGCTAATGATTGGGCTTTAAGTTTAGCTAGCCGAACGACCAATTGCTTAGCTGACTCACCTGCTAGTGGTGTTTCGTCACAAATTGGCGGCACACACTCGAAAGGAATAGCTAATTTTTCAAGTACTTTTTTACGTGATGGCGAAGTCGAGGCTAATATGATTCTCATTTTAATTATCTCTTAAAATCCAAGCTGAAGGATGCGCATTAAAACCGATATGACCATAATAATCAACTGCTTGTGGCTCTGCTAGCAGAGTAATTGAACATGATTTGCCTGTATTATTTTTTACTTCTTTAACTAATTGCTTTCCGATACCTTGTCGTTGATAATTTTCATCTACTGCGAGATCTGCCAAATAAGTGATATAAACAAAATCCGTTAAACAACGTGCAATACCAATCAGTTTATCATCATGCCAAGCAGTTACCACCAAATTAGCATTATCTAACATAGCTTGAAAGCGTACGGTATCGGTAAGTGGACGACGCTTACCTAATGAACAGTGACGATAAAGGGTAATAGCTTGTTCGAGTGTCGGTTTGACATCAGAACGATAAATAATGCAATTCATGTTGATCTCCATCATAAATTGGATAAAAAATAATTAAAGATTAAAGTTAAAATGAGTATCATACTAGCAAGGTAAAACCTATTTTAGGTCCGCTAAATATATAATTGAATCTATAACAAAGCAAGGAGGGAGTTATGTACAAAAAAATTTTGGTTCCTATTGATGTGCTTGAAGATGAATTAACTAAAAAAGTGATTCCACATGTAGAGTGCTTAGCCCGATTGTCTAATGCTGAAGTAATATTTTTTCATGCCTTGCCTGTTTCATCAGCTATTATCAATGCTTACTCTTTTGGATTTGATGAATTTAAAGATCATGCAACAGTACAAACAGAACAATATCTTCATCAATTAATGAATTCGATTAATTTACCGCATGAACATTTATCGTTTTCTATTGCATTTGGTCATCCAAGAGATGAAATCCTTGCATTAGCTGACGAAATTAAACCAGACTTAATAATTTTAGGTTCACGTCGTCCTAATATTTCAACGCATCTTTTAGGATCGAATGCTTCAGGGGTTGTGCGTGGAGCTAAAACGGCGGTGCTTGTGATTCGGTAGGTTTAGCATTATATGTTAAGTATGTTTTTTAGAGGGCACCTTTGTAATCTAGATTATTTTTGGACAGCATAGTTAGATAAGCAGGAGGAATTTAATGTAAAAATTCCCCCTGATAAATAATTTGAGCTTTTAATTTTAGTCTCTAAACGTGTAATTTATAAAAGATGCAAAATCAATTAATTCTATCTTTTTTGTCGATATTGATGATAGGACAAAATTAAGCTCTAACTTGGTAAGTTAACGCTAATCATCATCTTCTTCATCCTCATCTTTTTCTAAGCTTACTAATGATCGTTTAAAGTACTTAGTTAATAATTCATTGATGCTTATCATATCTTTTAATTGAACAATATTTTTTCTTGTTATTTTTTGGCTGACGTCTTTCAGATCTCCATAAAATACTATTTTTGCACTTTTTTTGTCATTAAGCCATTTTATATAATCTGTTATCTTTTTATCCAAATAGAAATGACACTTTTCAATTACTTCTTGCTTGGTGAAAAGCAACTCATATGCTGTAAGCTTTTCATCAGAGCTGATAGTATAACAACGCGTATTAATAGAAGAATATGTTGCCTTATTTTGATTGATAGTAAACCTTCTAATAAAAGCCTTAGTGCCTTTATATGTAGTATCTACTTCGGGATAAACCTCTAGATTTGTATCAATAAGTATGTCAATTTTTATAGGTGATGTTGAATTGTCCATTGAAAATAAATATTGATTACTATATGTTGTTGTAAAAGATAGTTGGTGTTTTTTCATATAGTGAATTAATAATTTTAAATCATCTTGGTTTGTGATTTTTTTGCTTAAATTGAGAAAATCATTGAGATATTCTTTTTGTATTTGTAACCCATTTGAAAAAGTAACTTCATAAATATCATCTTTTGTGACAGTTACGGTTTTAACCACAACATCATTTAAATTAGGAATTTTTATTTTTTTCAAATCCTGTACATTTTTCTCTATTTCGCTGTATTTTTCTGGTTGAACTAGGTAATCTAGTCCATTAAATTCAATTTCTTTTGAAGAACACCGTTCTTTTAAATAAAAAATCTCATCATTTTCTAGATTAAATTTATAGAATACACAATCGTTTGCTACAAAGACATTAGCTAAAACAACTTTCATTGCACTATATTTATTTGCTGGCAAAGATATTTTGGTATCTGTAAGTGGATCTGTGTAGAAATGCGAGTATTCGCCAGTTTTTATAACACTGGGTTCGTATTTGTTGATTATAAATTCAAAGGCTAATGATGTGCTCGAAATAAAATTCGACAATAACATCAATACCAAGTAAAAAATTATTCTTTTCATCCATATCCTTATAAATAATTGTTAGTAATATGTAATTTATGTTGTATTGGCAATAATAAAGTAGCAAAGGTAATTTGATAAATGAGACTAGCTGTATTTTATTATTTCTACTTATTATAATTAAGTACTTTTTAATAAAAAATTAAAAATAAAATCATTTAAAAAACGTTCAGGAAAGGTATTGATTTTATTGAAGTTTTTTATTTCAACTTATTTTTAATAAATTAACCGCCTTATGGCGGTTTTATGTTTATTGATGTTTTACAATAAAACAGCAGTGAATTTGTTTATTGCGTTTAAAATCAAGCGATAGCGTTTTATTGGTAATTTCTTGATAGATTAGCCCTAAGTTTTGCATACCAATATTATCCATTTTAAAACCACGCTTATTGTTGGAGAAAATGATAGTACCATTAGGTCTTAACAGACGTTTTAAATCCGTCATCAATTTTAGATGATCGCGCTGAACATCAAAGGTATCGTTCATCCGTTTCGAGTTTGAAAATGTCGGCGGATCGATAAAAATTAAATCGAATTGCTCATCAGCTTGAGATAAATAGAGCAAACAATCCGCCTGAATTAATCGATGTTTTTTACCCGTTAAACCGTTTTGTTTTAAATTACGATCAGCCCATTCCAAATAGGTGCGAGACATATCGACCGTGGTGGTTGATTTTGCTCCGCCAAGTCCAGCATAAACCGTTGCACTACCGGTATAGGCAAATAGGTTTAAAAAGTCTTTGCCTGCACTCATTTCACCAATCATTTTTCGTGCTAAGCGATGATCTAAAAACAATCCCGTATCTAAATAATCGGTCACATTAACCCAAAATGCGGTTTTGCGCTGATTAATCGGGTATTCATGGACTAAAAAATAGTCCTGTTTTTGTCCTAGTTTTTGGTATTGCTGTTTGCCTTTTTGCTTTTCTCTTGTTTTTAATACTAACTGATCGGCGGTAAGCTCAAGCACTGACATGGTGGCATTAATAGTATCAAAAAGCCGTTGGCGAGTTTTTTGTGGATCGATGTTTTTCGGCGCTGCGTATTCTTGCATTACTATTTTATCTTTATAACGATCGATAGCGACATTGTATTCAGGCAAATCTGCATCATAAAGCCGATAGCATTCTAGTTGTTCTTGGGTTGCCCACTTTTCTAATTTTTGCTTATTTTTGCGTAATCGGTTAGCAAAATCCGCAGCCGGCATAATGGAATTTGTGATTGCTTCTTCAGTATTACGCTTAGCAATGACATAATTTTTTTGTATACAGTCGAGAGGACCATTTTTTGCTTTGAATTGTCTTTCTGCTCTCATTTGTAAGCAATCTAACAACTGTGGCGCACCGCTAAATAATGATAATCGCCATCCACCAAAATTTTGTTTGATTTGTCGACCAAGTGCCGTATGCAAAGCAATAAGCGCAGGTTCGCTTTCTAAGCGTTCGCCATAAGGTGGATTACTGATGATCATGCCTACCGTTTCAGTTGGCAATGGATTGGTTAGTTGTGTCACATCTTGCATCGAAAAAGTAATTAAATCCCCCACACCTGCTTGGAGCGCATTTTGTTTGGCTCGTTCAAGTACTGTCGCATTATTATCATAACCGATAAATGCAGTGTTTGTTTTAGATACGTTATGTTTTGCAGTGAAGAGCAATTCGTTCCACAATGTCGGGTTAAAGCCTTTCCAAGCAAAAAATCCCCACTGTTTACGATATAAACCAGGAGGGATTTGTGATGCGATCATTGCCGCTTCAATTAGTAATGTACCTGAACCACACATCGGATCGAGCAATGGTTCATTTGCTTTCCAACCAGAACGCATAATAATAGCTGCCGCTAGGTTTTCTTTTAGTGGCGCTTGTCCTGTTTGTTGGCGGTAGCCACGCTCATGTAAACTATTACCACTTAGATCTAAAGATAGTGTGACGCGGTTTTTATTTAAATAAGCATGAAGTCGAATATCGGGATCTTGTTTTGCTACATTAGGACGTTCATTAGTATGACGCAAAAAGTGATCAACAATCGCATCTTTGATCTTTAGCGCACCATATTGACTATTGCGGATAAACTCGTTGACGCCAACAAAATTAATTACGAAAGCGTTATCAACAGCAAAAATATCTGGCCATTTAATATTAAACACACAAGAGTACAGATCCAAATCGCTATAGATATCGAACTCGGTAATGGGTAGTAAAATGCGAGATGCCAAACGTGACCATAATAATGATTGATATAGCGTTTTTTCATCGGCATCAAAATAAACACCACCTTGCGCAATTTTACAATTAATTGCACCAATTTGTTCTAACTCTTTTTTTAATAACTCTTCAAGCCCACGAGACGTGCTGGCAAATAGCGTTTTCATGCATAACTCACTTAACAATAAAATTGCTAGCATTATACCGACTAATTGCAATAGTGGGAAATAGCGTTTGAATTTAGTAAAAAGGTGGTTTGATTTATTGATAATTATGAGAATTCACCAGTAAACCAAATAAAAGAAAAAACAGACTTAAAAATATTTTGGTGTATATTGCTTAAATTAAATAACTAGTTAGTAATTGTACACCCTTATTTTTAGAGTTAGGTATTTGGATTTACCTTTTACTTTTATAATACCAAGCGGTTAATAAGAATATAACATGCAGATGCAATACGATAAAAACTATTTTATTTGTTACGAACACTGCTTTAATTTATAAAAATTAGACGGCTTTTAGGTCATTTATATCTATTCGTAACCAGTTAAAAGGTTAGAGAATTCATCAAATGACGAAACTAACTCGGTGTCTTCATAGGTTTCAATATCTTCTACTTTTAATAAATCCATACATTTTTTATTAGCTGTCATCAATGGAAAATCTGGACCTGCAATAAACATTGGATGTTCATGAATAAGTAAAAAGATGGCTTTTTCTAACGCTGGATGATCAGAGGGTTTAATAATTTCAATCGACTTTATTATTTCCTTGCTGCTCTCTTTGAAGGATAGATATAAGGTACAATGATTGCATATAATCATATCTTCATAAACTTCATCACCATAATCTAATAAATATTCTTCGTCATCTTTTTTAGTACAATACGGGCTGAACGCATTTAAAACAACATCTTGTGTAACACTGTCATCCATTGCAATGATACTATATTCTATTCCCATGAATCTCTCCTTAAATAGTTATAATTCAAATAAAATATTTACGCACTATAAGTATAACAAAACAGTTAAATCAAAAATAGTAAGTTGTTTGCGTATCTATTCTACCGTTACCGACTTTGCCAAATTACGAGGCTGATCGACATCGGTGCCTTTGATCAAAGCAACATGATACGCTAGTAACTGGGTTGGTACGGTGTAGTAAATCGGTGCGGTTAGCTCTTCAATATGGGGAAGATTGATAATATGCATGGTATCATCACTAACAAAGCCAGCATCTTCTTGAGCAAAGACATACAGTTGACCACCTCGTGCTCGAACCTCTTCTATATTAGATTTTAATTTTTCTAGCATTTCGTTGGTTGGTGCCATAACAATAACAGGCATATCCGCATCAATTAATGCCAGTGGACCATGTTTGAGTTCACCAGCAGCATAGGCTTCAGCGTGAATATAAGATATTTCTTTGAGCTTTAGCGAAGCTTCCATAGCGATTGGATACTCATCACCTCGACCTAAGAATAACGCATGATGTTTGTCAACAAAATGTCTAGCAAATTTCTTAATTTGAGGTTCTGCCATGAGCACTTGCTCAATGCGGTTTGGTAGAATTTGTAACGCATGCACAATAGCTTGCTCGGTACTTTCTGCCATATTATTTATGCGTCCTAGTTTAGCAACTAGTAGCAATAAAACCGTTAATTGTGTGGTAAAGGCCTTAGTTGATGCAACGCCAATTTCAACCCCTGCTTTGGTTAATAGCACTAAATCAGCTTCACGCACGAGTGTTGAGGCTGCTACATTACAGATCGCAAGGGTATTTAGGTAATTATTTTCTTTCGCTAATCGTAATGCCGCGAGTGTGTCTGCCGTTTCGCCCGACTGTGAAAGTGTGATAAATAAGCTATTTTTGCGGCGAGCCGGGTTACGGTAACGAAATTCTGACGCAATTTCGACATCACAAGGAATTCCAGCTAAAGCTTCAAACCAATAACGTGCAACCATACCAGCATTATAAGCAGTACCACAGGCAACAATTTGAACATGCTCAACCCGTTTAAGAATGGCTTCCGCTTGCTCGCCTAACTCTGATAAATCGACCTTGCCATGCACCATGCGGCCTTCAAGCGTATTTTTAATCGCATTAGGCTGTTCGTAGATCTCTTTTTGCATGTAATGACTATAGCCTGCTTTGCTGCCCGCATCATATTGTGCATCAGATTCTATAAATGGTCTTGTTACTTCTTGGTGATTTTTATCCAATATGGTCACTGTTCGGTGAGTGATATGTGCGATATCGCCTTCTTCTAAATAAATAAATCGGCGGGTAACTGGCAATAGTGCTAATTGATCAGATGCGATAAAGTGCTCGCCTATGCCGCAACCGATAACTAAAGGACTACCTGAGCGTGCCGCAATAAGGATATCAGGATTGCGGGTGTCCATAATTACGGTACCATAAGCGCCACGCAATTGTGGGATAGCTTTTTGTACAGCGTCAAATAAGGAACAATCTTCGGTTGTTATAATGTTATGAATTAAGTGGGCAATTACTTCGGTATCGGTTTCTGAACGGAATTGATAACCTTTAGAGATCAATTTCTCACGTAGTGGTTCAAAATTTTCAATAATGCCATTGTGTACAACAGCAATAAAACTAGATACATGAGGATGGGCATTATGTTCAACTGGTTCACCGTGGGTTGCCCATCGGGTATGAGCAATTCCTGTAGTTCCTTTTATTGGATGTTGCTCAACTGCGTCTTTTAGTGCTTGTACTTTACCAACACGGCGAATACGCTGTAATTCACCTTGTGGTGAAATAATTGCAAGTCCAGCGGAGTCATAACCACGATATTCTAATCGTTTTAAACCTTCTAATAATATTTCAGCAACATCACGTTTGGCGATAGCACCCACAATACCACACATAGTTTATTCCTCGTCAGTTGACTTTGTTGGTCGTTTCCAACCAGCAAGTTGTTTTTGTTTTACTCGGCTTACGACCAATTCATTCTCATTCACATTATTGGTAACCGTTGTTCCTGCTGCAATAGTTGCCCCTTTACCCACTTTTACAGGTGCTATTAATTGCGTATCAGAACCGACAAACACATCATCTTCAATAATGGTTTTAAATTTATTGGCACCGTCATAATTACAGGTGATGGTGCCTGCACCAATGTTGACATTATTGCCAATTTCGCTATCACCAAGATAGCTTAAGTGTCCGGCTTTGCTTGCTTGGCCTAGATGTGTCTTTTTTAGTTCAACAAAGTTGCCGACATGAGCTTGTTCATCAAGTTGTGAACCCGGTCGTAAGCGGGCGAATGGCCCGATAGTACATTGTTTAGCGATGGTTGAATCTTCAATAATGCTATATGGACGGATACTTGAATCATCATCAATTGTACAATTTTTCAAAATACAACCAGCACCAATAAATACGTTATTACCTAATTTGACATTGCCTTCAATAATTACATTACAATCAATCGTAACATCTTTACCGTGCGATAGAGATCCTCGTAAGTCAAAACGAGTTGGGTCAAGCAATGTTACGCCTGCTAATAATAAATTTTGTGTTTGTTGATGTTGATATTGTCGTTCTAATGTTGCCAATTGCAGGCGATTATTGACGCCTTCAACTTCAAATTGTTGTATAGGTTGTGATGTTTTAATGTTATAACCATCTTGATAAGCAAAGGCAATGATATCCGTTAAGTAATACTCTTTTTGTGCATTATCATTGGTTAAACGAGACAACCAATCTTTGAGTAATTTACCAGTAACAAGCATAATACCTGTGTTAATTTCTTTGATTTTTTGTTGCTCAAGAGAGGCATCTTTCTGTTCAACAATGGCGATAACTTTGCCATTTTTTCGTTCAATTCGTCCATACCCTGTTGGGTCATCTAACGTTACTGTTAATAATGCAATACCGTGCTCTGTTTTGCTAGCGATTAAATTTTTTAATGTTTCAACCGAAATTAATGGCGTATCCCCATAAAGAATCAAAATATCTTCGTCATCTTGAATATAAGTGCTAGCCTGTTGAACTGCATGCCCAGTGCCAAGTTGTTCTGCTTGATAGATAAGTTCGACATGTTGATCTTTAAGTGCAATTTCGAGCTGCGATTTACCATGACCATAAACAATATTAGTGCGATTTATATTAAGTTGTTGCACGGTATCAATAACATGTTGTAACATCGGCTTACCACCGATTTTGTGTAATACTTTTGGCAGCTCGGAATACATCCGTGTGCCTTTTCCTGCTGCTAAAATAATTGCACTAAGTTTTGTTGGTGAAATCGCCATAATCAGTTCCAGTCCAGTTAAATAAGTTAACTACTATAATCAAAGTCTTCTATGAAATCACCCCCAGTTCGTTAATTTTTATAATAAAAAAAGTAAAATTGATTTATGATAAGCCATTATCAAATAAGGTTTTATATTATGAATACAACAAAAAAGGTTTTATTACTTTACACAACTCATGAAAAACAAACACTTAAGATCATGCAACGTATTAAAACACAGTTAGACGATAAATGTTACTGCGATGTTATTGAACTTTTAGCTGATAGCAAAATCGAGCTTTCAAACTATGATGCCGTATTGTTGGGAAGTTCCATTCGCTATGGATTTTATAGTAAATTAATGAAAAAATTTATTGATGAACATTATCAACAATTAAATAATATGAAGTCAGGATTTTTTGGTGTAAATGTCGTAGCAAGAAAGCCACATAAAAATACACCAGAAACCAACTTATATACCAAAAAATTTCTAGCTAAAATAGCATGGAAACCCACTTTTACCGCTGTTTTTGCAGGTGCTCTTTATTATCCTCAATATAACTGGTTTGATCGTAATATGATCCGTTTTATTATGTGGCTAGGTAAAGGTGATACCGATGTGACAAAACCGATTATTGAATATACAGATTGGGCAAAGGTAGATGAGTTTGCTAAAAAATTTAATACTTAAACTCATCGCTTCATGAAATTTTTTTAAACTTATCAAGTGCTCAAGTTCTTTTTAATAAACTTTGTGATATAGATCAACATTTCGACTAAAAAGGTGTACAATATCGCGCCTAAAGAATTTATCTCCTAATTGGGATTTTAATTGTGATTGAAAATTTAAGAAATATAGCCATTATTGCTCACGTTGACCATGGTAAAACAACCTTGGTTGACAAGTTATTAAAACAGTCAGGTACGTTAGATAATCTGCGTGGTGATGATAATGAACGCATAATGGATTCAAATGCGCTTGAAAAAGAGCGTGGTATTACCATTTTAGCTAAAAATACTGCGATTGATTGGAATGGTTACCGAATTAATATTGTTGACACCCCAGGACATGCTGATTTTGGTGGTGAAGTTGAACGTGTTATGTCGATGGTTGACTCTGTGCTATTACTTGTTGATGCAATGGACGGACCAATGCCTCAAACCCGTTTTGTAACGCAAAAAGCTTTTGCCTATGGTTTAAAACCGATTGTGGTTATCAATAAAGTTGACCGTCCAGGAGCTCGCCCTGATTGGGTAGTTGATCAAGTATTTGATCTATTTGTTAATTTAGGAGCAACTGATGAACAGTTAGATTTCCCTATCGTTTATGCTTCTGCTTTAATGGGCATAGCTGGTGAAGATCACGAAAATATGGCTGAAGATATGACGCCATTATTTGAAGCGATTGTTAAGCATGTTGAGCCACCAAAAGTTGATTTAGATGGTCCATTCCAAATGCAAATTTCACAGCTTGATTATAATAATTATGTTGGTGTTATTGGTATTGGTCGAATTAAACGTGGTCGTGTTAAACCAAATCAACAAGTGACTATTGTCGATAGTGAAGGTAACAAACGTACAGGCAAAGTAGGGCAAGTACTAGGTCATTTAGGTTTACAACGTTATGAGGCCGAAGTTGCCGAAGCGGGCGATATTATTGCTCTAACAGGTCTTGGCGAACTCGGTATTTCTGATACGATTTGCGATAATAGCTGCGTTGAAGCATTACCAGCGTTAACTGTTGATGAACCAACAGTAACCATGTTTTTTAATGTTAATAGCTCTCCATTTGCAGGTAAAGAAGGTAAATATGTCACTTCTCGCCAAATTCTTGAGCGTTTAAATAAAGAACTTGTACATAATGTTGCGTTGCGTGTTGAAGAAACCCCAGATCCCGACGCCTTTAGAGTATCAGGCCGTGGTGAATTACATTTATCAGTACTGATCGAAAATATGCGCCGCGAAGGTTATGAATTAGGCGTATCTCGTCCTAAAGTTATTTTTAGAGAAGTTGACGGTAAAAAACAAGAGCCATTCGAACAAGTTACCCTTGATATTGAAGAACAACATCAAGGTTCAGTGATGGAAGCACTTGGTTTACGCAAAGGTGATCTAACCAACATGTTACCAGATGGTAAAGGTCGTGTGCGTTTAGATTATGTCATACCAAGCCGTGGTCTTATCGGTTTTAGAACTGAATTTATGACAATGACTTCAGGTACTGGTTTACTTTATTCTACATTTAGTCATTATGATGATGTTCGTCCAGGTGAAATTGGTCAGCGTAATAATGGTGTTATGATTTCAAACGGTACTGGTAAAGCATTGGCTTATGCTCTGTATGGTTTACAAGATCGTGGTAAATTATTCCTTGGTCATGGTGCGGAAGTGTATGAAGGTCAAATCATTGGTATTCATACTCGTTCAAACGATTTAACTGTTAACTGTTTAACGGGGAAAAAATTAACCAATATGCGAGCATCAGGTACTGATGAGGCAACAACACTTTCACCACCAATTAAAATGTCATTAGAACAAGCACTAGAGTTTATTGATGATGACGAATTAGTGGAAGTTACACCATTATCTATCCGTTTACGTAAACGTCATTTAACTGAAAATGATCGTAAACGTGCGTTTAGAAGTGGTAATAAAGACTAATTATTATTAGTTCTATCTTAATATGAAAACCTCGCTATTTAGCGAGGTTTTTTTTGGCTTTTACTCTAGCAATGGCGTCGGCGATAGACTGTTTCCTGTCGACCGATGTGCTAGCTTTATTTGCCACCGGTGTGGTACGAGGAAACAAAATTGTTGGTGGCACCAATTGGTTGTGATTTAACCGCTGTTGTTTTTTCTCAGTTAGCGCTAACTCTTCTGATTCACTTAATACAGTACCTAATGTGCTTAATGTAATACAGTCTGTTGGACAGGTATTAATACAATTACTGCACGAAGTGCATAGCTGTGGCAAAATAGTGTGTAATACTTGCTTACTGCCCACTATAGCATCGGTTGGGCAAACACGAATGCATTTGCCACAACCAATACAGTTCTCTTCATCAATAAACGCTTTATATTCTTGTTTAGTTTGCATAATCACTTCTTGCATTAACTTAAACCTACAATATTACCATCCTTGTCAATATCAATATGCCTATAAGCAGGATTAGTACCAAGCCCCGGCATCGTCATGACATTTCCTGCGTAAACACGAATAAAGCCAGCCCCAGCTGAAATAGCCAAATGACTGATATCAACGTCAAAATTAGTGGGTACATTTTTTAAGTTAGCATCAGCACTGATTGACATTGGAGTTTTAGCAATACAAAGAGGAAGATGATCAAGTTTCAATGCTTCAATTTCTTTGATGTTTTCTAATGCTTTTGGCGATAAATTGGCTTTATTAGCACCGTATTTTTTTACCATAGTTTGAATTTTATCAGCGAGTGGCATATTGTCTGGATAAGGTAATTTAATTTCACTTGGCATTTCACACGCTTTAATAACATGCTGTGCTAATTTTTCAGCGCCTTTACCGCCTTGGGTAAAGACTTCACTTACTTCACAAGCAAAGGCACCATGTTTAACTGCATATTGTTGTAAAAATGCTAGTTCTTCCTCACTGTCGTGTGGAAAGCGATTAATAGCGACGATCACTTGTAAGCCATAACTTTTTGCATTATTAATATGCCATGCCAAATTAGTTGCACCAATCTCAAGTAATTCAACGTTGGATTCTGAAATTTCTTTCGGAATAGCTTGCCCTGGTTTGATATTATACTTTCCGCTATTGGATTTTAGACTTCGCACCGTTGCAACCAATACCACACATGACGCTTTGATACCAGCTTGACGGTATTTAATATTAAAGAATTTTTCCATCCCCATATCCGATCCAAATCCTGCTTCGGTCACAACATAATCGGCAAGTTGTAAAGCAATACGATCAGCAATGACAGATGAATTACCATGGGCAATATTAGCAAAAGGACCAGCATGAATTAATACAGGCGTATGTTCAACGGTTTGCATTAAGTTAGGGTTTATAGCATTTTTAAGTAATACCGTCATAGCGCCAGCAACTTCAAGTTGTTCTGCGGTAATAGCTTCGCCTTGCGTGTTATAAGCAAGAATAATACGACCAATACGAGCACGCATATCGTGTAAATCTGAAGCTAAGGCTAAAATTGCCATGAGTTCTGATGCTGCGGTAATTTCAAATCCATCTTGGCGTTCAACACCATTAACGCCACCACCCACACCGACGGTTATTTTACGAAGTGCACGATCATTATGGTCAATCACACGTTTCCAAACAATGCGATTAACATCAATATTTAAACGAGGTAAACCTGTTTGGGCGGTAAATTCATCACCTAGACGCTCTTCATGATAAAGGCGTGAATCTAATGCGGCCGATGCCAAATCATGAGCAGCAGTAATTGCGTGAATATCACCGGTTAAATGTAAATTTAATGTTTCCATCGGTAATACTTCAGCTTGCCCACCACCAGCAGCGCCACCTTTAACACCAAAAACCGGACCAAGGCTTGGTTGACGAATACAAGCAATTGCTGTTTTACCGATATAATTTAAGCCCTCACTTAGCCCAATAGTATTAACGGTTTTCCCTTCGCCAAGTGGTGTTGGTGTGATAGCGGTAACTAAAACTAGTTTACCATTAGATTTATTTTGATTGGTTTTGATAATGGATAAATCGATTTTAGCGACATGCTTGCCATAAGGTAATACAAACTCATCTGGAATATTGTATTGTTTAGCGATTTCGGTAATTGGGCGTAAAGACATATTTATTCTCATTTAACAATAGATTGGGAGATTAGTATAAATAATTTAAATTGCCGAATAAAGCGACAATTTAATCTTTATTAATTTTCGGCACAATCTACAATTATCTTGTTATAATAAACGGATTTCATTCAATCAAAGGATAATAGTTAAATGAATTGGTTTTCACAGTATTCACTTTTTTTAGCTGAAACAACAACAGTCGTTATTGCTATTTTAGCTGTGCTCATTTTTATATTAAGCCAACGCCGAAAATCTACAACAGCGACAGGGCGCTTATCAGTTAAAGATATTAGCCAAGAATATGAACAAGTCAAAGATGACATGTTGATGTCAAGCATGGACGAGCTAGAAGCTAAACTGTTTATGAAAGATCTTAAAAAACAGAAAAAGCTAGAAAAAAAACAGGCAAAATTAGCAGCGAAACAAAAAAAGAAACAAGCTAAAAATCAACAAAATTCTGACCAGCAAATAGCGTCAGATACATCATCAAAGCCTGCAGAAAGTAAAACCAATCAACAAGTCAAACCTAAATTGTTTGTATTATCTTTTAATGGCAGTATGGATGCTCATGAAGTTGAAGAATTACGCCAAGAAATCACTGCTGTATTAGCCGTGATTAAACCAGAAGACAATGTTGTTGTTAAACTTGAAAGTCCCGGTGGTGTGGTTCACGGTTACGGACTTGCGGCATCGCAATTATTACGGTTTAGACAACGTAACATTCCTTTCACTGCAGTGGTTGATAAAGTTGCTGCCAGTGGTGGTTATATGATGGCATGTACCGCACATAAAATTGTGGCAGCACCGTTTGCTATTGTGGGTTCAATTGGCGTTGTTGCGCAAATCCCTAACTTTAATCGCTTACTTAAAAAACATGATGTTGATATTGAGCTACAAACAGCAGGTGAGTATAAACGCACATTGACAATGTTTGGAGAAAACACGGATGAAGGTCGTCAAAAATTCAAACAAGAACTTGAAGAAACGCATCTTCTGTTTAAAGATTTTGTGAAAGAGTATAGACCAAATGTTGATATTGAACAAGTTGCTACAGGTGAACACTGGTTTGCAACACAAGCCAAAGACAAAGGCTTAGTCGATGAAATTAGTACGAGCGATGACTTTATTCTGTCTCACTTAGAAACACATAAAATTATTTCTGTTAGCTACCAACGTAAGCAAAAACTATCAGAAAGAATTTCTAAAAATGTAATAAAAAATGTTGAAAGATTATTCTTTAGACAAGAAAAAGGGCTGTAGACAGCCCTTTTTTGTGATATCAATAATAGCACTATAAATTGGGTTATTAATGATTATAGTTATTATATACGTTTAATAATAATAGAAGTATTAATACCACCAAAAGCAAAATTGTTGGTTTGGATATACTCAATATCTAAATTTCGACCAGTGCCAACAATATAGTCTAGATCACCACATTCAGGATCGACATTATTAAGATTAATTGTTGGGTTAAACCAGCCTGAATGCATCATTTCTACTGATAACCAAGCTTCTAATGCACCGCAAGCGCCTAATGTATGACCAAAATAACTTTTTAATGATGAGATCGGTGTTTTATTTCCATATATGTTGGCAACAGCATTGCTTTCTGCAATATCGCCACGTGCCGTTGCAGTACCATGTGCACTGATATAACCAATGTCACTTGCTGATAAATTTGCTTGTCTCAATGACTGTTCAATACAGTACTGGATTGTTTCCTGCCGTGGTTGAGTTATGTGGCTAGCATCACAATTGGTGTTGAATGCAATTATTTCTCCATAGATAGTTGCGCCTCGAGCTTTAGCATGTTCATATTCTTCTAATATTAAGGCACCAGCACCTTCACCGATAACAAGGCCGTCACGATCGCGATCAAATGGTTTGGGTGATGTTTTAGGCATGTCATTTTTTTGACTAGTGGCAAAAAGAGTGTCAAAAACAGCAGCTTCAGAAGGGCATAATTCTTCTGCTCCTCCTGCAACCATGACGGTTTGCATACCGTATTTTATTGCTTCATAAGCGTAACCAATCGCTTGACTACCCGATGTACAAGCGCTAGATGTGGTAATTAAACGACCTTTTAACCCAAAAAATAATCCAGTATTTACCGCAGTTGTGTGTGGCATCATTTGGATATAAGTTGTTGCTGTAATATTATTTGTATGTTTTTCATTAAGCATGGTAGCAAAGGATGCAACTGGCTGTGTGCTACCTGTTGATGAACCAAACGCGATCCCTGTTTCGCCATTAGTCAATATTGGGTCGTCTAGTAGCCCCGATTTTTCTAAAGCAATTTCGGTAGCTTTTGTTGATAATAAAGAGACTCTTCCCATTGAACGGGTTTTTTTTCGAGTGTAATGTTCTGGTAACTCAAAATTATCAATTGGCGCCCCTAATTTTGTATGTAATCCATCATATACTTCCCATTCAGGCATATACCTAACGGCATTTTCTAACTTTTTTAATCTAGATTGAACTCTAATCCAATCATTTCCAAATGCGGTGATACCACCCATTCCCGTTATGACTACTCTTTTCGTCATACCATTCCTCCATTAATTGAAATGACTTGACGAGTTACATATCCAGCAATATCAGACATTAAATAACTCGCAAGTCCTGCAACTTCATTTACATGTCCCATTCGTTTTAAAGGGATCATTTTCATTGCTTCTTGTAATGCAATCGGTTCCATATCTAAAATACCAGTATCAATTAATCCCGGTGCAATACAATTGACAGTAATTTTTCGTTTAGCTAATTCTAGAGCTAACGCTTTGCTTGCACCAATAACGCCTGCTTTTGCTGCACTATAATTGACTTGTCCCCGATTACCAGTAATACCTGAAACCGATGAGATAATAATAATTCTACCTCCATCACGTAATCCTATCATTGGCATTACACACGGATGAAGCACATTATAGAAACTGTCAAGATCGGTATGAATAACTTTGTTCCAATCATGTTCGGTTAAAGCAGGAAATGCGCCATCACGAATGATACCAGCATTATTTACAACGCCATAATAAGCACCATGTTGCTCGATATCAGTTTCTATAGTTTGTTGGCATTGCAACCGATCACTTACATCAAATTGAATCAACCTGGCGCTACCACCAGCTTGTTCTATTTTAGCTTGGGTATCAACTGCTCCTTGTTTATCACTATGGTAGTGAACTACGATAGTAAAACCATCTTGCGCAAGTTGATAAGCAATTGCTTTACCAATACCTTTACTAGCTCCGGTGACAAGAACTGTTCGTTTCATTATTTTTGTTCTCCTAATCGTTTTTTGCCAAACAAAAAGTCTAATTCGTTGTTATCTGGCTCATAAACATTAAGTTTTCCTGAAACAACACATTGTTTTTCAATCATTATTTGGCAATCAAAATTAGCTAATCTAGCATCAGAAAGAACTAAATTTGCATGAATCATTAAACGGCTATGATGAGGGAATGTGGGTAATGTAGTTTTTATTGATCTTCCCCCTAATAGCATACCTAGTCGTGGTGGTTGGTTGTTTTTTATTCCATGATAACCATTCCAAACACCAATGGTTTGCGCCATCAGTTCAATAGCATAAAAATTGGGTAATGAATTATCTTCATTTAAGAAAGGAGCCAAAATACTATGTCGATTAACATCAACACTACAGATACAACTGTGTTCATCAATTTGATGAACATGTTCTATCATGACCATTGGTTTTTCATGAGGTAAATAATTTTCAGCTAGATAATATTGCATTATATTTTTCCGATAATAAGTGAAGCATTGCTTCCTCCAAATGCAAAAGAATTTGACATGATAGTTGGAGTTTTTAATATCATGTCTTGTGTCACTATATTTATAGGATCAAGACTTTTGTCATATGGTGATATTGAAAAATCTTGTTGAGGTAAATAAATATCTTGGTTTAGTAATAAATAACTTATTGCTAATTCAGTTACTGCTGCACTACCTAACGTATGTCCTGTCAAGTGTTTGGTTGAACTACAGGGAGGACAATCTTGTTTAAATAGCCGATGAACGGCTTTACTTTCAGCAATATCATTTAATATAGTTGCTGTTCCATGTAAGTTAATATAGCCAATATCGTTGGGTGTTAATTTTGCGTTATCAAGTGCCATTTGCATTGCTTTTTGAGCACCAACCCCCTCAGGATGTGGTGATGAAATATGGTAAGCATCAGAAGACTCGCCAGTACCTAAGATTGCAACGTTGCTAGTTTCAGTTTTAGTAAGCAAAAATAATGCACTGGCTTCGCCAATATTTATGCCACTACGTCCTTTCGCAAAAGGCATGCAAGGACTTTCAGAAAGTGATTCTAACGCGTTAAAACCGTTTATTGGCATTCTACTTAAACTATCGGCTCCACCAACAATAGCTGCATCAACTAAACCTGCTTCAATTAGTCGTTTACCACTGATTACAGCTTTAGCACTCGAAGTACATGCTGTTGATATGGTATAACTAGGTCCCTTTAATCCCAATAATGCTGTTAAAAAGCACGATGGATCACCTAATTCTTGCTGATTATAGGTAAATGTGTATGATTGATTTTTTGTGTGTAAATAATGTTTTATATTTAGATCACCTTCATGAATTCCTGAAGTACTTGTTCCCATTATAATAGCAATACGTTTATGCCCATATTGTCTAATAGCTTGCTCTATTTCAGTATGAATCTGTAAATAAGCTGCATATAATAACTGATTATTGCGTGTTGCATATTGCGATAAATGAGTTGGGATCTTAGGTAAATTATCATCGATTTTTCCTAACCATGCTTTTTTACCATGTAACAACCACCCATTGCACTCAGTTAAATTGTGTTTTGCACGATAATGTTGGGTTAATGCGTGCTTTATTTCAGCTTGCGTGCAACCTAAAGTATTGATAGAGCCAAGTGCTGCAACATAAATCATTTATTTTTTATCCATTCTTTGTATTGTAATTTCATAACTGAAGATATGGTGTTTTATTCGGTTCGGTTTTCTAATTTGTTCAGATGGTTTTTCTGTATAGCTGATTTCAACAATTGTTTCTTGTTTGTCATTCAATAAAAGGCGTTTCTTTTCATTATCAATAAGTTGCCATCCAGTAGGTAGCACTGCTTGCCAATTTTTAATCGGTAAAATACTTAACATAATATCAGACAAAACTTGCTCTGGTGCAGGTAGTTCTTTTACAAAGATATTATGTTTAGTATTGATGGTGTTGCCATTGTAGTTAATTTCAAATAAACGAATGCCAAGTGCTGAAAGTCCAATAACTTTTAGTTGATTTTGATCAATATCAATTAAGGTAATCAAGGAGTTTTCCTGACCATTGTAATTGAATTTTAATAGCTGTTGATCGTGATAAGGCTGTTGCAAATTAGGTTGCGGAAGATCTATTCGAGTCCCTTTGGTTAACCATGCTTTCGTTTGTGATTGGTTACTACAGGCTGAAATCAGCATGGCAAGTAGTACAGTTATTATCATTAAATATTTTTTCATTAATAATTCCTTTTTTTTAATTATTTTTTTGTTTTAAACTTTGGTGAGATTTGATCGCTAATGGAGAAAATAAAAAAGCAGAAAAAATTCCACTGGTTAATACAAGTCCAAAGCCCATAATGGCACTGGTATGACTAAAAATCAGTAGACCAAAGGATAATAATGTTGTTAGTGCAGCCATAGTTACTGCTAATAATGCACTTTGTGTTTGGCTTTTAGGGTTACCCAAAAAAAGACTATAGTCAATGCCAATACCAATCACCAAAATTAACGCTAACATAGAAAATAAATTGAGTGTTTGGTTGGTAATTCCATGTACCGACAATGCAATACCTATTGATAGCAGTGTTGGTAAGGTGCTTTTAAAAGCAGATTTTAAACCATATTTCCAGTTAAAAGTAATAAAACTTAAACAAATAACAACAACCGCTAAGGCAATTAATTGTGATAAATGAATTCGATAGGTCGCAAACATGGTATTAAATTCAGTGTGACGATCAAGCCAATAAACACCGTGTTCAAGATCAGATAATGATGCTATTTTATCTAATAGATGGACCCCGCTAATAGGAATTAGTGTAGCACTTTTTCCCTCTTTTAATGATAACCAAAGTAGTTTTCTACCTTGGCTAATTGAACTTTGTTGCCATAATTCTGGCGTTATAAATTCTTTAATTTCATTAATGTTATCTAATTTTGTAACAATATTCATTTGCTGGAGTGCGGCAATAATATCGGGTGCATATTGTTTTATTAAGGCAATATTTTGCTGTTGTCGTTGTATTGAAGGAATATTGATCGTTTGATATTGGTTAAATATGCCATTTTTTTTAGCTTGTTCTAATTTTGGTAAAAAAGTTTCTAAGCGTTGTAGCGTTTGTTCGGGTGTATCACCAAATACAATAAACCATTTTTGATCGGCTGGTTGATGGGTAATGTTAATAATTTTTTGTTCATCGGCTTGAAGCTGAGCAGGCAGTGTTTGCAATTTACTGATATCATCATCGACTTTTAAATTGATCATCCCATACCCAATAAATAAAAAGGCAAATGATATCATTGTCCATTGGATTTTTTTATTTTCCCATACATTAAGCCAAAAAGTTAAAAAACGCATCCCCACATTTTCGCGGACTGGTAATTTTTTGACTAATAGAGGGTACCAACATATTACGGTTAAAAATGCCCCAACTAAGCCGAATACAGCAAAAACGGATAGTTGTTTTAAACCAGGGAATGGTGCGATCAATAACATTAAATAGGCAATAAAGCTGGTGCACAAAGCGATAGCTAATGTTGATATTAATTTTTTAAAGCTAATATAGGGGGATTCTTGATTACCATGTAGTAACCGTTCGGTTAGATAGTGAAGTGAGTAATCAATGGCGATACCAATAATGCTGGTGCTCATCACTAAGGTTATAATATGAATTTCACCAAATACTGTTAATACAGCAACTAACCCTGTGACAATACCGATAAAAATCGATAATAGGGAAAGGATAATTGGTGTGACAGAACGAAATATGGTCATTAATAAAATAATAATACCAATAATCGATAAACTACCGATGGTAGTAATATCATTTTGAGCTTCAATACTGGCATTATCACTATAAAATAGTACACCTCTTTTTAAAACTTCAGTACCTGGCCATATAGTTTGAAGTTCATCTGTTAATAGTTTGATTTGTTCTACAATTTGATGAGATTGACTCATATTGAAAGATGAACCATTAAGCTCAGCATAAATCATATACCATGTATGGCCTTGTTTATCTTTCCCTGATAACCAGTTATTTTTAATGGTTAAATTTCCTGCGTGGCTCAATTGATTTATCTGTGATGAACGGGTTAATAGTAATGGGTCATTTTGTAACTCTTTACTACTTATGCCGCTAAAAGGTGAATATAGTTGGCTTTGTATCCAAGCTAACTGTTGATGAGATTGTATTTTTTCTGCTGTTTTTTCATCCATTAATTGGTAACGATATTGATAAGCAAATTGTCCCCATTGTTTCTGAAAGGACTCATCAAGAAAGCCATTTACTTGGTACATAAATGGTTGTTTTTTTAGTTGATTATACCACCATTTTACTGGTGCTATTTCATCAGGTTTTGCTGGTTTAATTAAAAAAATCAGTTGCTTATCTAATCTATTTTGAAATCCATCGATTATCTCTGTTGGAACATTACTAATTTGTTCTTTTGGAAGCAAAGACAAAACACTGCTATTTAGTTTGCTATGTGTTATAAGATAGCAAGCTCCAATAATTAGGCCAATTACAGTAATAAGCCATACGATTGCGCATTTTTTTAGTATTGGGTGATTAGTTGAATAACAATTGTTCATTTTTAGTTAGTTTTGCTGTTTGATGGTGTGAAAATACAATCACAGTTTTATCATTTTGCATATCGTTAATGGTGACTGTTTGTAGGTATTGTTGACCATCTAAAATAATTTGTTTAAAAATTTTATTTAACGGCGCTAATTTGGGTGTAAGGACTAATGTCCATTGTTTATTGTGTTCTGATAATGTTAAATCAAAATTGTTGGTTAACATCTCTTTATCTGCAGTAAAGATTGCTGTGAGTAAATGATTAAATTGAAATAGTTGTGGTTGACTTTCCGCAGTGATGATTTGTGGTTTTTGATCGTCAATACGTTGCTCCATCCTTTGTTCATTCATTTTTAATGTCATTATAAAAGGTGTTTGTTGTTGCCACCATAGTCCAAATTGTTGCGAAATAATCATTTTTCCTGTTGAATGAAGTGGATTTGGTAAACCATTAATATACCTATTTTGTACAAAATCAGCACGAACAGTTGCATGTTGACTAAATTGTTTTTGCAAATCTTCAAGCGTGATAGCTTGACTACATGTTGAAAAACAAACAACAAAAAGTGTAACGAGATAGCATAAATATTTTTTCATTTTTTTAGCCCAAAGTATTCTAAGAAAACTGATGGTGTGACAAAGTCCATTTTTTTAGTAGTAGTTGATACAGCCACTTGAATGGTATAGCCAGAGGTAGTTTTTTGTCCTGTTTTGCTGTCGACTATTGTATAACCAATTTTAATGCGATTTTCATACTCTTCTAGTTTTGCGGTAATCTGTAGTGTCTGTTCTGCGATAGTTGAGGCGTTATATTTAACACGTGTATCAACAATAGGCCAAAGATAACCCGATTCGAGCATCTCTTTATAGCCATAATTAAATTTTTGAAATAAAGCCTCTCTAGCTTTTTCAAAAAATTTCAAATAATTACCGTGCCAAACTACTCCCATGGCATCGGTATCATGAAAGGAAGTAGTATATTTAATAGTTGCACTGTATTTTGATTTATTTTTCATGTTTTTCAGTATCGATAGTTAAATTAATTTGTTTAGGTTGATTAAATTGCCAAAAATCATAAAAATTAAACCAATCTAGAGGGGATATTAGACAGTAATGTTCTAATCTATTTGCATATTTTTGTATGATTAATTCAAGCTCAGAGTGGCGATTTTTTCTTGGCAATATCAGTTTATCTGCAAAAAGCTCTAAATAGACTTGAAAACGACCATTGGGTTTTAATCCCCAAACCAAATAGACAGGAAAGCCTAGTGCTGAAGATAAAATAAATGGTCCTTTAGGGAATGGCGCTGGTTTACCCAAAAAATCGGCCCAGATAATCGAGTTGTCTTGTGATCTGTGGTAAGGATTATTTGAAGTTCTATCTCCTACAATAGCTACCCATTCTCCTAATTCTAATTTTTGTTTTAGCAAAATTGCAGTGTCAGGGCCTAAGGTATCAACTTCGATTAAATTAATTACTGAAGCTTGATTTGCTTCCTGTAGAATTTGGTTAAAACGAGCTGCGTTTTTTTTGAATACAAGCGCATTAATTTTTACATTATGAGAAAGTTCGGCTATTGCTCTGCACATTTCAATATCGCCTAAGTGTGAGCAAAGCAAAATAATCCCTTGTTTTTGTTCGATAATATCTATAAATTTTTGTTTACTAGTTGAATAAATATCATCAAGTTTTATATCACCTTGCCAACTTGCTAATTTATCCAATAATGAATCGCCAAAACGTTGAAAGTGCCGAAAAGTTGTTAATTGTTTTTTATCTACTAAAGGAATTTTTTCATAATAGGACTTCAGTGTTTGCAAATATAACTTTGAGGCTTGGCGTTGCTTTTTACCTGTTAACCAAAAATAAGTGATAACAGGGAACATAATATATTGCGCTACGTTTCTTCCAAAAAGCTGATAAAGTTTAAGAATTAATCTTATTCCAAATAAGCCTTTTCTTTCTTCTGTTTGTGACCAATGCAACTGTTGGTTATTTTCTGATACGTTTCTTTTTATTAATAAAGGTATTCGAGGTAACATCCCAAAAAATAGTCTAGTATGCATTCGTGTAATTAACAGATTATCTTTTAGTGCTCTAAAATGCGAAATACCATCTTTAGGATAAGTAACATGAGTTGGAACAAAAATTGACGGTATACCTTGCCAGTATAATCGCACCATAATTTCTGTATCAAAATCCATTCTTTTGCCAATTTGGCTCTGTTTTATTAAATGACATGATTGCTTTAGAGGATATATACGAAGCCCACACATACTATCTTTAATCGAAAAAGATAAAGTTTCAACCCATACCCAAAAATGGGTAATATATCTAGCAATTAAACGGTGTTTAGGAACTGATTTATCATATATAGGGCAACCCGATATTAATGCATTGGGATGGCGTTTTGATTGAGTAATTAACTGTGAAATGGTTTTCGTGTCATGTTGTCCATCTGCGTCAATTTGTATTGCATATTTATAGCCAATACTTAATGCATGTTTAAGCCCCATCATGACTGCTTCACCTTTACCTTGGTTAGCAGCTAAACGGATTAGAGTTACCCAATGAAATTGAGAAGCAATCTGTTCAAGTTCTAGGGCTGCATGTGTTGTACTACCATCATCGACTAAAATGCATTCAAGTCGATACGATTCAATATTTTTTAGTACACAAGATAAAGTTTTGCTGTGGTTATAACAAGGAATAACAAAACAGTAATCTTTAGGTGTAGGAAATGGTATCACGGACATAGTGTAAGCCTTCCTGAACTAGCGACCTTTTTGTTATTATCTAATGAGACAATAGTGTACTTAAATTCTAGTTTATTTGTTTCTTTATACCATACTAGGTGTAATATAAGGTGATCCTCTGGTAGTACAGGACATTGAAATTTTACTAAGTCCATAGACGATAAAGTCAACTGTTTCCCAAAGCATTTTTGAGCATAATAAATGACCCAATTAAGTTGAGCTACGCCAGGCAATAAAGGTTGAAATGGAAAATGTCCTTTAAACCAGAATAAATCAGAGGGGACAGAAAACTCAATATCAGCTTCTGTTTCGTTAACATCAATTATTATGTCATTTACATATTTTTTATTCATTATTTTTCTTTTTTTGCATCAAATAGTGCTTTTAGCTCAATGTAAGTACATTTTCCTTGAGAGTTTTTTGGAATAAATTCAACAAAACGCCATTTTTTGGGTATTTCGTTTAATGATAAAATATCTTTTAGTAAAAGTCGAAAATATTGTGTTAATTTTAAGTAATCATACTGTTTTAAAAGTGATTTATAAGATGATGAAAGAGCAATAACTGCTCCGAGTATTGTTCTATTATTTTGTTCTAAAGGAATAATGATAACTTCATCAACCTGTTCAAATTGTTGGATTTTTCTTTCAATATAAGTAAGCGACACTCGATTTTCTGAAATTTTTACAATTTTATCTTGTCGTCCATATAGATGAAAATGTCTTTCATCCACTTTTTTTATTTTATCGTTCAATGGTTCTGGTTTTGCTAATAAAGGTGATATTAGTAAAGGTTGCTGAGCTTGTTCAATATGAATTGATGAAAATAATTGCCAAGGGGTTGTTGAGGTATGTTGTTGGCGAGTAGCAATAATACCTGTTTCACTCGACCCATATATTTCATTCGGTAATACATTGAAATTTCGTTGGCAACATAGTGCTTCTTCATAACTTAATTTACCACCAGACGAAATAACTTTATCACATTTGATTGGTGGTAAATTATTATCTAAATTTTTAATAATCGATGGTGTGGTGATATAGATAATCTGGTTTTGTCGATATTTTGCTAACTGCTCTTGATAAATTACTGCTTCACAAACAAAAGGGATTTTATTACTTAGGGATAACATAATTTTAAATGTTAAACCATACATATGTTCATGTGAAACCGATGCTACAAACAGATCATTAGAAAATGTCCCCCAATTATCAATTAAGATCTGAATTTCTTTTTCAAGTTGTGACACTGATTTATTGATTGGTTTTGGTAACCCTGTTGATCCTGATGTAAACAATGTCAAAATTTGTTGCTTAAACCCAGTATTTAAATACAGATAGTCGTCAACTAATGCCGTATTGTTTAATTGATTAATTTGAATGATTACTTTATCTGGAAAACATTTTTTATCGCTGTTGATATTATCAGTTAATAGTCCATCATAGTGATGCTGTATCTCTTGATGTGAAGGGTTAAGCAATCTAGGCGTTTTACCTGAATAAAGCAGTGCCAGTAACCCTGCAACAAAATTGAAGCTGTCTTGCATTGATAATGCCCAATATTGATTAGAATATTGATTCAATGCTCTGCTGATACGAAAAACTTGTTTTTTTAGATCGTTAACTGTCAAAGGCTGATGTTGTCTAAACGCAATTATATCGTTTTCAGCTCGTGATAGCTGCTGTGATAATGGCACTAATGTTGTAATTTTTGACGAATGAGCCATTCTCCCCCCATTAATATTGCCATTAGCAAATAGCTGATTAAACCATTATAAATAGTCCACCAATACATATCATTGATAAGACAGGTTGTTAAAGCGATGGATCCATTTATGACAAAAAATAAACACCAGCATAGGGTAACTTTACGAGTATATTGCACAGCTTTAATAGGTAAATCTGCGTGTTGCATTCTAGCAAATTTTTCGATAATTGTTTGGGGTTGTGATAATGAGTAGCTAAACAACAACAAAAAGATCACATTAACCATTACAGGGTAATAAAGAAGTAGTTGATATTTGGCAAATAGCCAACTGCTTACTGCTAATAATGTACCCATAATGGCAAGAGTTTTCGCCAACCAACGCATAGACGAAAATAGATTAGGCAATGAAATAAACCGTAAAACAAAAAACGCCATTAAAACCCAAATGACAAGATTGATATATTGATATTTAAAAGATAAGTAGATAATAAAAGGGTAACAAACCAACAATAGGTTAGTTATAACTTTTATTATTAACTTAGCTTTATCCATATTAATTATCATTCACCAGGTTATAAACAGCGTCAACAACATCTTGCACTGTTCTGACTGATTTAAACGTTTCGGGATCAACTTTTTTACCAATCTTTTTTTGCAGGTGTACAACTAAATCAACGGCATCAATACTATCAAGATCTAACTCTTCAAATAGTTTTGATTCAGGTTTAATGTTTTCTGCCGGTAATTCAAACAGTTTTACTAATGCTGATTGGACTTGTTCAAAAATCTGTTGCTTATCCATTTTGTTTTGCTCCTTATTGTTGTGATGAAATAAAATTCGCTAATGTTTCTACTGAATAAAATGCTTTTTTGGTTTCGTCACTTTCAGACGATAAAACGATACCGTATTGATTTTTGATAGCTAGACCAAGCTCTAATGCGTCAATAGAATCAAGCCCTAAGCCATCACCAAAAAGTGGCGCTTGGGTTTCAATATCGTCTGGAGTGATGTCTTCTAAATTTAGCGTATTAATAATAATGGTTTTAATTTCATTATGTAGTTTTTGCATTGAGTTCCCTTTTTAATTATTTTCGGTTGTTTTTTCTAATACCGAAGTAAGATATTTTGTTAATCTTCTTGCTGCAATTGTAGTGTTTTGGTCTGAAAAATCATTAATTATGATTTTTTCTCCAATGGTAATGTTAAAAAATGCTTTTTTAATAGGGATATCATACCATTTTTGTTCTTTAATTAACCAAGTAGGTTTACATTCAATATGGACTATTCGAATATTGGCATGACAACGTAAGGCAATATTTGCTGCACCACGTTGTAATACCATTGGTTGATTGGGAACACTTCTTGTTCCTTCAGGGAATATTAATATTCTTCCCTGATTGTCCAATATTTGCTGACATTGTGGCAAAATTTTGCTTGATTCCCCATTTAAAACATAACCTGCTGTTTTAATTATGCGACTGACAAAAATATTTCTGAGTAATGCACCTTTAACTAAACAATCACAACGAGGCATGACAGAAGCTAATAGCACAACATCCAACAAAGAAGGGTGGTTAGCAACAATCAGGCAACCTTTATCCTGTTTTAATTTTTCAAGGCCATTAAACTGATAATCGATAACTCCCAAAAATTTTATTATCCATAAAAATAATTTAAAACTAAGGCTAATACTTTTTTGGGCAATAATATTTCTTTTATTTTTATTCCAAACTAGTAATCTTAATAGACTAAACCATAGAATAGATAAAATAACTAATCCGTAAATACCAAACAACACAAATCCGAATGCTGTAACAAATAAGCGCCACCATTGATTAAAAGTATAACTATTTTTTTTTGTTACAGATTTAATGTCCATTGCCAATCTTGTACCTTTCCTTGTAAGGTAAATTGTTTTTGTTGATTTAAATATGCATGTAAAAAAGCAAGTGATTGCGGGTAGTTTTCTTGATAAATGGTTGCTACTTTTTCTACGTTTTGACAATGAATTTGATTACCTTGAGTTAATATATACCCAACCGCATAAATGGGAACCACTTGTTTAACTTGCGTTTGGTAAATATCAGGAACAACACCATCAAAATCAATTAACAACCCCTTTTTGTTACCAGATTGCAGCATTGATAATGCTTCAATCAAACCTTGATGAAACCCATCAATATGTGCTGAAAGAGAAGTAATTGGTATTGCTTGATTAGCAATAATTGTTAATAACCCAGAGGCCGTATTATGTACGGATAAGGCAAAATCTGTTGGTGAAATATCGTTATCTTGATTCAATGCAGATAAAATTTTATACGTTCTTTCTAATTCACCGTGTCGACTAATAAAAATTGCAAAGTCGACTTGATTATCCTGCAATAATTCAAGTCCAACTTCAACAGCCAAACGAGATGGAACACTCATTCTTCGAGCTTGCATCATTGGTATTTTGGTTGGTTTGGGTACGGGTAAACACCAATCATGATTAAGATGTGTTGCCCATAACTCCCAGTCGGCTTTATTGGACAATCCAGAAGATAAAGCAAACCAATTTTCAACGGAAAAAGAAAAGTTCATTTTGATGATATATTATTCGGTTAATTCTTTACTTAAAGATATTTTGTATTATTATTTACGCTATTTTTACTAAAAAATATCAAAATTTACTTATTACAATACATTAAAACAATATAGAAAGGCAATAGTTTGACAGGACAAAAAAATACTCAATATAGATATGATGAAGATATTTACACTGCGTTAGATGCTATTACAGAAGCTCAAAAAATCGCATTTTCACCTATTTTTTTTCAAGCTGTTCTTTGTATGAGAAACAAAGGTATCTTGGCATGTTTAGATCGTGTTGGTAAAAATGGTGCAGATTTTAATGAAATCGCTAAAGAGGTTTCTTTATCTGATTATGCTATTGAAATTTTATTGGATATTGGATTGAACATGCGTGTTATTTATCAAAAAGGGACACGTTATTTTCTGGGTAAAATAGGTCACTATTTATTGCATGATAAAATGACAACAGTCAATATTAACTTTACTCAAGACATTTGTTATCAAAGCATGTTTTATCTGCAAGAAGCATTAGAAACCGGTACTCCTGCTGGATTAAAAGTTTTCGGGGATTGGCCAACGATTTATCCAGCGTTGCAAGCTTTACCAGAACAAGCTAAAAAAAGTTGGTTTGAATTTGACCATTTTTATTCCGATCACTCCTTTCCGGCTGCTTTTTCGCATATAAGCCAATTAAATCCCAAACATATTTATGATGTGGGTGGCAATACGGGTAAATGGGCGATGTATTGTGCAAAACATTGTTCGGATATAAAAGTAACGTTATTGGATTTACCTCAACAAATCGCTGTTGCGGAACAAAATATTAAACAAGCTGGTTTTGAAGATCGTATCGATGGGATTGCAGTTGATTTATTAACTGCCGAGGCCTTGCCAAATAAAGCTGATATTTGGTGGATGAGTCAATTTTTGGATTGTTTTAGTGTCCAACAAATTACTCATATATTAACACTCATTCATCATAGTATGAAAGATGATGCAACCCTATGTATTATGGATCTTTTTGGAGATAGACAGAGCTTTGAAGGCGGTGCATTAAGTGTCAATGCATCTTCTTTATATTTTACTTGTTTAGCAAATGGCAATAGCCGTTTTTACCATTCTAAAGTGTTTTATCAATGTTTAAGCAGCGCAGGTTTTCACGTTGAAAAAGACATTGATGGTCTAGGTTATGGTCATACTTTGTTAATATGTAAAAAACGTTAATTAAAATTAATCAATAATATTCAAGGAGTAAACAATGAAGTTTTTAAAATTTATCATAGCTGCTGTTTTCGTTTCACTTTTATTTGGTTGTTCTGGTAAGTATCAACAACCACAAACCTTTAACACACCAGTACAAGGTCTAACTAAGGAACAAGTAAAAAGAGCAATTTTAGATTCAGCAACAAAAGGGCATGCAGCATTTGGTTCTTGGAAGCTTCAATCAATTAATAGCAACACTATTCGTGGTTCTTTATATAATCGAAAATTTGAAGTTGTGGTCGACATTCCTTATTCAGCAAAAGGGTATTCAATTAAATATGTATCGGTTAGCGATAATTTAAAAGATAGCCGTGGCAATGTTCACCGTAACTATAATCGTTGGGTAAATAATCTAGACGCTAAAATTAGGGAAAATATTTTTAAAGCGAAATAATAAGCTTTACCATATCTAGTTCTAAATTAATTTTAGTTTTAAATTGCAACATAAGTAAATTATAAGCTCAATTTTTTATTGAGCTTATATACCTTTCCTTAAAACAAGTCTATTACAAATATATTTTAAATAGACAACCTCAAAGTTATTAATTAGTCACTTTTTAACAATGATATTAATCGTTAAAACTGAATATCTATTCTTTAGTTTGCGGTTTAATATGTAAAAGTATTCATAATATTTTATGAATATTATTCAAATCCCAAATATATCTTTTCAAATTCATTAATCACAAATCATTGCGCTTAAGGACAATTATTATGTTTCAATGGCTTTCACAATGGATTTTAGATGGGCTTAAACACTCACCAGAAATTCTTTTATTTCTATCTTTAAGTTTAGGGTATTTAATTGGCGCTATTCGAATTGGAAAATTCCAACTTGGTGGCGTTGCAGGTTCATTACTTGTTGCTGTTGCATTAAGTGTTTTTGGTGTAACCATTGACGCTGGTGTTAAAGCTGTACTTTTTGCTCTCTTTATTTATGCTGTTGGTTTTGAAAGTGGTCCTCAGTTCTTTCGTTCGCTAGGGGTTAAAACCTTACGCGAAATCTTTTTAGCACTCTTTATTGCTGTTGCGGGGTTAATCACCGTTGTTATATTGTCTAAGTTATTTAATTTAGACAAAGGACTTGCTGCTGGTTTAGCGGCAGGCGGATTAACGCAATCGGCCATCATGGGTACCGCATCTGATGCATTAAGTCAACTTGGCTTAAGTGCAGAGGAGTTAAGTAAAATGCAGGCAAATGTCACCATTGGTTATGCTGTTACTTACATCTTTGGTTCGCTTGGTGCCATTATTGTGTGTGTTAACATTCTACCTAAAATAATGGGGAGTGATATTGGCGATGATGCAATGAAAGCACAAGCCGAACAACTTCATGGTTCACTTTTATTAGGTAGCAATCAAAATTTAGCTTTATCGGACGTTACAGGTCGTTTGTATCGTATCACCAATAAAATCAATCAAACTGTCGAACATATTGAAAAGACAATTAACGGGATTAGTATTGAACGTATCAAACGTGGCAATAAAATAATTGAAGCAACGCCAGAAACTTTACTCAAATCGAAAGATATCATTCTGGTTATTGGTCACCGTGATGCCATGATTAGCGCGAGTGATCTACTTGGCGAAGAAATTAACTCAGCATCAGGTATGGATGTTGTGATGAGCACCCAAGATGTCGAAATGCGTAACACTCGTTACGTTGGGCAAAACCTATCTGACGTTTTATCATCTGACGAAGTGATGAAATTGAAACACGGTATCTATTTAATTGCGATACATCGTGATGGCATGCTTCTACCACTTAATAACGATATTAACTTAAAACTTGGTGATGTTATCACTGTTTATGGTAGCGCAGGTGACCTTAAACGTGTTGTTGATAAAATCGGGGCACCGATCGCCAAAAGTGATAAAACTGATTGGATATTCCATGGGTTAGGACTTGTTGTTGGTTTAATTATTGGCTTAATTGTGATTCGTGTCAGCAATATTCCAATTACTTTAGGTGCTGGTGGTGGTGCGCTTTTATCGGGTTTATTATTTGGTTGGTATCGCTCACTTCATCAAACTGTCGGTAATATTCCAACAGGTGCTGTGCAGTTATTAAAAGATTTTGGTTTGGCTGGTTTTGTTGCTGTCGTTGGTTTAAGTTCAGGACTACAAGCAATTCATACTATCCAAGAACAAGGCTTATCTTTGTTTTTAATTGGTGTTGTTGTAACGTTATTGCCAATGCTACTTGCGATTTATTTTGGTAAATATGTACTTGGTTATAAAAATGCCGCGGTATTTGCTGGTGCTTTAGCCGGTGCACGTAGCGCTAACCCTGCTTTTGGTGAAGTACTTAACAAAGCAGGCAACTCAACACCAACTAACTCTTTCGCTATTACCTATGCCCTTGCTAATGTCTTCCTAACATTATTAGGGCCATTGGTTGTTGCTTTCGTTTAATTGAAATATACATGATAAAGGATACAAATTATGAAAAACAAAACAGAATATGCAAAATATGCCAATTTAAGTCCTTTTGAACTTAAAGATAGCTTAATTGAGTTAGCACAAAGTCATGCTGATCGCGCTATGCTAAATGCAGGTCGTGGTAATCCAAACTTTCTTGCCACATGGCCACGTCAAGCCTTTTTCCAACTAGGTGTTTTTGCGACTCAAGAATCCGAAACGTCATTTTCATATTTAAATGAAGGTGTTGGTGGCATGCCTATCAAAGCGGGTTTAACAGGACGCTTTGAACATTTTGTCCGCCAAAACTATCACACTCCTGGCGTGGCATTTTTAGGAAAAGCATTTTCTTATATTCGCGATCAACTTGGACTTGATGAAAATGCCTTTCTACAAGAAATGGTCGAAGGTATTTTAGGGTGTAATTACCCCGTACCAGATAGAATGCTACACTTTAGCGAAGATGTCGTAAAATCCTATGTTTTACAACAAATGGGGGCTCAATATTTAGATCGTGATGATATTGACCTCTTTGCTGTTGAAGGTGGCACAGCAGCCATGGCTTATATTTTTAATTCAATGAAAGAAAACGGATTAATTGAAAAGGGCGATAAAATTGCTATTGGAGCGCCAATATTCACGCCTTATCTTGAAATTCCTGAACTTAACGATTACCAACTTGTTGAAGTGTTAATCAATTCTGATCCTAACTTAAATTGGCAATATCCTGAATCAGAACTACGAAAATTAGAAGATCCATCAATCAAAGCCTTTTTCGTTGTTAACCCATCAAACCCACCATCAGTTAAAATTGATGATAAAAGCTTAAAAATCATAGCCGACATTGTCAAAAAACGTCCTGAATTAATTATTCTAACTGATGATGTTTATGGTACATTTGCTGATGATTTCCAATCCCTATTTGCGATATGCCCAAAAAATACCATCTTAGTTTATTCATTTTCGAAATATTTTGGAGCAACAGGTTGGCGTTTAGGTGTTATTGCAACGGCACGTGATAATGTCATAGACAACACCATTAAAGCACTACCAAACAAAACTAAACAGATCTTAAACAAACGCTATAGCTCAATTGTTACTGATCCTGAAAATCTAAAATTTATCGATCGTTTAGTGGCTGATAGTCGTGCGGTTGCTTTAAACCATACTGCAGGGCTTTCAACTCCGCAACAAGTACAGATGGTATTATTTGCCTTATGCGAAATGATGGATAGCGATCAAAGTTATAAAAACGCATTAAAATCATTAATCCGTCGCCGTGCAGCATCACTTTATCAACATTTAGGTATGCAACATAAAACGGATGAAAACAGCGTAGACTACTACACATTAGTTGACTTAGAGCATATTTGCCGAGAGTTATATGACGACAAATTCGCAAAATGGATCCTAAAAAATAAAAATCCATCTGAAATGCTATTTAGAATTGCCGACGAAGCGGGTGTAGTGCTATTACCAGGTAAAGGATTTGCCGTACAACACCCATCAGCCCGAGCATCGTTAGCGAATTTAAATGAATACCAATATGCCGCAATTGGCTTATCAATGCGCAAATTGGCCGAGGAATATTACGCAGAATATAAAGCAAAAAACAAATAACTAAATAGTTATACTAATAACCCACACAAAACCCTAGATAATCTAGGGTTTTTATTTACCAAATAAAACATGACTTCGTTATTTATAATAAAATCCAACAAAAGCCTTATAAAAATTGGTCAGGAAAGGTATTGATTTTATTGAAGTTTTTATTTTTCAAAAATAAAGCCATTTATCGAATAAAAATCACTGTCTTGGCAGGCAACTCGATCAACGGCTTTAACGAATTATGCATTGTCGTCCATTTACTTGCAATAACAAACGGGTTTGCTATTTTTATGGATTAACTTTAGGACCATAATTCCAGCCTAACATATGTGGCATGTATTGTTCTGTATGACTATTTTCATCATAAGAGACACTCGTGTCATCTTCATCTTCATCATCGCTATAAACACCAACAAAGTCTTTTAAATCACCTAATTCTGGAATTGGAACTAATTGATCAGTTGAAACTATTTCATCATTTTTAACATAAGTGATACGCCAAACTAATTCTTTAGCTGCTTCAGCTCCATATAAATTATCAGCTAATACTTCTAACGGTTTTAAAAGGGTAGTGATATCACCACATAAATCCGTTTCAGAAACACAATAATTAACCGAAAGTAATCGATATACTTTTTTACCAACGATATATCTTGTAACAGCTTGTTTAGTTTCTTTATTTTCATCAATAATAATAACAAAACGACCATCATCAATATCAGCTGAATAAGTTAAATATTCAATACCATCATTTAAAACTTCATGCTGTTTTTTAAATATAGAGACTTCTTCTGTATTTGGGGCAGCAAAGATGGTTGCTGTAAAAAATAAAGATACAACAGTTACTAATTTCAATAGCTTATTCATTATTGTTTATTCCTATGTGATTTAAGAGAATACTACTATAAATTAAATCGATTATAAATTTAAGATACATTACTTATTAAAGTAAATTATACTTATATCCATCCAATAAAAACAATATATTAAATTATGATTTAAAAATAAATTCAGATAAAAATTGGTCAGTAAAGTCATTGATTTTATTTAAGTTTTTTTGATCGCGTTTTTATCAAAAACACCCACCAAACCACAACCGATTCTCGTATAAACCGCCACTCCCCCCAAAAAGCCAAAGCAATGCTTTCTTACCCCCTAACAAATCTTTACAATAAATTAACAAAAAAAGTGGCAGATTATGCACCATCAAGTTATAATTTTCCTGCTTATTCAAGCAGGGAATCGCTCAAAAATAAAGCGAACGGATAGAAAAATCGAGAAAAAACAAGAAATTACTTGACAGGGAAATAAAAATGCATTACCATGGTTGGCATCTGGCATCTGGCATCTGGCCTGCCAAACCTATGCCCTAAATCTTATTGATTCGCACGGTGGTCAAAAACAAGCGCCACAGTTATTTTCATCACCGAAGTCATTTCGCGTAGCGAAATCGACGCCGTCATCGTGGTCTTTATTGGCGATGTCTTCGGCAGGTTCTTCAGCAGCATCTTCGGAAACATTTTCAGGAACCTCTTCGGTCAGGTCATCAACCACATCTTCGGCAAAATTATCACCGATACCCAAGTGGTTACTCAAACCGCCGTTACTATTTAAATCACCATTATTATCAAAATCGGCATTATTCTTAGCGCCATTGTTGTTATTGTCGTATACGCAGGATACAGAGGCGTTAACGGCTTATACCTCAAGGGCTATCGAGGGGAGTGCGCCGTATTTAACGTTTGATGGTGGGGTAACAAAATTAACGAATACAGACCGTTTATTGTCAATAAAGTTGCAGGATGGTACGGTATACACAAGGTCAACCAACCCATCAACACCAACTAATCCAATCAGGTTGCCATATGTGGGGAGTAACTTAAGTCATATAGAGACGATAGTTCCACCATCACGGAGTTCAATCACGATGAATGATTTGGTGAGTCAGGGATATTGGGGTGATGATGATGGAGACGGACAGGGAGTAGGTGGAGTAACGGCATCGGGGAGTATATCGGTAACGTTTACGGATAAAAACGGTACTACGGTTAATCGTAGCGATGCATTAAGTATATGTAGTGCTCCTTATAAGGTAACTTTAACAAGTACAAGTGGCACATTAAGTACGCAGTATGGGGTCCCAAGGAGTAGTAGTTTTAGTGGCGCAACGGTGGATTATTATATTAATCCATATGATAATGCAGGTATTTGTTCGGTCAGGCCGAATTTGTTGTTGGGTGGAACAAGAGGCATTGATAATTATTGGGATGCCGCCTACTATGCAGGCCCAGCTAACATATGGTCTCCTACTAAGGGCTTTTTAACAGTGTTTACAAGTCCATCATCTTACGACAGGAACTTTCCAACAACGGGAGCAGATGGTTTGTATTTTGATTTGGATATAGTTGGTATTGACGGAAGTCAGTTAAGTTGGACGGTTAACACAGGAGGTAGTATAAGCGCAACGGTGAGTTGGAGGTTGCCAGTCTCAGACCCAAGGAATTCTGATATTGATAAATGGATTAGGGATAAATCCAAAAATGTAACACGGGTAACGTTGCATGGTCCTAGGGCAAGTCAAATATGGTCAGATAATCCAGGTCGAATTACCGTGCCATCTTTGCCACAGACGTTCGAGTTGGTTGGTAGGGATAGAAGTGGTAATGAGGTTCGTTATGGATTTGTGTTAAAGCAGTGGTTCGTCCATCGGAGTAGTCAAAGCAAATCTTATAATGAGCAATTAGCATGGTGTAATAGTTTGGGTTATGGGATGCCTAGGGTAAGGGATTTAACCAATTCAAATCTTTACGGTTTAGGCGCAGCCCCTAGCTCATCAGGTAATTATTACGAGCGTCACATAGGAGCAGGGTTTTTCACGGAGTGGGGTTGGATGAACAACTACGCTGATGCGGGCTTCATCAAGGGCGGCTACTGGACGAGTGACGTGAGGGGTAGCAACCATTTAGATGTCTTGACCAGCGGCGGCTTCTACAGCTACCAGGACGGCGGCAGAAGTTACGCTGTTTGCACCGCACCTTAGCTTTTAGCGTTTAGTTCTTAATCCTTAGGGCGCGGGGGCGATTATGGTGCCTGAGGGGATAATATAAAAAAGAATAAAGCCCCCGCGTAAGTTGGGGCGTTTCCCTTAGGGTTGCGCCGTTGTGGCAAAGCCACAATAGCGCCGCCCCCCCCGCCGCCGACGCTGAAAGCGTCGATGGCAGTTTTAGTGGATTACGCTGTGGCGGTTTAAAGCGGTGGTCTATTTGTAGTACGGCAAGTTTCGGACGTTTAGGCTTTTGCTAAAAAACATCGAAAAAAACTTCAATAAAATCAATACCTTTCCTGACCGATTTTTTTATCAAAATAGTTCTTTTTTTAAGAATTAAAAACTCTTTCAGCCAATAGCAGAGCACACGGTGCACGATGGTTTATTGCTTAGGTTTTATTTTTTAGGGGGGTATTTAGAATTGATTGTTTTGGACTGCTATGGATTAAAGTAATATGGTGTTCAATCAAAGTCAAACCTAAATTTTGAGTGTCATAAATTATTTATTGACTAACTATTTTAACTTCTTTTTGATGGAATTGGATGTAACACTTATACGAAAACTTGTTTGAAATTATTAGCTTTAGGGTTTAATGTCAAAGAATTGATGGGTGGAAAAGAGATGGTTTTGCTACTGAAGGTGATGAACCTAAATCTGGAACGGAAATTAATTGTGGTTGTTAACTTATAAGAAAAAAATAATTAAAAAAATATCACTTTATTATTGTTGGAGCTAGCCTTACTGGTTGAGTTGTCACCATAATGTTAAAAAAAATGGCTCATTGATACTGTCAAGTTAACTCATTCTTAGCACAATCATACAGATGAAAACAAGTAAAATCTATCAACGACATTGTTATCCTGCTACTATTATTAGCCACTGCGTATGGCTCTATTATTGTTTCACGTTAAGCTATCGTAATATTGAACTTATTATGATGCAAAAAGGCATCTATGTAACTTATGAATCTATTTGTTATTGGTGTATTAAATTTGGCAAAACCTACGCCAAAAGAATTAGAAAGATAAAACAGTATGGTGATTATGTTTATATGGATGAAGCCTTTTACAAGATCAACGGTAAACGTGTTTATTTGTGGTATGCCGTTGACCAAGATGGTCAAGCGATTGATGTGTTAGTTCAAGAAAAAAGGAACAGAAACGCAGCAAAACGTTTTCTTAAAAAGATAAGAGAAAATACTAAACAAACTTTAACTACAGTAGTTACAAACAAGCTTAAAAGCTATATCAAACCAATTAAAACATTACTTTCTAATTACACCAAATATAGCAATAAGACGAGAGGGCTATTCGATATTTCGTTATTGACTCGACAGTTCTTAAAGTTTTTGGTAAATGTAAAGTAAAAAAGCAGAACATGGCGCAAACCATACTTAGCTATTGATGTGGATATTCACGAAGCTATTAAACGGAAGCCAGCCATGTCAATGTTGGCGATATTGAAGTGTAAAGTCTTACTAGGGTAAATCATAATGAAAATAGGAAACAAATTGGGTAATGTTGCATCTAAAATCGAAGTAAAACCATACTCTTCACTCTATGCCACTGAAATATGCGATTTGTTTCATTCGTCTATTCATGCTATTGATACCGATATTTATAGCAAAGCACAGCAAGAAGCATGGTGCTCAACACCACCAGATTATCAGAAGTGGTTAGAACGTTTAGATAACACTCAGCCTTGGATGGCTATCTTTGGCTCAAGCCTTGCGGGGTTTATTGAACTTAGAGATGATGGTTACATAGACTGTCTGTATGTGCATCCTGACTTTCAAAAGTGTGGCATAGCTAGAAAACTCTATGACCATGTGTTTGACTTGGCCCACCAGAAAAAGCTTTCACAATTAAGTGTAGATGCTTCAAAAGTGGCCATGCCAATTTTCAAAAAATGGGGTTTTAAAATAAAGCGAGCTAATAAAATATCCAGAAAAAACCAGATACTTATAAATTACCATATGTATAAACCACTTTGATTTTTATTGAGACCTTTGTACGGTAAAGCTTCATTCAACTTTAGTAGCTCAAACTAAATTTTTAACTGCGCTTTTTTTGCGGAATTTAGGGTTATATTTAGACCTAAATACCTCTAGATAAGTGACTATTTATCGCCATTTCTCTGTTTTAGGCGCAACTTTTCTTCTGTACAGATACTCTCGTTTGATATCAAAGAATTTTAATGCCAATAATATACGATTTGATAAAGCACTTAATTTAGTGATTTTTATATCCTAATTACTATTCATAAGCTCACATTTGAAATTTGGTCTCGCTTAATCATAATCATCTCATAAGAAAGGTGTTACTGTTGTCATACTTTTCATATTATGACTCTTGCTTTGAGCAAGAATTTTGTCACATTGTTTTTTGTTAGTAATAGGATATTAACTTTAAATTAAATAACTATTGCTAATTTTGCTAAATTAGCAGGATGGATTAGCTAGTAATTAATACTTAATAAATGTTAACATGTTGAGGATAATTGAGAAATGGCAGATTATAGTGTTGTGTAATACTATCTAAAACTAAATGGTACACTGAATAATATTTTTATTTTATGTTATTGCTTTTTAACATGTACTTAGGAAAGATGGCGGAAGCGCAGAGATTCGAACTCTGGGAGGGTCGCCCCTCGCCGGTTTTCAAGACCGGTGCTTTCAACCGCTCAGCCACACTTCCGCAATGGCTGTGAATATTAAAGGAGACTTGCTTATTTGTAAATAGCTATTTTAATATTTTTTATCGTTTGCTTTAAATTTCATCAAATTTTATGGAAATCAGGCAATCGAAGGTGCATTCCTCATCAAAATTAGTGTTGGTTTTTGATTAATTGAGTATAATACAATGCAAATTAAGTAACGTATTTTAAAAAATGTTAGAACAGATAGAAACCGATGATAAAGGTTATTTAAAAAATTGGCAGGATTGGACTGTTGAATTGGTTCCTGAATTGGCCGTAAAAGAGGGAATTAATTTAACGGATGCACATTGGGAGGTAATTTTATTTGTTCGCGATTTTTATTTAGAATATAAAACCTCGCCAGCTATACGCGCATTAGTTAAAGCGATGGAAAAAAAGTTTGGTGTAGAAAAGGGCAATAGCCGTTATTTGTATAAGTTATTTCCAGACGGTCCTGCTAAACAAGCAACTAAACTTGCCGGTTTGCCAAAACCCGTTAAATGTATATAGATAAAGGATAATATTAAGCTCATGATAAGATGGAAGCTCCCTTTATTGCTATTGGCTGTGCTTGGTTATTTGCAATATTCTTTGTGGTATGGCAAAAATAACGTGTACGATTATCAAGATAATGTTGATATGTTAATCGATTTGCGTGCTGATAATGAAAAATTAAAAGCTCGTAATGAGCAAATGTTTGCTGAAATTAACGATTTACAACGCGGTTATGAAGCAATAGAAGAGCGTGCGCGCAGTCACTTAGGAATGGTTAAACCTAATGAATATTTTTATCGAATTATTATTGATTCGGATACAAAAAAACGATAATGCATAACGTAAATAATCTTAATGATATCATCGCTATCGTGCCTGCAGCGGGAATTGGTAGCCGTATGAATAGCCAAATCCCCAAACAATATCTAAAAATCGGTGCAAAGACGATTTTAGAACATACGTTATATAAATTATTAACACATCCTCAAATTACACAAGTTATTGTTGTAATTAGCCCTGAAGATCATCTATTTAGCACTTTTTCGATCGCTTTGCATGATAAAATTAAAATTACATTAGGCGGTAAAACTCGAGCTGATTCTGTATTAGCAGGATTACAACTATTAAATGATAAACAGTGGGCGTTAGTTCATGATGCAGCAAGACCTTGTGTTGATCATGATGATATTACGCGCTTGATTGAAACGGTAACAAATAAAAAACAAGGTGGCATATTAGCTACGCGTATTAGTGATACGGTTAAGCGTGCTTATCAAGATAATGATACGGTTATTGATTATTCTGAAGACCGAACTTATTTATGGGGCGCAGCAACCCCTCAATTATTTAATGCTGGCGAACTAAAAACATGTTTGCAACACGCTTTAAATGACCGTATTGCCATTACTGACGAAGCTTCAGCCGTTGAATATTGTGGTGGACATCCTTTATTGGTTGAGTGTCGTCGAGATAATATAAAAATAACTCGCCCTGAAGATTTAGCTTTAGCAACTTTTTATTTAACTAAGCAAACTCCAAATAGGTAAAAGTATGAGAATAGGACAAGGTTTTGATGTGCATAAATTTGGTGGTGAGGGACCAATAACCCTTGCTGGTGTCAAGATCCCTTATCACTATGGTCTTATTGCTCATTCTGATGGTGATGTTGTATTACATGCCATAACCGATGCGTTGATTGGCGCGTTAGCGTTAGGTGATATTGGTAAGCTATTTCCTGATACAGATCCAAAATATAAAGGTATCGATAGTCGAATATTATTGAAAGAGGTGTATGCCCTTGTTCAGGCGAAAGGCTATGAGTTAGTAAATTTAGATACTACAATTATTGCACAAGAACCCAAAATGCGACCCCATGTTGATCAAATGAGAGTAAATATTGCTGAAGATCTAAATGTCCATTTTGATCAAATTAGCGTTAAAGCAACAACGACAGAACAATTAGGCTTTACAGGGCGTAAAGAAGGCATTGCTTGCCAAGCCGTTGTATTATTAACCAAGAAGCTCAAAATAGATTAAATTTTAAAATAGGTAATACAGGTGTTAGCACAACTTAATTATTTATACGGAAAACCAACCACCACAGGACAATATAAACAGCAATACGAAGATTTTATTGTTACAGAGGATTTAGGTTTTGAATTAACTGGCGACGGTGAGCATGTTTTAGTTTTTTTGCAAAAACGTGATTGTAATACCCTATTTGTGGCAGAACAGTTGGCCAAATATGTTGGTATTTCACCAAAGTTAGTGAGTTATGCTGGGTTGAAAGATCGTCATGCCGTAACTCAGCAGTGGTTTAGTTTACATATGCCAGGTCAGCAAACACCTGACTTTTCGGCATTTGATTTAGCCGGTTGTGAAATATTAGACGTTACTCGACATAATAAAAAATTAAAAATTGGTGCTTTAAAGGGTAATTATTTTAAAATTATTTTAAGAGATTTAAGTGAACAATCCGAAATCGATTCTAAATTAGCATTAATCAAACAACACGGTGTGCCTAATTATTTTGGCGAACAGCGTTTTGGTCGTGATGGAAATAATATTACTCAAGCCATAAGTTGGGCTAAAGGCGAAATTTCGGTAAAAGATCGCAAAAAACGCAGTTTTTATCTTTCGGCAGCACGGAGTGCAATTTTTAATGATATTGTCAGCCAACGAATTGCTCAAAATTTACAGCAAACCGTGCTTGATGGCGATATATTACAATTAGCACAGCGCAGTAGTTGGTTTGTTGCACAGAATGATGAATTAATACTGTTACAACAGCGCTTAGATAGCGGTGAACTTAATATTACAGCCCCTATGATAGGTGATTCACCACTTGGTACATTATGTAAAGCGTTAGAGTTTGAGAAAAAATGTCTAGAAAATTGGTCTGAATTTAATGATCTGTTTAAAAAAGAGCGAATAGAAACAGCAAGGCGGTCAATATTGTTACGAGCACATCAGCTTAATTGGCAATGGCTAGATTGTTGTACTATTGAGCTTGAATTTTATTTGTCATCCGGTTGCTATGCAACAAGTGTGATTCGTGAATTAATAATAGAAAATGAGTAGCCCAAATGCAAAGTTTAAAAATGCAATCCCTAATTAAATCTTTGCGTCAACAAGGCATAAAAGATGAGCGTGTTTTAAATGCTATTGCCTCTGTTCCTCGAGAACATTTTGTTGACGAAGCACTTTCGCATCAAGCCTACGATAATCGTCCGCTACCAATTGGCAGTGGTCAGACTATTTCCCAACCTTATATTGTGGCAAAGATGACAGAGCTATTAAGATTAGAACCTCACTCCAAAGTGCTTGAAATCGGCACAGGATCTGGATATCAAACTGCCGTTTTAGCTAAATTAGTTGAAAATGTCTGTTCGGTAGAACGAATAAAAAGCCTACAATGGAATACTAAGCGCCGTTTAAAACAACTTGATATTCATAACATTGCAACGCGTCATGGCGATGGTTGGTTAGGTTGGCCTGAGCGTGGACCATTTGATGGCATTATTGTTACCGCTGCTGCATCTGAGGTGCCACAACGCTTGCTAGAACAGTTAGCCGATAAAGGTCGATTAGTGATTCCTGTCGGCGAACATAAACAGGTCCTGCAATTAATTGAGCGTAATGGCGATAGTTTTGTAGCTAAAAATATGGGCGAGGTAATATTTGTGCCTTTGGTTAAAGGCGATATAGAATAATGACTTTTCATCATAAATAAAAAATAGAAAATAAGTGCTTTATTTTCTATTTTTTTATATTTAAACGTAATTTTTTTAAAAATTTCTACAAAATTTTAGATAGTTATTCTTTTTGTGCAGAACGCTTCCATTCACAAATTCCATAAATAGCATTAAATAGGTAAATTAAGTATTGTGTTGTGATAATAATATTGTTGGTATAGATATTTAAAACAATGACCAATACATTTAAGATTACCCATAAATACCAGTTAAAAGAGTATCTCATCATCAGTAATAACTGAGCAACCATACCTAATCCAAAGATGAAACAATTAATAACAAGTTGGTAAGTTGTATTCGGTGCGCCAATTTTATCAGTTAGATAAATATTAATAAAAGCTGCAACAATCAGAAAGATGAGAGTATATAAAAAGCTAGTTTCACTTAGTGAACGGACTTTAACGTTTTTATCATTATCCATGTTCTTTTTCCATGTAAGTAAACCATAGATATGTGAACAAAAATAGTAAATTGATGGTAATCCTGCACCAATATTGCCGCCAAGAATATTAGCAGAACATTCTGCAACGCCAGCAAACATGCCTAATACATTACCCATGTTTTTACGCTTTGCTAATAAAATAACACAGACTAGACCACAAAAAGAGCCTATGTAAGAAACCGTATAGCGTATATCAAATTGAGTAAATGGATCAGTGTATAAAAATACCAATGTTACACATAATATACAAAATAATGGATAGAATTTATTGCGTCCGATTAAAATAATAATGTCGCTTAATTTATTCATAATTAATACTCTTCATTGTTAATAAGTTGGTTAACGAGTTCAATACAGCGCAAATAGCGCTCTTCATAGTCGGGCGAATCGATTTGAATGTAATTAATATTATTTTTTTCAAGAATCGAAATGAGTAGTCGTTGAAAGTCTTTACGTTGTTTAGGGCTACCTAAATGGCGTAAACCATCAGCTACCCAAGGGGTGTTATTGCCTAATAAAATCACTAAATCAAACCGGTAATTATTAATCATCGCTTGTAAAAAAGGATGCTCTTTACCCTCGTATTTTTTACAAAAAGCTTGAGTTGTCACAAAATCGGTATCAATAAACGAAACTTTATTGGCATGTTTTATGGCAAAATCGATATATTGTGCATGACCTAAGGCGATTTTATCATAATCGGCATATTGCAAAGCACGTTCATCGCCACCAAGATGTGAAAACACATAATCTCGTCCATATTCCCAAGCACTGGTAGTATTAAATACATTAGCGAGTTTGTTAACTAAGGTTGATTTACCACTTGATTCACCGCCTAAAATAGCCACCGTTCTAACAAAAAATGGTCTAACTTCTGTTGGAATATATTGCCAGTTTTGGAGCGGAGCTTGACGAATTTGTGTACCGCTGACTTGCATAAATTGGCGGTTGGGATCAATGAGCACGGTGTTTAAATTAAATAAATCTTTATACATCGCAACATCCTGTGGTTCGCTTGAGTAAACGCTATCAGGATTTATGCCTTTTTCTTGAAACAATTTTTTGACGCGTTCACTCCATTCATGCCAACCATTAGGATAAGCAGGGATACCGTCTTCTTCTAATAATTCGATGTGGATATTTTTTTGATATTTAAAGGTTTGTAGTAACCAGCGAATGCGGTCATTAATTGTTGGTTGGCGAGACATGGCGCTTTGCTCAAATAATGCCATATCTCGAGTTGTATCAGAACAAAGTATCACATACAACTCATCCACTTGGCTAATTGCTCGTTGAATAAGGTAAATATGCCCAGTATGTAAAGGATAAAATTTACCAAAAATAACGCCCACTTTTTTGTCTTTGGCAGGCTTTTCGATTTGTAAATATTGATGGAGTGATTGTAATTTTTTGGCACTAGGATTTTTAATTTTATCATTAATAAGCTGACTTAAATAACCTTTAGTCATTTGACATGCATCAGCCACAGTTTGTAGTGACAAATTTTTTCGTTTGATTGTTTTCTTTAAATAACTAAAGCTACTCATGAAAGTCTCCTTATTTTTTTTGTTTTCTATTTTTAACAAAATATATATTAAATTTTATTTTTGTTCAATATCCTAAACAAAAATAATTTGTTTTTATATCAATTTATTAAATTTTATAGAAATTAATCTTAAAATAGTGAATACTTATTTATTATTAATAATATGAAATAAGATTATTTTTTAACTGAGATATAAGTTATTTATATTCAAATTTTTAATTTGAATAATTTATTTAAAAGGAATGGTATGAAAATTCAAAAATTAGCTTTTTTAATTGCATTTGCTTCTAGCAGTGTTTTTGCAAATAGTAATGTAACACTTAATAAAGTAACGCTATTTTTACAAGGTGCAGAATTGCAAGGACAATCAACAGTATCGTTGACTAAAGGTGAAAATGAAATTTTATTGACTGGAATTGCCAATGACGTTAAGGCTAATTCAATCAATGTCGGATTTGGTAATAATGCTAATGTGAAAGTATTATCAACAACATTCAATAATAACTATATTGATGACAGTAAAGAAAACCAAGAAATTCAATCTTTACTTGACGAATTACAAAAGTTACAAGAAAAACACGATACAGTCGAAATTCAATTAAAAGCAGTATCAGAACAAGTTACTCTTTTGCAAGGAAATCGTTTAGATTTGTTAGTTAAAGGAGCCAATGATGATTTAAATGGAATGCAAAATGCACTAAATTTTATTAAAACTAATTTAGTTACAGTACTGAACGAACAAAATAAACTACAAAAACAAATCGATCAGATAGATGAGCAGATAGTACAATGTAAAAATAAGATTGATAAACAAAAAGCATCGGCAGAAAACACAAAAAATGCAATTATTGTAAAAGTTTATTCTGATAAAGATATTACACTGCCAGTTAACTTGTCCTATGTGACTAATAAGGCTGGTTGGACACCGATTTATGATGTGCGTGTTGCTGATATCAATTCACCGTTACAGTTAACTTATAAAGCGGATATTTATCAAAATAGTGGTTTAGATTGGCAAAATGTTGATTTTAGTTTAGCAACTTCAAACCCTAGTGATGGTATAACGGCACCTAATTTATACCCTTGGCGTATTGATGTCTATTCTGAAAAAGGGGGCTTTTTCTTTTCCTCATATGATGATATGAGCGCCAAAAAATCAAAGTCTGTAACTCCTAATGATAATACGCGAACCAATACATTAGGAATTAATACGCGTTTTGAGGTTAAATTACCTTATACAATAAAATCAAATACTCAAAGTAATATTCTTACACTACAAAATAAAGAAGTGGAAGCACAATACCATTATACAGCTACGCCTAAATTAGATAGCAGTGTATACTTACAGGCACAAGTTACTGATTGGGATAGACTTAACCTTTTACCAGGAAAGTCGACGGTCTTTTTTAATGGTAATTATGTTGGTGAAAGTTTTATTACCACTAAAAATCTAAAAGAGACGTTAGATATCTCTTTAGGAAAAGATAAAAATATCTTTATTGCTCGTAATCGTAATGTTAATGAAACATCAAAACCTTCGTTATTTGGTAATGATATTTCACAAAAATATGCTTACACCATTGATGTAAAAAATGCCAAAACATTACCTATTGATATTATTGTTTATGATCAATTACCAATTATAGTCAATAAATCTGTTTCACTTGATGACGCTAAATATGACGGTGCAACCTATAATAAAGAAACGGGTGAATTACTATGGAAATTTAAGTTAAATCCAAACGAAAATAAAAATCTTAATTTAAGTTTTAAACTGACTTATCCAAAAGACAAAGTTAACGATATAATTGGCTTATAAGTAAGTGAATAACAGAAATAGAATATGTTAAACGAGTGGTTAAACCAATTTAAACAAGATAGCCAAATTAGTTTGCTAGATATTCATTTGGCAACGTTTTTGACGAATAAAGCGATGTTAAGTGATGATATTACTGCGAAACGTTTTAGTTTTTTGGTTTTATCGCTAAGTAAAGAGGTTAGAGCAGGACACGTTTGTCTTGATCTGTCATGCCTAACCACTCCAACTATAGATGCATCACTTTGGTTAGCTTTAGCGTCACCAAACGAACAAGATTGGATCTTCACGCTTGAACAAGCACGCCATAGTCAGGTTGTGAGCGATGGCACAAACTTGTCGCCTCTTGTATTTATTGAAAATAAACTCTACTTTCAACGAATGTGGTTGGACGAAAAGAATGTCGCACAATATTTCAATCATACGACTTTTAATGAACAACCCACTGATTATTCTGATTTAAACACTATACTGAATCAGCTTTTTACTCAGCAGCAATCTCAAATTGATTGGCAAAAAGTAGCTGTTGCAGCGGCATTAACACGCAAAGTGGCAATTATTTCGGGCGGACCGGGAACAGGTAAAACAACCACTGTTGCTAAGATTTTAGCAGGAATTTTATTAACCACTCCTAATGCTCGAATTGTAACGGCAGCACCAACCGGCAAAGCGGCATCAAGGTTAACAGAATCACTGAGTCGAACAATAGAACAACTCAATTTTACATCATTAAACCTAAAGGCCGAGGCGATCACTTTACACCGTTTATTGGGGGCAAAAGCCGATAATAGCTCATTTACACACAACAAAAATAATCTATTACATATTGATGTGTTAGTTATTGATGAAGCCTCAATGGTTGATTTAAATATGATGGCAAGAGTAATAGAAGCGTTACCCGTTTCAGCACGTTTAATTCTGCTTGGTGATAAAGATCAGCTTTCATCCGTTGAAGCTGGAGCTGTATTTGGTGACCTTTGTACTTTTATTACTCAAGGTTATAGTCAACCTCGTGCAAAAGAGCTAAGCCAATTAACTGGTTATAATGTGCCTTCTTGCGAACAAACAGCAACAATTACTGACAGTATTTGCTTATTACAAAAGAGTTACCGTTTTAACGAGTCATCAGGCATTGGTTTGTTAGCTAATGCTGTGAAAGAAGGGCGCTTAAATGCCGTTAAAAAATTATTAACAGATAATGAGTCGCTAGAGGATATCCGCTATCATCCGCTATCATCTCAGCAGGTTTATGAAGACGTTTTACATGATAGCATTCATCACTATAAACATTATTTAACTGTTATTAAACAAAATGGAACTAACGATATCGCATTAGTTTTAGCCAAATTTGCCGAATACCGATTACTTTGCGCAGTAAGAGAAGGTCATTTTGGCGTAGAAGGTTTAAATAAACAAATTGAATTACTATTAGCCAAAAATAAGTTGATTCAATTAAAAAACAAAGAAACATGGTATGTAGGGCGACCGATTATGATTTTGCGCAATAGCACTTCATTAGGGCTTTATAATGGCGATATTGGCATTACATTAATGGCTGAGCATGACAGTTCAAAATTGCGAGTATATTTCCCTTTTGCTGACGGTTCGATTAAAGGATTTTCACCATTTCGATTACCTGAGCATGAAACAGCGTATGCTATGACTATCCATAAATCGCAAGGTTCAGAGTTTGATCATGTCAATATTATTCTGCCAACTGATTATTCGCCATTGCTAAATCGTTCATTGCTTTATACCGCCATTACTCGTGCTAAGAAAACGGTTTCTATTTATGCCACTGAACCGATTTTATTACAAGCAGTCAAAAGTCAAACTGAAAGGCATAGTGGTTTGGTGAATTTATTACAGAATAATAATTAATACTAAAGCTTAGCAAATAAAAACAGGGCAGTTATGCCCTGTTATTTTATTAGTGGATGATCTTAGCTAAAAAGTCTTTAGCACGATCGGATTGTGGATTAGTGAAGAATTGTTCTTTTGACGTATCTTCAATGATTTCACCCGCATCCATAAAGATCACTCGATGAGCAACTTTACGAGCAAAGCCCATCTCATGAGTAACCACCATCATTGTCATGCCTTCATAAGCGAGCTCAACCATCACATCTAACACTTCGTTAACCATTTCAGGGTCGAGTGCTGAAGTTGGTTCGTCAAACAACATAACAATCGGATCCATACACAGTGCGCGAGCGATTGCTACACGTTGTTGTTGACCACCAGAAAGCTGAGCAGGGTATTTATTTGCATGGGCAAGTAAACCAACACGCTCTAAAAGGTTAAGGGCCTTTTCACCCGCTTCTTTATCCGAACGGCCTAACACTTTAATTTGAGCGAGTGTTAGATTTTTCAAAATTGTTAAATGAGGAAATAGCTCAAAGTGTTGAAACACCATACCCACTTTAGAACGTAATTTTGCTAAATTCGTTGACTTGTTAGTAATTTCTGTACCATTAATAACAATTTTACCTTTTTGAATAGGCTCTAAAGCATTTACGGTTTTTATCAGTGTTGATTTCCCTGAACCTGAAGGACCACACACAACAACAACTTCGCCTTTACCAACTCGCGTGGTGCAGTTTTTTAATACCTGAAATTGTCCATACCATTTTGATATATTTTCTAAGGAGATCATCGATTTATCCCTTTTTTAAAATAATTAACTAAACATGAAGCAGTAAAACAAATTACAAAATAACTTGCTGCTGCAAAAATAATCATTGAATATTTATCTGTACCGCCTTGGGTGCCCCCAATTTGAGTTACACTTGCGCCAAATAAATCCATTAACCCCATAACATAAACTAAAGACGTATCTTGAAATAAGATAATACCTTGGGTTAATAATAATGGCACCATTGATCTAAACGCTTGCGGTAAAATAATTAAACGCATTGCTTGGCTTTTAGTCATTCCTAGTGCATAAGCAGCGTGGTATTGTCCTTTTGCAACAGCATTGATACCCGCACGAATGATTTCAGAATAATAGGCAGCTTCAAATAGTGCAAAAGCAATCATCGCTGATGCCATACGTACATCTGCATAAGGTGGTAAGTTAAATACATATTTAATCACTTGTGGTAGTGCTAAATAGAACCATAGCAACACTAATAAAAGAGGTATTGAGCGAAATAAAGTAACATAACTTTTCGCAAAAATATTTAATATTTTAATGTTAGATAAGCGCATTAACGCCAGTACGGTTCCCCAAACAATGCCAAAAGCCACTGCGATAAACGTGATTTTAGTTGTTAGCCATAATCCACTTAATAGTAATTCATAATTATCTAATACTAATGAAGGTATATTGGCAATCCAATTAAATAATTGCGTATTTGTAATACTATCAATTATCCTATCAATAAGCTGCATATTATCCTCCATGACTCATGTTAGGTAAGCGAGTGTATTTTTCAACAATTCGCATCACAGTAATTACCAAATAATTAATCAGCATAAAGGCAATCGTCACACCCAACAATATTTCAATAATGCTATTAGTTGACTCATTGATACGATCGATTTGACCAATCAAATCAATTAACCCAATTGTTGAAGCAACCGATGAGTTTTTAATAATATTAGTCATTTCTGATGTTAATGGTGGAATAATACGTCGATAAGCATTTGGTAATAAAACATACATATAAGCTTGTCGATTCGTTAAACCAAGAGCAATAGCAGCATAGCGTTGACCTTTTGGTAACGTTTGAATACCGGTTCTTACTTGTTCAGCGATACGTGCTGAAGTAAATAAGCCTAGTGCTATTGCAGCAGTAATAAATGCGCTTACATTGGGCGATAAATCAGATATAAACCAAACTTTTACACGACCACTTAACATTACAGGTAGAATCATATACCACAAAAACATTTGCACAAGTAATGGAATGTTACGAAATAGCTGAATATAGCTTGCTGCAAAGTTGTTTAAAAATTTATTGTCTAATGTTCTACATATCCCAACAAGCGATCCTAGTACAAAAGCAATGATCCATGCAGTAAAAGCTAATGAAGCTGTGACGATAACACCGTCTAAAAGCCAGTTTAAATAAATCCCATTACCATAAGGAGTGGGTTGAAAAAATAGTGTCCAATTAAAACTCATAATATATTTAATTCACTAAATTAGATTATGTACTAAATGCTAAAAACAAAGCACTTAGTACATTGGATTAGAAAGATAAGAAAAGTATTAATCTAATGCTTTATCATTAGGGTTAGCAAATAGCTCAACCATTTTGGGTGAAATTTCAAGACCCATATTTGCACCTTTTGGTGGAACAGGTTGAGTAAACCATTTGTTATATGATTCTAATGCCTTCCCTGATTTTTGTGCATCAGCAATAGTTTTATCCATTAATTGTTTAAATTGAGTATCGCCTTTTCTTAACATACAGCCATAAGATTCATAAGAAAGCGGTTCACCAACAATTTTCCATTCCGCAGGATTAATTGCTCGGGAACGCTCACCGGCAAGTAGTGCATCATCCATTAAAAATGCCACGGCACGGCCTGTTTCAAGCGCATTGAATGCATCGCCATGATCTTTTGGTGTAATAATACGAATACCTAAGTTATCTTTATTATTGATTTGATTTAAACGGATTTCTGACGTTGTGCCAGCGGTTGTTACCACATTTTTGCCTTTTAAGTCTTCAATGCTATTGATATTGCTATCTGCTTTGACTAAGAATCGAGTACCGACAATAAAAATACTGTCTGAAAAATCAACTGTTTTTTGACGTTCAAGGTTATTTGTGGTTGAACCACATTCAAAATCATAAGTATAGTTGTTAAGTAATTGAATACGAGTCTTAGAGGTGACTGGTAAATATTTTACTTGAAGGTTTGGTAAATTTAGTTCTTTTTTAACTGCATCGACAATTAAATTAGAATAATCTTGTGAATAACCAATAACTTCTTGTTTTTCACCATAATAGGAAAATGGAATCGAAGATTCTCGATGACCAACAACAATAACACCTGTATCTTTAATTTTGGCTAATGTACCGCTTAGCTCTTCTGCAACAGCTGAACCAGTCATTAAGCCTAACATTGCAAATGATAGCACTAATTTGGTTAATTTTGTCTTTTTGTTCATACTCATCTCCTACTGTTTAGTTTGTATCATATTAAATAATTTTAATATTTTTACAAAGGCCGTATATTATAACTTATTTTTTTGCATAAAAGTACTTTTTACTGTTTTATTTATCTATCACGGAGCTAGATGTAATCAATAATTAGCGTGTTTTTGCCAATGATTAATCACACCAAAACTTCTTAAACCTAATTATATTTAAGCAAAAATTATGCCAGTATCATAAATTATGAACGTCTTTTTATACAAAGTGAGATAAGCATAAATGCCATAATAACAAAGTAAGGAACATTCCCCCATCTTGCATAAGGCGTTAATCCAGTTGTTGGCGAAACAGAAGTCGATAAAACATCTGTTTTAAATTGAGGCAATTGTTTAACAATATTACCATGCTGATCAATAATTGCCGTAATACCTGTATTAGTACTACGAATTAAAGGCCGACCAAACTCAAGCGCTCTAGCTTGTGCCATTTGTAAATGCTGTTTAGGACCAATACTATCACCAAACCACGCATCATTGGACACCGTCAATAAAAAATCACTATCAGGGGTAAATTTTTGTCGCATTAAATCCGACAAAATAATTTCATAACAAATAGCGGGTGTAAATTTAAAGCCTTTTATAACTAATTGTGGTTGTTTTGCTTGGCCAGACCTCATTGATGACATAGGAATATTAAGTAATTCAGCAATCGGCTCAAGTACTGACTCTAGTGGTGTAAATTCACCAAAAGGCACTAAATGGTGTTTTTGATAACGATTTATTGTTGGGTATTGATAGGGTTCCTTTTCGCCCAATACTAATAGCGTATTATAGATATCACCATTGGATTGATAACCATCCTCACCAAATCGATAATCAATAATACCAACAGCGATTTCAGCATTATGGGCTCTGGCTTCATTATCCAAATGTTGTAAAAAAGACTGCTGATTAATTTCGTAATCGGTAATGCTAGCTTCTGACCATATAATAATCTTATTTTCTTCAAGATTATCTAAAGTTAGTTTGGCATAGGTCTGTAAGGTATTATTCAGCTGTTCTCTTGTCCAACGAATTGACTGTGAAATATTTCCTTGAATTAAAGCAAAATTAGCCGAACGGCTATTATCGACGGTTGTCCAATCAACATTCTTGAATGAAATTGGTGCAAAAAAGATCGCAACCAGTGCAATAAATGCACCAAAAACGTGCCTTTTAGGTATTTTTGCAGTGGCGGTTTTTATACCATAAACTAACAAGCCACATAACACCGTTAAAATCAAATTAACACCATCAATCCCAACGACAGAAAAGTAAGCACGCAAAGGACTATCAAGCTGACTATAACCTAATTGCAACCAAGCAAAACCTGTCAAAATATAGCCACGTAAAAACTCGGTAACTTGCCAAACAATCGGTGCGACAAGCACAAGCTGTTTAAACGAAAATGGTGTAGCAAATCGATTTGTCACTCTTAACAAAAAAGCAAATAGCATTGGATAGAGCGACAAATACAAAACTAAAAGTCCCAAAATAATTATGGCAACAAAAGGCGGTAATTCCCCATACTGTTTAATACTAATATAAACCCAGTGAACGCCAGCCAAAAAGTAGCCAATTCCCCAACTTAATCCAAGTATCACGGCTTGTTTTTTAGATTTATCAGCTATAAGCCATAACAGCCCAGCAAACGACACAAAGGCTAAAGGCCAAAGATGAAAAGGGGCATAGCTAAAAACCGCTATACTACCTAAAAACAAGCTTAATAAAATTGGTTTAAGCATTTTCTGGTAACTCTAAATTAGGTACTTTTGCACCATCAGGAATTGTTACATGCAGTTGAATAATACGCCTTCTATCGGCAATGGTTACTTTAAATTGATAACCATCAATTGTAATACTCTCACCGCGTAAAGGTAAACGACCAAAATGTTGCATCACTAGCCCGCCAATGGTGTCCATTTCGTCATCGCTAAAATCAGTGGCAAAGATTTCATTAAAATCTTCAACGGGTGTAAGTGCTCGAACAGTATAAACCGAAGGGGACAAGCGACGGATATCACGATCTTCAACTTCATCATATTCATCTTCAATATCGCCAACGATCAGTTCTAAAATGTCTTCGATAGTCACAAGACCCGACACACCACCAAACTCATCAATAGCCATTGCCATATGATAACGCTGCATACGAAACTCTTTTAGCATATGATCAACACGTTTACTTTCAGGCACAACAACGGTTGGTCTAAGGATTTTTTTCAAATCAAAGTTATCGACACCTTGGCGAATAAAAATCAACAGATCCTTTGCCAATAAAATCCCTTCAATATGATCGCGATCTTCACTAATAACCGGATAACGGGAATGCCCATGTTCAGAAATAATATCTAAACATTGATCAAGCGAATAATTGTCTTTAATGGTAACAATTTGAGAGCGGGGGATCATAATATCGCGAATACGTTGCTCGGCAATATCCATAACGCCTTCGATCATATCAAGCGTATCGGGATCGATAAGCTCATTTTCTTCGGCTTCGCGGATCACTTCGATCAGTTCTTCTTTATCTTTTGGTTCTGAATGAAATAACTGACTTAACCATAATGCAAACCCTTTTTTAGGTCTCCGGTGATTATCATCACTCATTTGTTCTTTTCCTTTCTTACTTTATTATTAATGTAATATCTATTTTATGCTTAGTTTACTTAATCTACTTACTAAAAGCGCTTACAAAATAACATAAAACCAAACGGTTTATCATGCATTTTACTCGTCAATGGGTTGATAAGGATCTTCAAACCCCAACTGTTGCATAATATCAATTTCGATATTTTCCATTTCTTCAGCCTCGTCGTCAAGGATATGATCATAGCCTAATAGATGCAAACAACCATGCACAATCATATGTGCCCAGTGCGAAGTTAATGATTTATGTTGCTCAGTAGCTTCAGCTTCAACCACTTGCTGACAAATCACCAAATCGCCAAGCAAAGGAACATCAATTTCAATGGGGGACTCAAATGGAAAAGATAATACATTGGTTGGCTTATCTTTATGACGATAAGTATTATTTAATTGCTGACTTTCTTGCTCATCAACAATACGAATAGTGAGTTCAGCATTATCCACAAATTGCGGCAAAATAACCCCTAACCATTGTAAAATTTGCGCTTCGGTTGGCAGATTTTGGTTATCTTCGGTAGCAATTTGCAAATCTAAAATTATTGCGCTCATTCTATTTTGATTACCTTAGGTTATTATTATTCACGATGATAAGGGTGATTAGTCGTTAAACTCCATGCACGATAAAGGCTCTCGGCCACAATCACGCGCACTAAAGGGTGAGGAAGCGTAAGCGGGGACAGCGACCAACTCTGCTCGGCTGCTGCTTTACAAGCAGGCGATAACCCCTCAGGGCCACCAATCAACAAACTCACATCTCGCCCGTCGGCTTTCCAACGTTCTAATTGTTCAGCTAAATTATGGGTTGTATAAGGTTTACCGGGAATATCGAGTGTCACAATACGATTACTTTTACCGCAGGCACTTAACATCAACTCGCCTTCTTTATCTAAAATTCGTACAATATCGGCATTTTTAGTACGCTTACCGGCAGGGATCTCAACAAGCTCTAACGGCATATCTTTAGGAAAGCGAGCACAATAATCATCAAAAGCTGTTGTAACCCAACTTGGCATTTTAGTGCCAACAGCAATAAGCTGAATTTTCACGCCATTAACTCCAAAGTTTTTCCAGTTCGTAAAGCTGACGGCTCTCTTCTTGCATAATATGCACAATCACCGAATCCATATCAACCACAACCCAATCAGCATCAGTTTTTCCTTCACTACCTAATACTAAATGCCCTTGTTTTTTAGCTTCATCAAGTAAATGATTGGCAATAGACGAAACATGACGGTTTGAAGTGCCCGTACAAATAATCATGTAATCAGTAATGCTCGACTTACCACGAACATCAAGGGTAACAATATCTTTGCCTTTTAGATCATCAATCTTATCAATAATAAAATCTTGTAACGACTGCTGCAAAATAAACTCTCTATGGTTAAAAAATAAAGCGACATTATAGCATATATTTCAAAAATAACGGTGATGATAACGTATAAAAAGACCTTATTTTGGGGTAAAAATCTTTTAGAAAAGTGATTACTTTTACTTAACATCAAAATACCGCATCCCGCACCATAACAATTCTTTACAATAAATTAACAAAAAAAGTGGCAGATTATTCACCACCAAGCTATAATTTTTAGGCTTTTTTAGGCAAGGAATCGCTTATTAATTGGGCGAACGGATATAAAAATTCAAATAAAACAATAAATTACTTGACAAGGGAATAAAAATGCATTACCATGGTTGGCATCTGGCATCTGGCATCTGGCCTGCCAAACCTATGCCCTAAATCTTATTGATTCGCACAGTGGCCAAAATAGGGCGCCACAGTTATTTTCATCACCGAAGTCATTTCGCGTAGCGAAATCGACGCCGTCATCGGCCATATTTTTGGCAAAATTATCGCCGATATCCAAGTGGTTATTAAAACCGCCATTGCTATTCAAACCGCCATTGCTATTCAAACCGCCATTGCTATTCAAACCGCCGTTACTATTTAAATCACCATTATTATCAAAATCGGCACTGTTTTTTGCGCCATTGTTGTTATTGTCATATACGCAGGATACAGAGGCGTTATCGGCTTATACCTCAAGGGCTATCGAGGGGAGTGCGCCGTATTTAACGTTTGATGGGGGGCGGACCAAGGCAACGAATACGGACACCTTTTTGGCAATCGAGTTGCCAAATGGTATAGTTATCACACCATCAACTAACACATCGAGTGCTACAAATCCGATAAGGTTACCTAGTGGAAATTTCACTTTTAATGATATTCATACGGTGATACCGTCGGGAGCAACCTCTACTAGCTTAAATAATCTAATTAGCCAAGGGAAATGGGGAGATGATGATGGCGATGGACAGGTAACGGCATCGGGGAGTATATCGGTAGCGTTTAGGGATAGAGACGATAGAATGGTTAATCGTACTGATGCATTAAGTATATGTAAAGCTCCTTATAAGGTAACTTTAACAAGCTCAGGTGGCACATTAAGCACGCAGTATGGCGTACCAAGGAGTAGTAGTTTTAGTGGCGCGACGGTGGATTATTATATTAATCCGAATTCATCACAGCCCATTATTTGTTCGGCCAGGCCGAACTTGTTGTATGGTGGAACAACTGGCATCGTTTCTGATGATAAATCCCTCTATGCAGGCCCATCTAACATATGGAATCCTAAGAGGGGCTTTTTAGTTCAGTCAACGAGTCCATCATCTTACGGCAGGAACTTTCCTACTACGGGAGCAAATGGATTATATTTTGATTTACTTATTGGTGGTATAGAAGCCAGTCAATTGACATGGTCTTCGGTCACACGTGGTGAAATAACAGCTACAGTATCGGTGGTAGAGGCTAATAATTATTGGATTCCTAGTGATGATAAAGGGAAACAGGTAGCACGGGTAACGTTGCATGGTCCTAGGGCTGATAGTAGTCAAACAGGCTCAAGTAATCCACGTTCACTTACACGTCCATCTTTGCCGCAGACGTTTGAGTTGATAGGTAGAGACAGTGCAGGTAATGAGTTGGTAAAATATGGGTTTGAGTTAAAGCGGTGGTTCGTCGCTCGTAGTGATTTGGATTATGTTCCAGCTCAAAGAGCATGGTGTAATAGTTTGGGTTATATATTGTCAAGGGTAAGGGATTTAACCAATGCGAACCCTAGCTCATCTAATAATTATTACAAGCGTCACATAGGGGCAGGATTTTTCACGGAGTGGGGCTCCATGGCCAACTACGGTGTAGGCTTCAGGGGCGAGTACTGGACGCGTGACGAATTTGATATCCAGCGGTTAGCAGTCCAATCGAAAACAGGTCGCGTCCTCAAGCACTCCACCGGCCGCTACTTCAGTGCCCTTTGCACCACGCCTTAGTTCTTAGTGTTTATTTCTTAATCCTTAGGGCGCGGGGGGCGATTATGGTGCCTGAGGGGATAATATAACAAAGAATAAAGCCCCCGCGTAAGTTGGGGCGTTTCCCTTAGGGTTGCGTTGTGGCGCTTTAAAGCGGTGGTCTATTTTTAGTACGGCAAGGTTTCGGACGTTTTGACCTTTGGTGAACAAAATAGCTACAGTGACAACGTCCGAGTCAGGGAATTAAAGCGAATTCCCTGACAACCCACGCTTTGGCTACTACGGCTAACCCTCCGCCGTCGCTCGGTCTTAACGCACCGTTTGTGGAATTACTCGTATCATCCTGATACTCGCCTCTACGAGGCCACCTTCGCTGTGCTCAGGTGTTCAAATTTGTTCCAGACAAATTTGTCCGACGCCGAAACAAGACAACAACATAACCTTAGGTCTTTTTTGTGAGTTGTTTTTGTGTTAAAAAGCAATGCAAAAACCCCAAAAAAGTGGTCAGGAAAGGTATTGATTTTATTGAAGTTTTTATTTAACTCTTTTTAAGCAAAATCAACCACTTGCATAACTAGCGTTAAATACCAACAACTAACAAACCCGCAAAACTAATAAAAGTACACTCTGGATAACAACACTTAACCGCAAAAAAATGGTCAGGAAAGGTATTGATTTTATTGAAGTTTTTATTTAGCTCTTTTTAAGCAAAATCAACCACTTGCATAACTAGCGTTAAATACCAACAACTAACAAACCCGCAAAACTAATAAAAGTACACTCTGGATAACAACACTTAACCGCAAAAAAGTGGTCAGGAAAGGTTCTGATTTTATTAAAGTTTTTTCTATCCGTTTTTTTGAATATAAACCTCTCCAAACCCTTTTTTTTACGATAATTTAAAATTCAATAAAATCAAAATATTAGAAAATAGTTTAAAAAAAGGGTTTTCAAAGTCAAAATTGTTGTTTATCTTTATATAACAAGATTTATCAAATCTTGAGTTCTACCTTAACGCCGTATAGGCGGTTTAGAAATGTTAAATTTATTTCTAAATTCAACGCCTCTTCCTTAACGCCGTATAGGCGGCAATAAAAAATAAAGTTAATCACATAATTAAAAAGCAATCGGCTATGTTATCTGTTTTATTCAGGCGTCAGAATGTGGCGACAACAGAGCGAGGTTAGCACGCCAAACAGGAATGTTTGGCGAGTTTGTGGCGCGCTTGACAAATTTGTCTGGAACAAATTTGAACACCTGAGCACAGCGAAGGTGGCCTCGTAGAGGCGAGTATCAGGATGATACGAGTAGCGTAGCCGAAGGCCACATTCTGCAGCCAAAGCGTGGGTTGTCAGGGAATTTGCTTTAATTCCCTGACTCGGACGTGGGCACTGTAGCCATTTTGTTCACCAAAGGTCAAAACGTCCAAAACCACCGTACCAACCCCATTCTATGCACCAACAAAAAAACATCATTTTGATGAAAAAATTGGTCAGGAAAGGTGTTGATTTTATTGATGTTTTTTCTTGTTGTTTTTTAACAAAAAAACAACATTACGCCCCCTGATTTGTCAAAAACAACCCAAGTGATGGATTTTGCGTTTCGTTATGAAAACCATACCCCAAAGCTTTCAAATGCTGATTAAATTCACTACTATCACTTTCGCCAATTTCAAACGCAGCAAGCACTCTACCATAATCAGTCCCATGGCTACGGTAATGGAACATCGAAATATTCCAATTTGTCCCTAATGTTTGCAAGAATTTAAGCAAAGCGCCTTGTGATTCAGGAAATTCAAAACTGTACACTTGTTCTTGAAGCGATTTGCACGGTTTGCCGCCAATCATGTAACGAACATGCAGTTTTGCCATTTCATCTTCGGTCAGATCCACAACAGGGTAGCCTGCGGCGGTGAGTTCTTGCATGATGTCGTCTTTTTCGTTGCTTTGCGCAATTTTGATGCCGACAAAAATATAGGCGGACTTGTCGTCGTGGTAGCGGTAGTTAAATTCGGTCACTGAGCGTCTGCCAAGGAGTTGGCAGAATTTTAAAAAACTGCCTTTCTTTTCGGGAATGGTGACTGCAAAGAGTGCTTCACGCTTTTCGCCAAGTTCGCAACGTTCTGATACATAACGTAAGTTGTGGAAATTTAAATTTGCCCCCGATAATATGTGGGCAAGATTTTCGCCGCTGATGTTGTGGTGCTCTACGTATTTTTTTAGCCCTGCTAAGGCAACTGCGCCAGAGGGTTCAGCTATGGCACGTACATCGTCAAATAGGTCTTTTACTGCTGCACAAATTTCGTCGCTACTGACGGTGATGATATCGTCGATATATTGTTGGCAAAGCCTGAATGTTTCGTCTCCAATTCGTTTAACGGCGACACCTTCGGCAAAAAGTCCAACACGATCTAAATCAACAGGGTGGCCGGCATCTAACGCCGCTTTTAAGCAAGCGGAATCTTTAGGTTCGACCGCAATAACTTTGATTGATGGCATGATTTGTTTGATTAATACCGCAACGCCAGCAGCAAGCCCTCCACCACCGACGGGTACAAAGATGCGGTCGAGTTTGGCATTTTGTTGTAATAATTCCATCGCAATACTGCCTTGTCCTGCAATGACAAGTGGGTGGTCAAAGGGTGGAATAAAAATGCGTTTTTGTTCTTTGGCAAGCGCCATGGCTTTGGCTTTGGCTTCGTCAAAATTGGCTCCGTACAAAAGTACTTCACCGCCGAAGCTTTTTACTGCTTCGACTTTGATGTCGGCGGTTGTTAGCGGCATAACAATTAAAGAACTGATGCCTAATTTAGACGCCGAAAAAGCAACGCCCTGCGCATGGTTGCCTGCTGATGCGGCAATAACACCGCATTTGCGTTCATCTTCACTTAGGCTTGCTATCATGGCTTGTGCGCCACGGATTTTGAAACTGTGGACGAGTTGGCGGTCTTCGCGTTTGACAAAAATTTGATTGTTTAATCTTGTTGAGATTTTTTCCATCTTTTCAAGTGGAGTGACTTCGGCCACGTCATAAACGGCACTGCAAAGTGTTGCTTTTAAGTAGTCGGCGCCTGTGAATTGTGTGTTTTGTTGTTTCACATTAACCTCCAAGTTTGCTTTTATCACGAACTGCCCCTTTGTCTGCGCTGGTTGCTAAGCTAGCGTAAGCTTTAAGTGCATAAGAGACTTGGCGGTTGCGGTGGTGAGGCGTAAAGGCTTTGTCACCACGGGCAAGTTCGGCGACTCGGCGGCGTTCAAGTTCATCATTAGGGACATCTAGTACGAGTTTTCGATTTGGAATATCAATATCGATTATATCACCATCACGAACTAGCCCTATAACTCCACCACTTGCTGCTTCTGGTGAGATGTGTCCGATTGATAAGCCCGATGATCCTCCTGAAAATCGTCCATCAGTAATAAGGGCACAAGCTTTGCCAAGTCCCATTGATTTTAGATAGCTGGTTGGGTAGAGCATTTCTTGCATGCCCGGTCCACCTTTTGGTCCTTCGTAAATAATGACAACTACATCGCCTGCTATTATTTTTCCACCTAAAATGGCATCGACAGCATCTTCTTGGCTTTCAAATACTTTGGCCGGGCCTCGGAAAATGAGATTTTCAGCAGCAACGCCTGCAGTTTTAACAATTGCTCCATCCAGTGCTACGTTACCATAGAGTGTGGCAAGTCCACCATCTTGACTATAGGCATGGGCTATATCACGAATACACCCCTCTTGACGGTCATCGTCAAGTGTGTCCCAATAGCAGTCTTGTGAAAATGCTTTGGTAGTGCGAATGCCGGCTGGGCCACTACGGTACATTTTTTTGACGGTTTCGTCGTTAGTTTGTTTGATGTCGTATTTAGTAAAGGTTTCTTGTAATGATAAACCGAGTACGTTGTGAACATTACGATTGAGTAGGCCTGCTTTGTCTAATTCAGACATGATTGATACCACGCCACCAGCACGGTGTACATCTTCCATATGATATTTTGCAGTACTTGGCGCCACTTTGCATAGGTGTGGGACTTTGCGGGATAATTTGTCGATATCTGACATAGTAAAATCGATTTCACCCTCTTGTGCTGTTGCTAGCAGATGTAAAACGGTATTGGTCGATCCCCCCATGGCAATATCGAGTGACATGGCGTTTTCATATGCGGCTTTAGTTGCGATAGCGCGTGGTAGGTAAGATTCATCATCATGTTCGTAATAGCGTTTGGTAATTTCAACAATGCGTTTTGCTGCTTGTAAAAAGAGTTGTTCACGCTGTTTGTGTGTGGCAACTAATGAGCCGTTGCCGGGTAGGGATAGGCCTAAGGCTTCAGTTAAGCAGTTCATGGAGTTAGCGGTAAACATGCCTGAGCAAGAGCCACAAGTTGGGCAGGCTGATTCTTCGATTGCTTTGCTGTCTTCGTCGCTGACATTTGGGTTAGCACTTTGGATCATGGCATCGACCAGATCTAATTTTATAATTTGATCTGAAAGTTTGGTTTTGCCCGCTTCCATTGGTCCACCAGAAACAAAAATGGTGGGAATATTTAAACGAAGTGATGCCATTAACATGCCGGGAGTGATTTTGTCGCAGTTCGAGATGCAGATCATTGCATCGGCACAATGTGCGTTAACCATATATTCAACCGAATCGGCAATAAGTTCGCGCGATGGTAATGAATAGAGCATACCACCATGCCCCATGGCGATGCCGTCATCAACGGCGATTGTGTTGAATTCTTTGGCAATACCACCTGATGCTTCAATTTGTTTTGCAACCAGTTGACCAATGTCTTTTAGATGGACATGCCCTGGTACGAATTGTGTAAATGAGTTAACCACCGCAATGATGGGTTTACCAAAGTCTTCATTTTTAACGCCTGTTGCACGCCATAATGCACGGGCGCCAGCCATGTTTCGGCCTTCGACCGAGGTTGCTGAACGATATTTAGGCATTTTTTGCTCCCAAGTTTTTATTATGCATACGATTTTATTTTGTCTCGATAATAAATCAATATAGCTAATTCGATGTTTAAAAAATTCCCACCAAATTAGTTGGTGGGAGTGATTTTTATTTAATTGGATCTAACCAACCGTATTTGTCTTCGGTTTTACCACTAAATAAGCCAAAAAATGTTTGTTGTATTTGTTTGGTGATTGGGCCGCAACGACCAATACCCACTTGAATGCGGTCAACACTGCGTACGGGGGTGATTTCGGCTGCGGTGCCTGTCATAAACACTTCGTCGGCTAAATAAAGTGATTCACGAGATAGTGTTTGTTCACGCACTTCTATGCCAATGTCTCGTGCTAATGTTAATACTGCATCACGTGTAATACCCGGTAGCGCTGAAGACGATAGCACTGGGGTATATAAAATGCTATCTTTTATGATGAATAGGTTTTCGCCTGCGCCTTCTGATAGGTGACCATGCACATCTAATGCGATACCTTCTTGGAAACCATTTGCTCGTGCTTCAGATCCAATTAGTAATGACGATAAATAGTTACCGCCCGCTTTAGCTGCTGCGGGAATGGTGTTTGATGCGACACGATGCCACGATGAGACCATTGCATCAATACCTTGGTCTAATGCTTCTTCGCCAAGATAGGCACCCCATGGGAATGCGGCAATCATGACATCGGTTTGATAACCTGCTGGTGGGTTGACTCCCATGCCTACATCACCAACAAAAACAAGTGGGCGGATATAAGCACTTTTTAAATTATTTTTTTTGATGGTTTGGCGAGTTGCTTCCATAATTTCTTCAAGCGAATAAGGAACAGGAAAACGATAAATTTTGGCTGAGTTTAATAGTCGTTGTGCGTGTTCTTTATGGCGAAAAATAGCAGGGCCTTTATGGGTGTCATAACAACGTACCCCTTCAAATACTGAAGTTCCATAATGTAAGGCGTGCGACATAACATGTACTTTGGCATCTGCCCATGGAACCATTTCGCCATTAAACCAAATATAATCCGATTTTGCTGTAGAACCCATTTTTGTTTTCCTCTTTATTTTTTATTTGATAAGCATTTTTTGCTGTAAGTATTTTGCTTTAATGGTTAAGCATTATACTCTGAACTTGTGTTTGTTTAACTGTTAAGTTATTTATTAATTTGGTTAATCTTTTATTCAACTGTAATGACATCTTCTAATTTTGCGACTTGGTTTTGTAATGTTGATAGTGATCTTTCGGTCGTTAAGTGTAGCGTCATTGTTATTGTGTTGTTTTCGAATGTTTGCATTTGCATTGATTCGATGTGTCCACCTCGATGGCGGATTACACGCAATATTCGTTCAAGTGTTCCTAAGGCGTCATTCGCTTTTATGGTTAATTGATGTTGCGTTTGTTGGTTCATTGCTTACTCCTTGCCACTTTTGTCTAACATGTTTTCGTTGGCCGCACCAGGTGGTACAAGTGGCCATACGTTTTCTAATTCGTCTATGCATACATGTAAAAGGTAAGCACCTTTGGAATTGAACATGTTGTCAAGCGCACCGTTTATTTGTGACTTTTTGCTGATGGTTTGCCCCGGTATGTCAAACGCTTTGGCTAGCGTTAAAAAATCGGGATTATCAGATAGGTTTGTTTCGCTGTATCTTTCGTTAAAAAATAGCTCTTGCCATTGGCGAACCATGCCTAAGCGTTGGTTATCAATTAATACAATTTTTATTGGTAGCTGTTTGCGTTTGATGGTGGTGAGTTCTTGAACATTCATCATGAATGAACCATCGCCCGATACACAGATAACGCAGTCATTCGGTCTTGCCATTTGTGCACCAACGGCAGCAGGTAAACCAAATCCCATAGTGCCAAGCCCACTTGATGTGATAAAGTTTTGTGGGTGGGTAAAGCGCATGTGCTGGGCTGTCCACATTTGGTGTTGTCCAACATCGGTTGTAATAACTGCATCGGCCGATTTACGCTCTGATAGGGTTTTTAATAATGCTGGTGCATAAATGGCTTCGCCTGGGTGATCATAACGGGTTGGATGCTGTGCTTTTAATTCATCAATCCTTTGATGCCATGCATTTATTGATACAGTTTGATTTAGCAAGGGTAACACGTGTTTTATGTCACCTTGCAATCCTAAATGGCTTTGGCGTAATTTGTTGATTTCGGCTTGGTCAATATCAACATGAAGCACTTTAGCATGTCGTGCAAATTCGTTAAGATTGCCCGTTACTCTGTCATCAAATCGCACCCCTAACGCAATTAGTAGATCGCACTCTTGCACTGCTAAATTAGCTGCTTTGGCGCCGTGCATGCCAATTAGTCCTAAATAATAAGGGTTATTAAGATCGGCTACGCCAAGTCCTTTTAGTGTTGATACACTTGGGATGTTTGTTAGTGCCATGAATTGTCTTAGTTCGGCTATTGCTCCAGAAAGTCCAACACCACCACCAATGTAAAGGATTGGTTTTTTAGCTCGGGCGATCATTTGTTTGGCTTGGTTTATATCATCAGGCAAGATTGGATATAATTGAGAGTTATCTTGTTGAGAAGTTTTGGTTAAGGATGGCGATAAATAGTTTTGGTACTCTAGGTTTGCAAGCTGTATGTCTTTGGGGATGTCAATTAATATTGGTCCCGGCCTGCCTGAATTGGCTAAGTCAAAGGCCTGTTCTAAGGTGTTGGGTAAGTCTTTAGCCTCATCAATTAAGTAACTGTGTTTGGTGCAAGCAAGTGATAATCCTAAAACATCTACTTCTTGAAAGGCGTCAGTACCAATAAGGTTGGTGGGAACTTGTCCTGTTATGGCAACAATCGGTACTGAATCAATTAAGGCATCGGCAAGACCTGTGATGATGTTTGTTGCACCAGGGCCAGAGGTTGCAATGCAGACACCTGTTTTTCCTGTTGCTCGGGCATAGCCTATGGCTGCCATGGCTGCACCTTGTTCGTGGCGACACAGTACATGCTCAATACCACCATCATAAAGCGCATCATATAGTGGCATAATTTGTCCGCCAGGATATCCAAAAACGGTAGTTACGCCTTTCTCTTTTAAAGTTTTTACTATCCACTGTGTTCCTAACATTGATTCCTCACTTATTTTGCCCATTTATTTTTCATAAAAAATAAGGTTCATAAAAAAACCCCCGCTTTTTGAGGGCGGGGGTTTTTGATCTATGTATGAACATATTTTTAATTCAAAAAACGCCCCCGCGCTGGAATAATGACCACGCTGACAATAATGTTGATGAGGACGATTTTGAGTGAAAATTTCATAATGTTATATAATTAACTTTTTGTCATTTTTAAAAACTATTCTTAACAAAATACTCGTTTTTAAAAAAAGTGCAACCGTTTTTTGACGTTTTTGTCATGTGTATCAATAATCTGTTGAAAAGGTTTGGCGATTTTTTTGTTGTAGTATAAAAAAACATCATCTTTGATGCTTTGTTTTGGTGTTTTTGATGATGTGGTGTATAAATAGTAAACATGAGTAATATTAAGAAATATCGTATATCTAAACCATTAAAAATGAGATATCAGTATGAAAATATTGCAACTAATTCTTTTTGCACTTTTAAATCTAGCTTTAATCAGCTGTGATAACGCTAAAAGCCCTTCACAAAGTGCGTCCAATACAGATTCAAAAAACAGCGAGCTTAGCGATACTCAAAATGAAGTGATTGAACCAATAAAAAAAGCGTTACCGATTGATATTGATGAGCTCACTACGTTAGTTGGGGTAGAAAAAGATCATAATACAATTAATTATACTTATAGTGTTCGAAATACACCTGAACAAGCTCTATTATTACCAACAACAATTGATGCTATTCGTCAAAAATTGCTTAAGACGTATTGTGAAAATAGTGATGAGATGAGAACACTAAAAAATGATTTTCCGGATGGTATTAACTATCACTACGATATTAATAATAAAGAAATCATTATAATTGAATTAAAATCAACAGATTGCAAAGTTAATTGATCTTTTTTGTTAATGCGCTATATCTAGCTTAGTTAATTTTAATTTGCTACACTAAATCCAGTACAAAATTATACAACGATCATGGCTTTGATATGACTATTTTCACCGTTCTCACCAAGCCCACTCAAAGCCAGCTTTAATGAATTTTTAGTCCTTATTTTTAATTTTTTTGAAAATTTAGAAGGTGTTACCAAGTAGCAAAATTCAGTTTTAAAAGCAAAAGTCTTTAAAAAAGTCCCAATCTTAAACTATATAATTTATTGAGTTGATTAAGTATTTTTAACATTGATATGAGTACACATAGGATTTTGTGAGTCTTAATTGATTTTATTTAAATTATATTAAGGTTTTATAAAAAATATAGATTAACTTAGGAGCATATTATGCGTAAACAAAAAATCTATAATCCACTTACCAAATATCATCATGACAAGTTTCCAAAACAAAAACAGGTTGCACCAGCTTTACAGTGTGAAATGACCCCAATTCCTGATTGTGGCGAAAAGAGCTATCAAGGACATAATCGTTTAGAAGGGCGTAAAATGCTTGTGACTGGCGGCGATTCAGGCATTGGACGTGCAGCAGCGATTGCTTATGCTAAAGAAGGCGCTGATGTGGCTATCAATTATCTTCCTGTTGAACAAAAAGACGCGGAAGAAGTTGCTAAAGTTATTGAGGCCGCTGGGCGTAAAGTGGTGTTAATTCCCGGTGATTTAAGTGATGAGGCGTTTTGTAAAAAATTAGTTGATGAAGCTCATGATAAATTAGGTGGGTTAGATAATTTGACGTTAGTTGCCGGTAAACAAACTGCAGTCGAAAATATTATGGACCTTACCACAGAGCAAATTAAAAAAACGTTTGAAGTGAATGTGTTCTCGCTTTTTTGGATGACTAAAGCAGCTTTAGGATATTTAAAACCCGGTTCGACTATTATTACTACTTCGTCAGTTCAGGCTTATCAACCTAGTGGTAATTTATTAGATTATGCTTCAACTAAGACGGCTATTATTGCGTTTACTCGTGGTTTAGCTAAACAATTAGCGCATAAAGGTATCCGTGTAAATAGCGTGGCGCCAGGACCAGTTTGGACTCCACTACAAATTTGTGGTGGTCAACCAAGTGATGTGATTCCTGAATTTGGTAAACAAACCCCATTACAACGAGCAGGTCAACCTGTTGAGCTTGCTGGTGTTTATGTGCATTTAGCATCAGAAGAGTCAAGCTATACAACAGGCGAAACGTATGGTGTTACTGGTGGTATGCATATTAACTAATTAAGTAATTAGCTAATAGATAACGGTCACTGTAAAAGTGCTTTTTATGTGCTTTTACAGCTGATTTATAGGTAATCAATTTTTAAAATCAATAGGTTATTGCGAATCCAAATCACTATAGCCAATATAAATTAAAAATAGAAGGGGAATAATATGAAACTTTTTAAAGTAATCTCTTTAGTAGTATTAGGGTTTTTTTTAGTTAATTGTGATAATTCAAAATCAAAAACTGATGATATCAAGCAGCAAGCCGAGCAGACAAGTTCAGAAATAAATGACAAGGCTAATCAAGTAGGATCTCAAATTAGCGAAAAAGCGAGTCAATTAAGCTCTGAAATTGGCGATAAAGCAAGTCAATTAGGCTCAAAAATTGGCGATCAAGTTAAGCAAGTAAGTTCAGCCGTTAGTGATAAGGCTAAAGATTTGTATGAACAAACAAAATCGGAAAAAGAAGATATGCTTAATAAGATTAAAGAAGGTAATTATGGTGTTGCTCAAGGTTTGATGATCAAGGCGATTAAAACAAAATTGCCTGCAACTATTGATTCGAGTATGACTTTGGTTGATGTATCAACAGAGAGTAATGCAATTAATTATAAATATGTTGTGAATAATATTACTAAAGATGCATTGCTAGCTGAAACTAATCAAAAAAATTTACAAAATAAATTAGTTGCGTTTTATTGTGGTGATGATGCTAGTATGAAGACGCTAAGATTAGTATTCCCTAGAGGTGCTAATCATAATTATTACATCAATGACGATAAAGTTTTTTCAGTGGATGTAAAACCGACTGATTGTGATGATAATGATTAAATATGGTTTGATTAGATTCAATAAGTATAAATAGTTAAAACTCATTAGTAATAAAAGGGCTTATTAAAGCCCTTTTTATTTATTATTTATTTTTGTTTAAAAATGTAAAATATGACAATTTTTATACCTATTTTCTTTCAACTATTTTACAATGCTAATGCCTGAATAATTGGCAAAAATAAAATTAGTAACTTAATAAAAAGGAATATTGATGAAAGGTTTAAAACCAGCCGCAGTAGTCGCAATTTTGATGAGCTTAGCTCTTTTTGGTTGTGATAACTCAAAATCCGATGCCAACAAATCAGTTGGTGATTCTTCAAAAAGTACTGATCTTACTCTTTTACAAGATACTATTATTAATGAAGCTAAAAAAATGCTTCCAGTTAAAGTTGATGCAAAAACTAATTTAGTTGAAATAGCAAAAGATAGTGAATTACTGAGTTATAAATATATTATTAATGCTTCAAAAGATGAGATATCAATCTCTGACACAAAAAATCAAACAGGAGAGGCATTGAAAAAAGTTTATTGTGGTAATAACCCACAACTTAAACAGTTTAGAGACGCATTTCCAAATGGTGTTAGTCATAACTATTACATTGGAGACGAAAAAATAATGTCATTTGAGTTAAAACCGAGTGATTGTGATACTAAATAACGGTATATTTATTTTGCATTATTTTGTTTAACATTATGAAAAAGTTAAAATTTATGGATTATATCTATCAATTTTGACGAGTTTAGATAAAAAGGGCTCTGTTTGAGCCCTTTTTATTGATTTTTTGTTTAATATGTAAAATATGACAATTTTTATACCTATTTGTTTTCAAAAATTTTACAATGATAATGCCTGTATTTTAAATAATTGGTAAAAATGAAATTGGTAACTTTAATAAAAAGGAATATCAATGAAAGGTTTAAAACTAGCAGTAGTTGCAATTTTGATGAGTTTAGCTCTTTTCGGTTGTGATAACTCGAAATCTGATGCCAACCAAGTAGTTGGTGATTCTTCAAAAAATACTGATCTTGCTATTTTACAAGATACCATTATTAATGAAGCTAAAAAAATGCTTCCAGTTAAAGTTGATGCAAACACTAATTTAGTTGAAATAGCAAAAGATAGTGAATTGCTGAATTATAAATATATTATTAGTGCTTCAAAAGATGAAATATCAATCTCTGATTTAGTTGAAATAGCAAAAGCTAGTGAATTACTGAATTATAAATATATTATTAATGCTTCAAAAGATGAGATATCAATCTCTGACACAAAAAATCAAACAGGAAAGGCATTGAGAAAAATTTATTGTGGTAATAACCCACAAATTAAACAGTTTAGAGACGCATTTCCAAATGGTGTCAGTCATAACTATTACATTGGAAACGAAAAAGTAATGTCATTTGAGGTAAAACCGAGCGATTGTGATACTAAATAACGATATATTTATTTTGTATTATTTTATTTAAGATTATGAAAAAGTTAAAGTTTATGGATTATATCTATCAATTTTGACGAGTTTAGATAAAAAGGGCTCTATTTGAGCCCTTTTTATTGGTATGAATCTACATTATTGTTGGGCTTTCTTCTAGTATATCTGACCAGTTAGCGATTAATTTAGCTAATGTTTTGATGCCTTGTTCAATTTTTTCTTCTGGTACTGTGACAAAAGCAAGTCGCATGCAATTAGTTCGAATAGCATTAGCAAAAAAGGTTTCACCCGGTACAAAAGCAACTTTATGTTGGATTGCTTCGCTAAGTAGTTCTGTCGCATTGATATTTTTTGGTAATTCAATCCAAATAAACATGCCTCCTTCGGGTTTATTCCAAGTGACTGTGGTTGGCATGTATTTTTGTAATGCATTTAACATTGCTTGGCAACGATGACCGTATAATTCACGAATAGTTGGAATATGCTTATCAAGAAAGCCATCTTTTATTACATGGTAAGCAATACGTTGAGTTAGACTTGGGGTATGTAGATCTGCTGCTTGTTTTAGTTGTACCAATTTGTTGATTAATTTTTCATTGGCAACGATATACCCAAGGCGTAGTCCTGGGGCTAAGATTTTTGAGAAAGAACCTAAATAAATAGTGTTTTCTGGCGCTAATGTGTATAAGCTTGGTAAACGATGTCCTTGGTAATCTAATTCTCCATAAGGATCGTCTTCGACCAATGCAAGGTTATTGCGGATTGCTTTTTCTGCTAATTGTTGGCGTCGTGCTAATGGTAAACGGCGTCCTGTCGGGTTTTGAAAGTTAGGGATTACATACATAAAATTGGCATCGGCTGCCGTTTTGTCATCAAGTTTTTCAGGAATAATGCCTTGTTCATCACCTTCTAGCGAAATATACTCAGGCTCATATTGAGTGAAAGATTGTAATCCACCTAAATAGGTTGGGGTTTCAACTAGGACTTTACTTCCTTTGTCTATCAGTGCTTTGCCAATAAGATCTAAAGCTTGTTGAGAACCAGTGACTATCAAAATTTGGTTAGGTTTTACGTTAGTGTTATCACGCTGAGATAAATATTCAGCTAACCAGATGCGTAGCGGTGCATAACCTTCGGTTGGTCCATATTGTAAAGAACCACTCATTTCGTCAGCGGTAATAATATGGTCGAAGGCGTCTTTTATTTTTTGTACTGGAAAAGTATTTGGCGAAGGTAAGCCTCCAGCAAATGAAATAACATCAGGCTGTTCGGTAATTTTTAAAATTTCACGAATAGCAGAGCTTTTCAATGCTATAGCTCGGTTAGATAGTTTCCACAACATAAATACTCACCTTTATCTTGTTTATAGTTTTATAGTCGGTTTTATCAGTGCATTATTGTATTTTAATGAATAATGCTTTTTTAGAATGATTTAGATATCGACAATATTTTAGTTACAATATTATTTTCGTGCTCACTATAATATGGCATATTTAATTTGTCATTAAAACAAATTAAACAATTTAGCCGTATTTTCATTGTTTAATATAATAAGTTTGAATTGATATAAAAAAACAGGGCTGTTGCCCTGTTTTTTATTTTTGAGATATTTTATTCGAGTGCTTTGCCTTTTGTTTCAGGTATTAAAAAGACAAATGCAGCAGCCGATAATAAATAAGCGGCAGACAATAAAGCTAATGCATAGCTAATTGAGTAGACAGTGGCCAAATAGGCAATAAGCACTTGTGATACGCCAGCAAGACCTCGACCTATATTGAAGATAATGTTTTCAGCACTTGATCGTGCATCTGTTGGGTAATGCTCAGCAAGCAACGCACCATATCCACCCATCATGCCATTGACAAAAAAGCCAATCACTGAACCAAATATAATAAGTATAACCATATCAGTTTGTTGGAAATAGAACCAAATCGAAACGGCTGAAACAAATAAAAACAGAATGTAAGAAGGACGACGGCCAAATTTGTCGCATAACCAACCAAAAATCAAAATCCCTAATGACATGCCAATAGTGGTTGAAATGGTCCAAAACATGGTGTTTTTAAATGGCAATTTGAGTTCGGTTGCAATCATGTTTGGCATCCAAACCATGAGTCCATAAAAGCCGAAGTTTTGTACTGCACAAGCAATGGTTAATCCTATTGTTGTTGCTATTGTTCGGGGATTTTTAAATAATTTGCCAATGGCAATTTTATTTTTGTTTTGGTTTTTAAGGTTTTGCCAAATTTCAGGTTCTTTTAGACCTTTACGAGTCCATGCAACAAATAATGCGGGTAATACACCCATGGCAAAAGCCCAGCGCCAACCATAAATTTCACCAATGAAATTGACAGTCAATGCGGCTAAAATAATACCTACTTGAAAGCCTAGTGCAACAATTGATGTTGCTCTTGAACGTTTATTTTTAGGCCAACTTTCAGAAACTAGCGTCATGCCAATACCAAATTCGCCACCAAGACCAAGCCCACTTAAAAAGCGAAATATTAAAAAGCACTCATAGTTGGGTGAAATTGCGCATAGTCCAGTGAAAAAGGAAAATATTAAAATCGTCCATGAAAAAACTCTAACTCGACCATATTTATCAGCAAGTACACCAAATAAAATGCCCCCTAATACTGCGCCAAGTAGGGTCACTGATGTTAAGGTGCCTAAATCTGCTTTAGTTAGGTTAAAGCTTGTCGAAATCAGGCTAAAACAAACACCTAAAATCATCATATCCATGCCATCAAGTGCATAACCTACGGTGGAAGCAAAAAGTGTTTTCTTTTGGTATGGCGTTGTTTGTTCACTTTCGCTTTTAGCTTGCTGGGCTGTGTTTGCTTCAGTTTTCATGTATACCTCTAGTTTTTAAAATTAGATAGTTACTTAAAATTTTCATTTTATAATGTTTAATTTGTGATTAAACGGCGGGTAAATAAAAGCGGGGGAAAGTATATACTTAAAACTCATAAAAAGCCAAACTTAAAGCTTAAATAGCTGTTTTATCCGCCGATTTTAATATCGGCGGGATGTTATGTCATTCTTCTGCAAAATACCAGTAACCTTTGTTAACAAACTCAAGCATTATTTGAAGCACGTTTTTATCTTGTAACTGCTTGTAATATAATGTTTCTGTTTCACAAAGTAGATCGATGATAGGCATTGGTAAGTCAATTTTTTCACCATGAATGTAGCCAAAATCACCTACCTTAAGAATGCGAATGCTAGGTACTCGGTGTAGTTTTGAACCATTTTTTAGTAGTGATTCGAATTCATTGTAATCGTAGGGTGGTTCAACAGGTACAATATTTAGTTCGTGCATTGATTGTGTAATGTGTTTGCCAAACCAATCGTTAAATAATTGGGGTGTTTTGATTAAGTCGATAATTTGATCCTGTAGTTTTGTTAGTTCATAAGGTTGAACTCGGTGTGGATCGTTAGGTAGTTTTAAATTCGGGTCTTGATAATAAATACCATTAGGTAGGTTATCGATGATATAGTCGGCAAAGCTACTAAGTAGTTCTTGCGATGTTTGTGTCATAAAACCAACAGAATAGCTAAGTGATTCACCAATAGATATACCATTATGAGGGCAACCTATTGGAATGTATAAAATGTCGCCTGTCGTGAGTTCTTCATCTATGATGGATTGGTAATCTTCAACATGTAATAATGCTTTGTGTGCATTAAATTGTTTATAATTTGGGTTGCGATCACCCACTTGCCAACGCCTGCTCCCCATGCCTTGAATAATAAACACATCGTAATTATCAATATGAGGCCCAACACCTGCTCCTTGTGTTGCATAAGAAATCATTAAATCATCAAATTGCCATTGTGGTATGCATTTGAATGGTTCAACTAATGTGGCAGCTTGTTCATGCCAGTGATCAACCGCTTGAACAAGTAAACTCCAGTGATCTTCTCCTAAGTTATGATATTCAGTAAATGGTCCATATTTTGCATCCCAAACGCCATCTTTATTGGAAACAATTCGGCTATCAATTTCTTCTTCCATTGCTAACCCTGCAAGTTCATCTGGTGTAATGGGATCAATAAAGTTAGTAAATGCTTTGCGTAAGATTACTGGTTTTTTTTGCCAATAATTTGTTAAAAAATCATTCCAATCAATGGTTAATTTATAATTCATTTAATTTTCCTTGCAGATTGAATAATCGACAAAAGTTAGCTGTGGTTTTTTGGGCTATCGCTTCTAATGAGACGCCTTTTAAAGCGGATAAATATTGTGCCACTTCACGAACATACGCTGGTTGGTTTTCTTTCCCTCTGTGTGGTACTGGAGCAAGGTAAGGGGAATCTGTTTCGACCAAGATACGATCAAGTGGTACATATTTGGCAACATCGCGCAGGGCTTCGGCATTTTTAAAGGTGATGATTCCTGAAAATGAGATATAAAAGCCGATGTCTAAGAGTTGTTTGGCTGTTTCGATATCTTCAGTAAAACAGTGTAAAACGCCAGAATGAACGTGTTCGTCTTTTAATATTCTTAATGTGTCTTGTTTGGCGTTACGGGTATGGACAATAATTGGTTTATTTAATTTGCGACCTAATCGAATATGCTCTTTAAAATTTTCTTGTTGCTGTTCTAAATTATCTTGTTGATAGTAGTAATCAAGACCTGTTTCGCCTAGTGCTATGACGTTATCTTCTTGCGCTAAGCTTTGAAAACGATCGGCATCATACTTTTCATCGTCTAAATTAAGCGGATGAATCCCACACGAAAAAGAGCATTGATGTTTATAAGGGGTAAGTTGATGTTTCATCGATTCATAGCCCGATAATGTTGTTGCTACACTTAAGCAATGTTTAACATCGTTGTTTACAGCTTCTTGTAAAACATCTTTGATGGATTTAGTACTAAAGTCTAAACTATCTAAATGACAGTGAGAGTCAATTAAAAACATAGAAATCTCTTTTTATTTATTGGTATGTTGTTCAAAATCACGAACAGGTTTTATGGTTGACCACGAACGGCAAGCAGGGCATAACCAGTAGATGGAGTTGACCGTAAATCCACATTTTTGGCATCGATAATTCGGGACAATTTTTATTTGCTCACCTACCATGTTACGTAAAAGCAACAGGCTTTCTTTCGCTTTGCCTTGTTCTGCATCTGCAACATGATAGTTCATTAATCGATAAAATCCTTTTAAATTAGGATGTTTAAGTAATTCACGGTACATGTAATGTTGTGCTGCATCTAAGCCTTTCTGTTTTTCTATAAGATCAGCAAGCATTAATTCGGCGACGCTACCGCTATCTTGTTCGACACATAATTGTAAAAATTGTTGAAATTGCTGTTGATTATTTAGTTTTAGATAGCACTCTTTTAATAAAGGTAATGCTTCGCCAATAAAGGCTTTGTCTTGTTGTAATATTTCTTGAAACGATTCGATAGCTTGCTCTATTTTGTTTTGAGCCATAAAAACGCGACCCAGCATGAGTGAAGTCCGAGCACATGTTGCATCTGCCGTTGCTGATTTTTGTAGTAGGTTATTTGCTTTGTCTAGTTCATTATTGGTCATAGCTTGTGAGGCGAGTTCACAATAAAATTGTGCAATATCAGTTCTGTATTTTTCATTGCCAAGTTTCACTAGTTTAGTTGCTGTGTTAATGGCATTTATCCATTCACTGGTTGACTGATATATGATGATAAGTTGTTGTAATGCATGTTGTTGAAAGTCTTCTTCATCTATTAATTGTAAAAACATCTTTTCGGCACGGTCGTAAAAACCTGCAACCATATAATCTCGGCCTAATTGTTGAATGGCTAATAGTTGTTGTTCAAAGGTTAATGATGCGCTGTCTAACAGTGCTTGGTGAATACGTATCGCCCTATCAACTTCGCCTCGAGAGCGAAATAAGTTACCTAATGTTAAATGCGCTTCAAGTGTACCATCATCTTCTTTTAATAGATCTAAAAAAAGATCGACAGCTTTATCTTTTTGGTTAGACAAAAGAAAGTTTAAACCATCTACATATTCACGAGATAGCCGATTAGATTCATTTAAATATTTTTGTTTTGCATTTCTGTTACCCATATACCAGCCATATCCGGCAGCAATAGGAAGTAACAGAAATAACAGCTCAAACATAGTAACCTATTCTTAATTGGGTTTAGTTAAGGTTGTTTGTTGATGATTTGCTATATCTTCATCGTATTTTTTTTGTAATTTGTTTAATTTACGTTTTGTTGATGAGTGTTGAAATTTAGATTTTAAGAAGAAAGCGCCTGTTAATATCCAACCAACAATAAAACCGGAACCAAACAAAATAGCTAATAATACTGATAAACGAATTTCTGTTTTAGCAACCAAATAATTAAATGTTACAAGTTGATCATTCGCTGAACCTATTGCTATTGAGATGGCAAAAATGATAATTATCAATAAAATTGATATAACAAATTTCATAATGTTAACCTTTTTGTTTTTAGTTAAACGTTTTTATTATATGTGTCTGTTTCTATAAATTGCTTTGGTTCGTTAAGCTGTTAATTATAACGTTCAAAAATTAAATCCGTCTGTTATAAATTGAATTTCTTTTATTTTTATTTAAGCGTTACTTGTCTACTATATGCCATTTTTTAGCATAAAAACAGCAGATTAATGAAATTATCCAAGCGATTAATATGCTTGTTATTAAATCAATTGGTCGATGCATACCTAGTAATAACCGACTAATTTCAATTAATACCGACCAGATAATGGTGCTTGATATTATTATATAATGCCGTTTAAATTTTAGTAATGTTAAAGCTAAAAATGCCCAAGTGGCAGAAAATAACGTATGCCCAGAAGGAAAGGAATATCCTGTTTCATGTTGCCAGTGGTTAGATAACCAACTTGGGATTGTTATTGAATTATTTAGTAATTGGTGGATAAGTTCTTTTCTTTCTGACTTTGTTTGCGAATAAAATTGTTGATCAGTCATATTAAATTCTTTTGCCATCCAAAGTACATAAGGTCTTGATTCGGCTGTTTGCGATTTCAAAAAGCTTTTAATTACTTGACCACTTAATATTGCGCTAACAAGTAGCAACCATAACAAAACAATTTTTGTTTTTGTTTTGTTGGGTAATAATAGGAAAAATACTAAAAATAAAATTGCCGATGTTATTATTGCCCAAGGAAAACTGGCCGTTTCGGTTATTAAAAATAAATATTTAGATGTATTATTTAATGACGTTGGTTGCCAGTGCCAATTTATGGCTATAATAACTAAAGGCACAGTTAAGAAAATAGCTAGTATAGCTATTGTTTTTTTTATTACTAACCCCATTTATAAACTCAATTAAGTACAAATTGCTTAATATTTTAGCATAGAATGTAGATTTATTTTTATAAAATCTTATCTATGTTTTATTTAAAACGGAGAAAATAATGCAATTAAAACGTGTTGCACAAGCAAAATTACCAACTCCTTGGGGATGTTTTACTATTGTTGGATTTGAAGAGATTGCAACAAAGAAGGATCATGTAGCATTGGTATTTGGTGATATATCTAGTGATGCACCTGTGCTTACAAGGATTCATTCTGAATGTTTAACGGGGGATGCACTTTTTAGTTTACGCTGTGATTGTGGTTTTCAGTTAGAAGCAGCTTTAAAACAAATTGCAAAAGAAGGTAAAGGGATTTTAATTTATCATCGTCAAGAAGGGCGTAATATTGGTTTGCTGAATAAAATTAGAGCTTATGCATTACAAGATCAAGGATTAGATACAGTTGAAGCCAATGAACAATTAGGTTTTGCAGCGGATGAACGCGATTTTACTTTATGTGCTGATATGCTTAATTTATTAGGTGTGTCTCAAATTCGTTTATTAACCAATAATCCAGAAAAAATTAGAGTACTTGAAAGCTCAGGTATCAAAATTACAAAACGAGAGCCATTGGAAGTCGGTGAAAATCCAAATAATGAACATTATTTAGAAACAAAAGCGAATAAAATGGGGCATATACTTCATTTACATCACTGCAATTGCAAGCATTAAGCGATTTAGCTGAATTACGAATAATTTATTGGTGGCTGAATTTATATGAAATAGTGATAAATGTTTAGGTAAAAATCTCAAAATATATTTATTTTGAGATTTTTTTATGAAGCTTAAATATACCCAAAGGGTTTTAGCTTATTTGCGTAATTATTTGTATATGTAAAAATTAATCTTTGTCACTATTCTTTATCACTACGTAGTATGCCACCATTAGCGATCTGATCTTTTGATATTTCGTGCATGATGATTTGTACTGCTTCAGGTTTGCAGTTAAGTGTTTCGGCAATTGCATTTGTTACGCGTTTTGCCATTTCTCTTTTTTGCTCTATGGTGCGACCCTCTAAAAAGTCGATAACGACGTTTGGCATAGATATCTCCTAGTGATTAATTTGAGCTAGCTGTTCATCAGTCAATGCGATTTCATCATTATGGCATATGCTAATGCCTGATTTTATAATTTTTTCAGCAATAGCTTTGGCTTCATCTAATGAATGCATTTTGTAGGTACCACATTGATATTCGTTTAATTCTGGAATTTGATTTTGTGATTTGACATTTAAAACATCATGCATTGATTTTAACCATGCATCCACTATTAATGCTTCGTTTGGTTTACCAATTAAACTCATGTAAAAGCCTGTACGGCACCCCATGGGTGAAATATCAATTATTTCAACTTTGTCGCTGTTTAGGTGATCACGCATAAAGCCAGCAAATAAATGCTCTAATGTATGAATCCCTTTTTCTGGTAGATTATCTTTATTAGGAATAGTAAAGCGTAGATCAAACACAGTGATGTCATCACCTTTTGGGGTTGCCATAGTTTTTGCAATTCGCACAAAAGGCGCTTTCATTTTGGTGTGATCAACTTTAAAACTATCGAGTAAAGGCATAATTTCCTCCTTGTTTTTTGATACTTGTTATTGTAATCAATCAACCAACAAGTACCAATGAATTTTATTTTTATTGAGCGAACAAATTTAGCATTTCTTGTTCATCGATAACTTTAATTCCCAATTCTTGGGCTTTGTTAAGTTTAGAACCAGCGGCTTCTCCGGCAATGACTAGATCGGTATTTTTTGATACGCTACCCGTTACTTTTGCTCCTAATTGTTTTAATTTATTTTTGGCTTCATCTCGAGTTAAAACTGATAAGGTGCCTGTTAATACCACTTTTTTACCAAAAAAAGGTGAATCAGTATTAACTGCTTGCATCTGTGGATTTACATTTTGCCAGTGAATACCAATTTCATTACTGGTTAATTGTTCAATGATATTACGATTATGAGGTTCTTGAAAAAAGTCTATAATACTTTCTGCAATGACAGCACCGATATCTTTTACCGTTTGTAATTGTTCAAGCGAGGTGTTCTCAATTGCCGGTAAGTTACCTAGTTGGTTAACTAGATTTTCGGCAGTAACTTCGCCAACATTTGGGATGCCAAGAGCAAATATAAATCGACTTAATGTTGTATTTTTAGATTCCTCAAGTGCATTTAATAAATTATTGGCAGATTTTTCACCAATTTTATCTAAACTACATAGCATTGGTCGATTTAGTTTATATAAATCTGCAGGTGTTTTGACATAGTCTTTATCAACTAGTTGTTCGATGACTTTATCACCCATACCTTCTACATTCATTGCTTTGCGTGAAACAAAATGCTTTAAAGCTTCTTTTCGTTGCGCAGGGCAAATTAGTCCACCTGCACAGCGTGATATAGCTTGACCTTCATCTCGAACTATTAGTGATCCACAAATAGGGCAATGTGTTGGGAATACGATCTCTTTTGTATCTTTAGGTCTTTTATCCAATATTACGGCTACAATTTTGGGAATAACATCACCGGCTCGACGTATTGTAACATAGTCTCCTTCACGTACGCCTAGTCGGGCTATTTCATCACTATTATGTAATGTGGCATTGCTAACAATAACACCAGCGACAGAGACAGGTTCCAATCTTGCAACAGGTGTAATTGCACCTGTTCGTCCAACTTGAAAGTCTACTTTATTTAATTGTGTAATTTGTTCTTGAGCAGGAAACTTAAATGCAGTAGCCCATCTAGGAGCTCGAGCAATAAAGCCAAGTTCATTTTGTTGTTCAATACTATTAACTTTTATAACTACGCCATCAATATCAAAGCCTAGCGACATGCGTTGTTCGCCAATTTTTTTGAAGTAGTCTAAAGCCGCCTGTGCACCTTGATGTTTTTCCACTTTATTGCTAACAGGTAAGCCCCAAGCTTTGAATTGCATTAAACGGTCATAATGAGTATTAGGTAATGTAGCACCTTCAACTATACCCACACCGTAACAAAAGAATGTTAATGGACGTTTTGCTGTAATTTTAGGATCTAATTGTCTTAATGAACCCGCTGCCGCATTACGAGGGTTGGCAAAGACCTTTTCGTTGTGTTTTATGGCATCAGCATTAAGTTTTTCAAATCCTTTGTGGGTTATAAATACTTCTCCACGAATTTCTAATCGAGTTGGAATATTGTCTCCTCTTAAAACTAGAGGAATTGTTTTGATGGTTTTTACATTTGCGGTTATATCTTCCCCTGTTGTACCATCACCTCGGGTTGCGGCTTGTATAAATTGCCCATTTTTGTAAAGTAAGCTGACAGCAAGCCCATCAAGTTTGAGTTCGCAACAATATTCAACATGTTCAGTATCGCTTAAATGAAGACGATCTTTTACTCGTTTGTTAAAAGCAATAAAACTTGTATCATCAAAAACATTATCAAGTGATAACATAGGTATTTCATGCTTGATCGATGCAAATTGTGCTAATGGAAAACCCCCAACGCGTTGAGTCGGTGAGTCGGGTGTAATAAGGTCTGGATATTGTTGTTCTAATGTTTGCAGTTGTTTTATTAATTTGTCATATTCGGAGTCGGGAATTTCAGGTGTATCAAGTACATAATAGCAATATTCGTGATGTCTAATTTTTGTCCTTAATGAGGTCAGTTGTTCTGTTATGTCTTTAACAGATTTAGATGTATTTGCTGAGTTTTCGGCTTTATTAGATAGTGACATAATAATAGGCTCTTAAATTAAAACGTAGGGTTGGGAAATATCATTACAATTGCATTAATTTAACTGTGAATAATGCATAGCCAAATTAAGTCATTTAATTAAATATTTTATATTAATATCTGTAGCCACCAACTTAGGTTGGTGGAATTTTGCTAAAGATTTGTTGAAAATGCTGTGGTTAAATTTCGTTACAGGATTTTTTTATGCGATCTTTGTAACTGTCTATCTTTTGCGGAGTTAACATGTGATGTTCGTCATCTAACACTACACCGTTGACATCATCAGCAATACGTTGTGCTGTCTGTAACATTAATTTGAAGTTTTGTTGGTTGTTACCCTCTGTTGGTGCAACCATGAAAATAGATACGCCAGGCGTTGTAAATTCATGCATAGTTTCAGGATCCAAATACCCGGGTGTAATCATATTTGCTAAGCTAAATAATACTGGACCGTTACCTGCAGGATCCACATGACGGTGAAAAATCTGCATATCACCAAACTGAAACCCAGATTGCATAATACTAGCAAGTAATACATCACCTTGTAGTAGTTTTCCGTTAAGACCAGTAACATTTAATACAATAATTTCTGTTTTAGATTGTTCATCTTTAATGTCTAGCTTTTGATGTGTATCATGATTAATTTCATTATTGGTTTGCTCATTAGTATCAACTTGTGTTTCTTTTATTTCTTTAGTTAAACTAAGGTCTTCTTCGTCTTCAAAAAGATCTCTATTAATATTAATAGCCGATTTTTGATCTTTGTCTGTAGTAATTTCTAGTTGATCACAATTATCAACAAATAAATCTTTTTGCTGAGGTTTATTTTCTTGTTCTTCTGTAAGCTCATCTACAGTGGCGGTATTTTCAGCAGTATCATTATCTTTTGTTGTTTTAGGTTTGAGTAGAATTACATCATCTTCCTCTATATCATTCATAGAAAAATTTTGGCGTTGTTGAGTATTTTGTTCAAATTTTCCTTTTTTATTTGAACTAAAAAGCGAAGAACGTTCTTTTTTATTGATCCAAAATCCATGGATAAGCAATGCAATAACAACCAAGGATGCAACAACAATTAGAACAATACGTAAATTATCCATAATAACCATCTCTGTATTAAATTAAATATAGATTTAAATTATTTAATCATATTTTAAAAAAATGATTCCGGAATGCAGTAATGCAAATTTTTGCTTCTTTTAGCAATTTGAATTAATCTTCATTAAAGCAACCGTATTTGATATTTGTAGTATAACATTTTCTTTAAGATACTTTATAGTACAAAAAAATCAGTTAGTCTATATTACTTTATTTCTAGTAATAATCATAATTATCAATATACTTTTTTATTATCATGGTTTATTTAGTCATTTTTTAGAACTCTGTGCTATTAAGTAGTAGGGCTACTTACAATCTATCCATATTTTTTGTAAAATTACTGACCACTTTTGAATAAGAACTATTAAAAAATAAATAATTATTAAGTTTACTGAGGTCATTTTTATATGAGATTTAACAAGCTACTATTAGCCTTGCCTGTGGCGTTTGCCGGCCTGCTTTTATTAACAAGCTGTGATAATGGTAAATCACAAGACGGTAATAATCAATTACCAGGAGTCACTGTATTTAAAGTTCAACCATTAAACTATACGTTAAAAATCAGTTTGCCTGGCAGGGTTGTTGCATCTCAAATTGCTGAAATTAGACCTCAGGTCGGTGGTATTGTTTTAAAACGTGAATTTGATGAAAGTTCTAATGTTAAAGCTGGGCAATCACTATATCAAATAGACCCTGCTATTTATCAAGCTAATTATGATAGTGCTGTTGCTAGTGTTGCTAGTGCCAAAGCAAATGCAAATATTGCACAGCTTACATTAAAACGTTATGCAGGGCTGTTAAATACCAAATCAATTAGTCAACAAGATTACGATAAAGCAGCAGCCGATGTTAAACAGGCAGAAGCGGCTGTATTGGTTGCTCAAGCCGCTGAGCATACAGCCAAAGTTAATTTAGAGTATACGAAAGTGTATTCACCAATTGATGGATATATCGGTAAATCAAGTGTGACTGAAGGAGCATTAGTAGCCGCTGGTCAGTCAACACCGCTTGCGCTAGTTCAACAATTAGACCCTATTTATGTCGATATGACAGAAGCGGCTACTCGTTATAATAAATATCTTCAAGATGAAAATGTTATTTATGAACCAGCAAAAGAAAATAATGTAGAATTATTTTTTAACGATGGTTCAAAATATGCTCTACCTGGTAATATTAAGTTTTCAGATATGACTGTAAACGAAACGACAGGTACAGTGACATTACGTTCTCAATTTGCCAACAATGACGGTAAAATTTTACCAGGTATGTTTGTTAAACCTCAGGTGACATTAGGTTATATTAAAAATGCTATACTTGTTCCGCAACAAGGCATCACTAGTAATAAGTTGGGACAATATACTGCAAAAATCTTAAAGCCTGATAATACAGTGGAATATCGTCAAGATATCCAAGTATACACAGGTATTGAAGGTTATTGGGTTGTGACAAAAGGAATTAACGTTGGTGAAGAAGTTATTATTACAGGATTACTCAATTTGACTTCTGTCGAAAAACCTAGACAAGATACCCCACCACTGAAAGTAGAAAAAGTTGGTGAACCAAGTACACTTTCACAAAAGCAGCTGGACAGTATCACCCAAAACAGTATGAAATAGAATAGGGGTAGTAATTATGGCTAAGTTTTTTATTGACAGACCTGTTTTTGCATGGGTAATTGCTATCATGATGATGCTCGGTGGAGCCTTATGCATAAAGCTTTTAGCCGTCGAACAGTATCCAAATATTGCGCCACCAGCTGTGACCGTTAGTGCAACCTATCCTGGTGCTGATGCGCAGACTATCGAAAATACTGTTACTCAGCTGATTGAGCAGAATTTAACTGGATTGGATAATCTTATTTATATGAAATCAACCAGTAGTGCACAAGGTGTTGTCCAAACAACGTTAACTTTTGCTCCTGGTTCTGATCCTGATTTTGCCCAAGTACAAGTGCTAAATAAAGTAGAAAGTATTAAATCTCGTCTTCCTGAAAGTGTGCAAAAAAATGGTGTTTCTGTTGCAAAAAATAACACCAGCTTTTTAAAGGTTGTTGGTTTTTATTCGACAAATCCTCAAAAAACACAAGCGGATATTGCTGACTTTGTGTATTCCACTGTCCAAGACCCGATTCGACGTGTACAGGGTGTTGGTGATACTCAATTATTTGGTTCTGAATACGCAATGCGTATTTGGCTTGATCCAAATAAATTGACCTATTTTAATTTATCAATTGAAGAAATCATAGCTGCTATTAAAGCGCAAAATGCACAAGTAACAGCAGGGCAACTAGGTGCTTTACCGTCAATTGAGGGCCAAGAGCTTAATGCAACAATTACTGCACAATCACGTTTAAAAACGCCGGAGCAATTCCAAAATATTCTTGTTCGTGTTAATACCGATGGTTCTAATATCTTATTAAAAGATATTGCTAGAGTTGAGATTGGCGCATCTGATTATAACTTTATTTCTCTTTATAACGGTAATGAATCAGCAGGTCTTGGAATATATTTGGCAACAGGTGCTAACCAATTAGATACGTCAGATAAGGTAGATAAAAAATTAGAAGAGTTATCTAAAATCTTTCCAGAAGATATTAAATATGATTTTCCATACGATACAACTCCATTTGTTAAATTGTCGATTAGTAATGTAATTCATACGTTAATTGAAGCAATTATTTTAGTTGTTATTGTCATGTATGTGTTTTTACAGAACCTGCGTTCTACACTAATACCGACTATTACCGTACCTGTCGTACTATTGGGGACATTTGCGATTCTTTATATTTGTGGATTCACCATTAATACTTTATCTATGTTTGCAATGGTACTTGCTATTGGATTGTTGGTGGATGATGCCATTGTTGTTATCGAAAACGTTGAACGTATTATGCATGATGAGGGGCTATCGCCTTATGATGCAACTGTTAAGTCAATGGAGCAAATTACTTCAGCATTAATAGGTATTGCGGTTGTATTATCTGCTGTATTTGTGCCGATGGCATTTTATGGTGGTGCTGCAGGTGGAATATATCGTCAGTTTTCGATTACTATTGTAACCGCAATGGGGTTATCAGTATTGATGGCTATTGTATTAACCCCCGCTCTTTGTGTGCAAATTTTGAAAGCGCCATCTAAAAGTAAAATTAAAAAAATCTCATTGGCTGAAAAATTAGAATCAGTACCGCCATTTAGTTGGTGTTCAAAAGGAACTAAAGCTTTCTTTAAATGGTTTAATCATTTTTATGATAAATCTTTACGTTCTTATGAAAAGGGTGTTATTAAAGTTATTCGTAACCCAATAATTGCTTTTGTTTGTTATGTTTTAATATTGGTTGGAGTGTTATTCGGATTTAATCGTTTACCTACAAGCTTTTTACCGAATGAAGATCAGGGGGTTCTTTTCGTAATTGTTGAATTGCCATCAGGTTCGACATTAGAAGAGACTAAGTCAGTATTAAATAAGACTGCTGATTATTATACAAAAGAAAAAGCTGATTCTGTTAAAGAAATTTTTACCGTTTCCGGCTTTAGCCCTGTTGGTCGTGGGCAAAATATGGGGATGGGTTTTATTCGATTAAACGATTGGGATAAGCGTAAACGAGCTGATCAAAAGATTAATTCGTTAGTCGAAAGTGGTAAAAAATTTGCTTCTACTATAACTGAAGGACGAGTAATTATTGCCAATTTGCCAGCAGTACCTGCATTAGGTATGACCGATGGTTTTTCTTATGTATTGAAAGATACAGCTAGTTATGGGCATGATGCATTAGTTGATGCATTTTTCCTAATGTTCGGTCAAGCCTCTAAACATCCAAAACTGCAACAAGTTAGACCAGGAAGTATGTTAGATGTCCCACAGTATAAAATTAATGTTGATTTTGAAGCTGCACAAGCATTGGGGGTTTCGGTAAATTCAGTAAATACAGTATTGTCGACTGCTTTGGGTTCTGCTTATATTGATGATTTTGTTTATAACAATCGAGTTAAAAAAGTATACCTGCAATCGGATGCACCATATCGTATGCTTCCAGATGATTTTGGTTATTGGCACGCGAAAAATCAAAATGGTGAAATGGTTCCATATGATGCATTTGCTACCACGACAAAAACTTATGGTTCGCCATCACTAGTTCGTTATGATGGTGTGTCAGCAATGGAAATTAACGGTTCTCCTATTCCTGGAGTGAGCTCAGGGCAAGCAATGGCTGTGATGGAAGAATTATCAAAAAATTTACCTAAAGGATTTACGTTTGATTGGACATCTATTTCTTATCAAGAACGTCAAACAGGATCACAAACTACAACACTTTATATTATTTCGATCATTGTAGTATTTTTGTCATTAGCTGCATTATATGAAAGTTGGACAGTACCTATTTCAATTTTATTTATTATTCCTTTAGGTATATTAGGTACAGTATTTGCTACTATGTTTAGAGGACTTGATAATGATATTTACTTCATTGTCGGTCTATTAACTACCATGGGATTATCGGCTAAGAATGCTATTTTGATTGTAGAATTTGCCAAAGATGCTATTGAAAAAGAAGGTAAATCGTTAATTGATGCAACACTTGAAGCTTGTCGTCTTCGCTTGCGTCCGATTTTAATGACTTCATTTGCCTTTATTTTAGGTGTGTTACCATTAGCATTAAATAGTGGCGCTGGTTCTGCTAGCCAAAATGCGGTAGGTACAGGTGTAATAGGTGGTATGTTAACTGCAACATTTTTAACCATATTTTATGTTCCATTATTCTTTTTGTTTATCACAAAACTATTTACTAAACATAAAAATAAAGTGGTATTGCTAACTAACCGTTCGAAAATGAAGTCTAAATAGTTGATTTTATATACATGAGTTATATTATTTAGCTCATGTGTTGAAAATTAAGATACTAAGAAATAAAAATGCACCAATTTAGTGGTGCATTTTTGTTTATAGATAGTTATTAAATATTGATGTTTGGTTTATTTTACTTACGCGATTGTATTTTCTGTTGATAGGTATGAGCATGAGTAATTGCTATAGCTAATGCATCTGCCGCATCAGCTTGAGGACTAGCAGGTAATTTTAATAATAACTTTACCATGTGTTGTACTTGTTTTTTATCCGCAGCACCTGTTCCAACTATACATTGCTTAACTAAACGAGCAGCATATTCAAAAACAGGTAAATTACTATTTACTGCTGCGACAATTGCAGCCCCTCTTGCTTGGCCTAATTTTAATGCAGAGTCGGCATTACGTGCCATAAATACTTGTTCAATAGCAAACATATCAGGTTGAAATTGTAAAATAATTTCACTGACACCAGCATATACACGTTTTAATCTAGTAGGTAAATCATCAACAGCGGTTCGGATGCAACCACTGCCAAGATAGGTAAGTTGACGTCCCGATTGATGGATTACACCGTAACCCGTCAAACGAGAGCCTGGATCAATGCCAAGAATAATGGCCATTAGAGTGTTGCGGCAACCTCATCAGAGACTTCACCATTATGATAAACTTCTTGGACATCATCACAATCTTCAAGCATATCAATTAAACGTAGTAGTTTTGGTGCTGATTCAATATCAAGATCAACTTTGGTTGCTGGAATCATTGAAACCTCTGCTGATTCAGCAATTAATCCTGCTGCATCAAGTGCATCTTTAACTTCACCAAATGTTTCAGGTGTAGTAAATACATCTATTGCACCATCATCATAAGTCACAACGTCGTCAGCCCCTGCTTCGAGTGCTGCATCCATAACTTGGTCTTCATCAGTTCCCGTTGGGTATGAAATAACCCCTTTTTTGGTGAACAAATATGAAACTGAACCATCAGTACCTAAGTTACCACCAGTTTTTGTAAATGCGTGGCGGACTTCTGATACGGTACGATTGCGATTGTCACTTAGGCATTCTACCATCACAGCTGTACCAGCAGGTCCATAGCCTTCATAAATGATCGTTTCCATATTGCTGTCATCTTCACCACCAACACCACGGGCAACAGCTCGATTCATTGTGTCACGAGTCATATTATTCGATAATGCTTTATCCATTGCGGCACGTAACCGTGGATTTGACGCTGGATCGCCACCACCTAGTTTTGCTGCGGTTACTAATTCACGAATAATTTTGGTGAAAATTTTACCGCGTTTTGCATCTTGTGCGGCTTTACGATGTTTGGTATTGGCCCATTTACTATGACCTGCCATAAAAATCTCCAGATAAATAATTTATAATTCGCCGTATTTTAGCAAACTTTTACTTAAAATTCATTATCAATATACTGATAAGTTTCTATCTTATGTAAAATTATTATTTAATAGTGATTGATAATACTATTTATATTTTATCAATGGTTTCCCTGCCCATATTAGATTTTAATTATAAATTTTATAAGTTTTATAAGTTGTATTTTTGCTGAATCATTTCACATTGATCAAGATCACAAGTTTAGATTTTATACATTGAAAGTATGAGCTATTCGGTAGATGATAGCCGTCGAAACGTTTCGATATTTGTTGTTAGTAAACTTCCCTAAGGATCATGATATGTACAAAGGTCAACTGTTTAATTCTGAAATTATTCGAGTTTTATCCCAAATGGGGCATACCGATCAAATTGCGATAGGGGATGCTGGTCTACCGATTGATAAAGATACTCCACGTATAGATTTGGCTTTGACTTATGGTCTACCATCATTTATTCAAGTTTTTCAAACAGTATCGCAAGATATGCAGATCGAAAAGATAATATTAGCTGAAGAAATTATCGAACGAAATCCTGATGTGCATAGACAAATATTAGAACAAATTAAAAATATTGAGGTAATTCAAAATAATAGAGTTGAAATTGTGTATATTAGTCACGAAAAACTAAAACTTCGAACACATCAATGTAAAGCCGTTATTAGAACAGGCGAATGTACTCCATTTGCTAATATAATTTTACAGTCTGGCGTTATTTTTTAAAACTCAGTTATAAAACTTAATAATGAGTAATTTATGAACGATAATCTTTTACAGCTTACAAATATTCATAAGTCTTTTCCCGGTGTTAAAGCTCTTGCAGGGGTTAATTTAACTGTACGCGCAGGTCAAGTTATGGCTTTGATTGGTGAAAATGGTGCGGGTAAATCAACTTTGATGAAGGTTTTAACGGGAATTTATCAAAAAGATGAAGGTGAAATCATTTATTTAGGTAATAAAGTAAATTTCCAAGGTCCTAAATCTTCACAAGAAGCTGGAATTGGAATTGTTCATCAAGAATTAAATTTAATTCCACAACTTAGTATTGCTGAAAATATATTTTTAGGGCGTGAATTTACCAATAAATTTGGCTGTATAGATTGGAAGAAGACATATGCTCAAGCTGATAAATTACTGAATGAACTTCATTTAGATTATGATAGCCGTCGTTTAATTAGTGATTTATCTATTGGTGAACAGCAGATGGTTGAAATTGCTAAAGTCCTTAGTTTTAACTCTAAAGTCATCATTATGGATGAACCTACAGATGCGCTTACTGATACTGAGACAATTTCTCTTTTTGAAGTAATAAAAAAACTTAAAAAGCAAAATTGTGGTGTGGTTTATATATCTCATCGACTTAAAGAGATCTTTGAGATTTGTGATGAAGTGACCGTATTACGTGATGGGCAATTTGTTGGTGAAAAAAAGATTGATCAATTAAATGAAGATACATTAATTGAAATGATGGTAGGACGCAAACTTGAGGAACAATATCCAAGAGTTAATGTACCTAAAGGTAGTGTTACATTAGAAGTTAAGAATTTAAATGGTTTAGGTGTAAATAATATTAGTTTTTGCCTTCATGAAGGCGAAATACTTGGTATTTCAGGTTTAATGGGGGCTGGACGAACTGAATTAATGAAAATGATTTATGGAGCTAACCCAGCAAAGTCAGGTGAAATAATTTTAAATGGTAAATCAGTCCAAATTGATTCACCTCGTGAAGGTTTGTCACAAGGAATTGTTTATATTTCAGAAGATCGTAAGAAAGATGGACTTATTTTGGGCATGTCAGTAAAAGATAATATGTCGCTTAATTCATTAAATTATTTTGTAAATAAGTTTCACAAATTACGATTAGATGAAGAACAAGTAGCTGTTGAAGATTTTGTAGGGTTATTCAATATTAAAACGCCATCAATCAATCAAACAATTGGTTTTTTGTCGGGTGGAAATCAACAAAAAGTTGCTATTGCTAAAGGCTTAATGACTCGTCCAAATATATTAATTTTAGATGAACCAACACGAGGAGTTGATGTCGGAGCTAAAAAAGAAATTTATCAACTTATTAATCAATTTAAACAACAAGGTTTAAGTGTCATTCTTGTTTCGTCTGATATGCCAGAAATACTTGGTATGAGTGATCGTATTTTAGTTATCTATGAGGGAAAAGTAACAGGAAACTTTTCACGTTGTGAGGCAACACAAGAAAAACTTATGGCAGCAGCCGTTGGAAAAAAACAGGAGATCTCTGATGTTGCAAAAGAAAACATTTAAGAACTTATTAATTGAACAAAAGTCCTTAATTACTTTACTAGTCTTAATCGCTATTGTTTCTTGTTTAAGTGATAATTTTTTTACCTTAAATAATTTTTTCAATATATTACAACAAACTTCAATTAATGCTGTCATTGCTGTTGGAATGACTTTAGTTATTTTAACATCAGGAATTGATTTAAGCGTGGGGTCAATATTTGCTTTAACTGGTGCAATTACTGCCTCTATGATTGGTGCAGATATTTCGCCTTTTATTGCTATTTTTGTTTCGTTGGTTTTAGGTTGGTTATTAGGGGGATTTTCTGGTTTTATTATTGCCAAGGGGAAACTTCAAGCTTTCATTGCTACCTTAGTTATGATGCTAATTTTACGAGGTGTAACGCAAGTTTATACTAGAGGTAGTCCTATTTCTACTGGTGCTAATGATAATTCTGAGTTATTTGAATGGTTTGCATTTGGCCGAGTGTTGACTATTCCTGTTCCAATATTAATCATGGTTATTGTTTTTATCCTTGCATGGTACTTATTAAAATATACTCGCTTAGGTCGTTATATTTATGCACTTGGGGGTAATGAGTCGGCAACCCGTCTTTCAGGCATTAATGTCGATAGAGTGAAAATTATCGTTTATGCTATTAGTGGTTTACTTTGTGCGCTTGCTAGTACCATTGAAGTAGCACGATTATCGTCAGCACAACCAACAGCAGGTACTGGTTATGAAATGGATGCAATAGCCGCTGTTGTTCTTGGTGGTACTAGCATGTCTGGTGGGCGAGGAAAAATTATAGGGACGCTAATAGGTGCTTTAATTTTGGGTTTTTTAAATAACGGATTAAATATGTTGGGTGTAGATGCCTATTACCAAATGATTGTAAAAGGTGTGGTTATTTTATTGGCTGTTTTGGTTGATAAAAAAACCAATAAGTAGTTGTATTATCATAGGGGAAAGTTATGAAATTTGGGAAAATTTTTACAGCCATTGTTGCAATTATATTGAATTTTTCTTTTGTTTTTCAAGCTTCGGCAAAAGAAAATATAGCTTTAGTTATTTCAACTTTAAATAATCCTTTTTTTGTTAATTTAAAAGAGGGAGCGGTAAATAAAGCTAAGGAGCTAGGTTATGAATTAGTAGTGTTAGACTCGCAAAATAATCCGGCAAAAGAACTTGCCAATGTTGAAGATACCATTGTTAAAGGAACTAAAGTAATTCTTATTAATCCTACTGATTCAGAGGCTGTTGGAAATGCTGTATTGGCTGCAAATAAAGCCGGTATTCCAGTAATAACATTGGATCGTGCATCTGTTAAGGGCGATGTTATTAGTCACATATCCTCGGATAACGTTGCTGGGGGAAAAATGGCTGGTGACTTTATTTTTCAAAAATTAGGTGCTAGTGCAAAAGTAATCCAACTACAAGGCATTGTCGGTACATCAGCTTCTCGTGAACGTGGTGAAGGTTTTAGCAAATCAATGCAAGAAAACAAATTTACAATTTTAACTCAACAACCTGCTGATTTTGATCGTGCTAAAGGTATGAATGTTATGCAAAACTTATTAACTGCTTATCCAGCAGTACAAGCTGTATTTGCAGAAAATGATGAAATGGCATTAGGTGCAGTGCGTGCAATTCAAACTGCAGGACGAAATGATATTTTAGTGATCGGTTTTGATGGCACGGATGATGGTGTTAAATCTGTCGAACGTGGAAAATTAGCTGCAACTGTGGCTCAACAACCAGAAAAAATAGGAACAATTGGTATTGAAGTTGCTGATAAAGTGATAAAAGGCGAGAAAGTTGATACAAAAATTCCGGTAGAATTAAAACTTATTACTAAATAAACTTTTTTAGGGCGCATGATTGCGTCCTATTGCTATGTAACTAGGATCTGCGTATATGAATTGTAAAAAATTAATTGTACTTGGTAGTGTAAATATCGATCATATTTTAAATGTAAATGAATTTCCTAAACCGGGTGAAACATTACAAGGTTCAAACTATAAAATTTCATATGGGGGAAAAGGCGCTAACCAAGCTGTTGCAGCTGGTCGTTTAGGCGCTAATATTCAGTTTATTGCTGCTGTGGGTGATGATCATTTAGGTAACAAAATTAAACAACAATTAGAAAATGATCATATAGATACTCATTCTGTTTCTGTTATTGCTAATGAAAATACAGGTGTTGCGCTGATTTTAGTCAATGCTCAAGGCGAGAACCAAATTGCTATTCATGCTGGCGCTAATTCAGCAGTTACACCAGAATATTTAAGTCAATTTGAAGATGATATAATAAAAGCAGACGCGGTTTTAATGCAACTCGAAACACCATTACAAACTGTAGAACAAGTAGCAAAGTTAGCTAAGCAGAATAATACACAGGTGGTTTTGAACCCTGCTCCTGCACAAAAATTATCAGATGATTTGCTAAAAAATATTGATATTATTACTCCAAATGAAACAGAGGCCGAGTTTTTAACAGGTGTAAAAATTGTTACAGAACAAGATGCACAAAAAGCATCATTATTTTTACATAATAAAGGTATTAAAATCGTTATTATTACGCTAGGAAGTAAAGGTGCTTGGGTAAGCAACTGTGGTAAGGGAGAGATTATTTCAGGTTTTCGCGTTAAAGCTGTTGATACTATTGGTGCTGGTGATACATTTAATGGAATGTTAGTAACTGCCTTGTTAGAAGGAAAAACACTTAACCAAGCGGTCAGGTATGCACATGCTGCTGGAGCATTATCTGTGACTAAATCAGGAGCGCAAATATCGGTGCCAACTCGTAAGGAAGTTGAAGATTTTATCATTTTACAGGATTTATAAAAGAGAAATAATAATTTGGTTACAATGAAAGATGTCGCAAAATATGCGAATGTATCAACATCAACAGTTTCTCATGTTATCAATAATGATCGCTATGTGAGTCCGACTATACGTGAAAAGGTTGAATTAGCTATTAAGCAGTTAAACTATGCTCCTTCAGCCATTGCTCGTAGTTTAAAAAGTAATAAAACCTATACTATTGGTATGTTGGTGACTGCAAGTAATAATCCTTTTTACTCAGAAGTAGTGCAAGGTGTTGAACGTAGTTGCTATGAACTTGGTTATAATTTGATTTTATGTAGTACTGAAGGAGATCATCAGCGCATGCTTGATAACATTGAGCATTTATTACAGAAACGTGTTGATGGTTTATTAGCTATGTGTACTGAGACTTATTCCATTCCACAGCAAATATTTGCGCGATACCCTAAACTTCCTATAGTAATGATGGACTGGGCACCATTTAGTGGTATATGTGATATTATTCAAGATAATTCTTTTCATGGTGCAATGCTTGCTACTGAATATTTGATTGAGCAAAAATATAAACATATTGCTTGTATTACTGGACCATTAAATAACACCCAAGCACAATCGCGTTTACAAGGTTATCGTAAAGCTATGCAAAATGCTGATCTAGAAATTTTTGAGGGGTATGAGGCTCAAGGTGATTTTCAATTTGCATCTGGTATTGTGGCTATGCAACATTTATTAGAGCTTGAAATTCCTCCCGAGGCAGTGTTTTGTTCTAATGATGCTATGGCTATTGGTGCTTATCAAGCGCTTTATCGAAAGGGACTCGAAGCAGGAAAAAATATTGCAATTATCGGTTATGATGATATTGAAATTGCACAATATATGACACCACCTTTAACTACTATTCATCAACCCAAAGAAGAATTAGGTCAACTAGCTGTTGAAACTTTATTAAATCGATTTCATAACCCTATAGATTCACTGCATACGTTGGCTTTAACTCCCACGTTAATTAAACGTTTATCAGCCTAATTTTATTAAAATATAAAAAAAGCGCCTAATGGATAAGCGCTTTTTAGTTATCTAATAAGAGTCAATAAAGGATTGACTAACTCATTCCGTATTGTTTTAATTTTTTGCGTAGCGTACCGCGGTTGATACCAAGCATATTTGCTGCTCTAGTTTGATTTCCACGTGTATATTGCATAACCATATCAAGGAATGGGTGTTCAACTTCAGCTAACACTAAGTCATAAAGATCTGTAGGATCTTCACCATTTAATTGCGATAAATAGTTTTTTAAAGCTTGCTTTACTGAATCTCGCAAAGGCTTTTGTGTTATTTGGTCTTGAGAATTTACAGTTGTAAATTGAAGTGCTGCAGCTGTAACGCGTTGTTCTGACATAGTATTCTTAACTCTTTGTTTTGTTTCTAATTTGACTAAAAAATGCTTTTAGAGTGTTTACTTGCTCACTTGTATTGCTAAGTACACTAAATAAGCGCCTGAATTGATCGCTGTCAGCATAATTCTTGGTGTACCAATTTACATGCTTTCTGGCAATCCTTAATCCTTTGTATTCTCCATAAAACTGATAAAGCTCATCAAGATGCGACAATACAACTTGTTCTACTTCATCAATCGTTTTATTTTTTTGTAACTTTCCATGTGTTAAATAGAATGCAATTTCTTCAAATATCCAAGGTCGCCCTTGTGCCGCTCGGCCGATCATTATAGCATCAGCTTGCGTATATTGAAAAACATCTTTTGCTTGTTCTGGTGTACAAATATCACCATTAGCAATTACAGGAATAGTAACCTTTTCCTTAACTGCTTTAACAGATTCATATTCAGCTACACCGTTGAATAAGCAAGCACGAGTTCGTCCATGAATAGTAATTGCCTTTATGCCACAATCCTGTGCAATTTGTGCGATTTCTATGCAATTTCTATGATCTTTATTCCATCCAGTCCGCGTTTTTAATGTTACCGGAACATCAACTGCACCGACAACTTTCTGCAAAATAGTTTTAATAAGTTCTGGATACTGCATTAAAGCAGATCCTGCCAATTTTTTATTGACCTTTTTAGCAGGGCACCCCATATTAATATCAATTAATTGAGCACCGTGCTTGACGTTAAATTCGGCAGCTCTAGCCATTTCGTCGGGATCTGAACCAACAATTTGTACTGCACGAACACCAATATCATCATCTGCGATCATCCGCAAAGTAGATTTATCGGTATGCCAAACATCCGAATTTGCTAAAAACATTTCTGAAATAGTCATTCCTGCACCAAATCGATGACACAAATTCCGAAATGGTTTGTCGCTGATTCCAGCCATTGGTGCTGCAATTAAATTATTCTTTAATTTAACTTCACCAATAGTAAGCAAATTAAGGTCGGCTATATTACGCATTTTTTCTCAAACTGAAAAGGGGGATAACGTTAATTTTTTATTTTTTTTTACCAGTGATACGACACCACTCTTCCTGTTCGACAACAGGATCTAGCTCAAAATGAGGCTGATAAGCTATACAAACACTTTGTGATTGATTTGCTAAAATGCCAGATAACCCTAGTTCACCTTGTGGTTTTACTAATTTATTTATATGTGGTTCAAGCTCCTTTAAAGGTCCTGCTAATATGTTGGCAACAACGACGTCGGCTTGTAAATCATGTGGAATATCTTTTGATAAATAGAGTTCTAACTTTTCACTAACATTATTACGTTGTGCGTTGTCTCGGCTAGCTTGAATAGCTTGAGGATCAATATCAATGCCGATTACACGCTTGGCACCTAATTTTAAAGCTGCAATAGCTAAAATACCAGAGCCACAGCCATAATCAATAACTAATTTATCTTTAAGTTCTAAACTATCAAGCCAGGTTAAGCATAACGCCGTGGTTGGATGAGTACCTGTACCAAATGCTAATCCAGGATCTAGCATAACATTGACAGCATTAGGATCAGGAACTTCTTGCCAACTAGGACAAATCCACAGACGTTTACCAAATTGCATTGGATGAAAATTATCCATCCATTCTCGTTCCCAGTCTTTATCTTCTAATTGTTCAATTTTATAGGAATATTGCTCTAGATTTAATATTGCCTTTAATTGATCAATATCTATTTGTGCATCATATAGACCAACGACATCGGTATTGCCCCAAAGCTTAGTTTCGCCAGGCAATGGCTCAAAAACAGGAGTATCATAAGTGTCTTGAAACGTGACAGATACTGCACCCGATTCTTCTAATTGCTCACTAATTTGTTCAGCAAGTTCATTGGTTGTATTAATTCTGAGTTGAATCCAAGGCATAATTCTTCCTTTTATTGTCAAACATATTGGCTATAATAAAAATAATAAATCCAATAGTTAAAGAGGGGACTATTGGGTGTAGCGATAATAATTTAATATTATAACTTGCCAATAATGTATAACTTACAGCTCCAGCAAGCATTGAACAAAGAGCACCAGTAGCATTAGCTCTTTTCCAATATAATCCAAGCACTAATGGCCATAAAAAGACAGCTTCAAGCCCACCAAAAGCGAGTAAATTTAGCCAAATAATCATATCAGGTGGGGTCCATGCTGCCCAAATAAGTAATCCACCAAAAATAAAGGTGATAGTGACCGAAATACGAGTAAGAAACTTGTCACTGAAATTAATATCAGTTTTGATGCTTAAAAAGAGATCTTTAATAATAACGGATGATACTTGCAATAATTGAGCGTTAATGGTCGACATAATAGCTGCAAGTGGAGCAGCTAAAAAGATTCCAGCAGCAAAAGGCGGTAATACTTTTATGATCAATGCCGGTACTATTTGATCAGGGATAGTTAAATCGCTAATAATTGCACGACCTAAAGCACCAGATAAGTGCATGGTTAGCATAATAATGGTAACAACAATAGTGCCAAGAATAATTCCTTGGTGTACTGCTTTGCTATCTTTATAGGCCATACATCGCACAGCCGTATGAGGTAGGCCAACTACACCAAAACAAACTAATATCCAAAATGAGGCCATGAATGGAAAGTCCATAAAATCATTAGGTCCTTGTGGTGTTAAAAGAGCAGGATCAATTTTTATTAGCTGATCAATTATTGTGGTAATTCCACCACCCGCATAGATAATAGCACCAAGTAATAATATAGCACCTATGATCATCACTAACCCCTGAAAAGCGTCATTTAATATACTGGCTCGAAAACCGCCAAATGCGGTATAAATAACTGTTCCAATACCAAATATTAATAGCCCAGTATGATAAGGTATACCTACTGATGATTGTAGTAAGCGTGCTCCACCAACAAACTGTACCGTCATTGCACCAATAAAGGCAACAACAAGGGTAATACTGGCTAGCCAAACAATAGTTTTACTTTTATAGTGCGCATAAAGCATATCACTTAAGGTTATTGCATTATATTTGCGAGCTAATATGGCAAATTTCTTACCTAAAATACCTAATGAAAGAAGCACCGTTGGAACTTGAATCATCGACAACAATACCCAACCAAGACCATATTTATATGCAGCACCCGGCCCCCCGATGAATGAACTTGCACTAATATATGTTGCAGCAAGTGTCATGGCGAGCAAAAATCCGCCCATAGTTCGATTACCAATAAAATAATCAGTGAATTGATTTATTTTTTTGCGTTTAACATAAGCATAAATGGATAAAGCAAACACAAAAATAAGATAGATGATAAGTGGTAAGATAATATCAAAATGCATTGTTTAATTACTTAGTTTGTTCTAATGAAATATTTTTGAATTGAAATTTGACAACCAACCAACAAAGCAATACAAAACCAAAAGGTATCACAATGCAAGATAGTTCAAACCACAATGGTAATCCTAAAAATCCTATTTTATTGCTAATGCAGTAAGCACAAATAACCCATCCAAGAAGATAAATAAAAGTTAGTACTAACGATAGTTTAGCTTCTTTATTTGCTTGCTTATATCGAGCATCCATATTGATTTATTGAAAATTGAAAATAGTCTAGATTAAAAGAAACCACTTAACTTGGCAAGTTTATTGCAATTTATGCAACATTGTGTTTTAAATATATCAATTTTCGCAATATAAAAAGTACTATATAGTAATTAATTATAAATAACCCAATTTTTGGAGAGAATAATGTCAAATTACTTTAATACACTAAATTTGCGTGAAAAATTAGAACAACTAGGACAATGCCGTTTTATGAGCCGTGATGAATTTGCATCAGAGGCCAATTTCTTAAAAGGCAAAAAGATTGTTATTGTTGGTTGTGGTGCACAAGGTCTTAACCAAGGTCTTAATATGCGCGATTCAGGTTTAGATATTGCTTATGCGTTACGTAAAGAAGCCATTGCTGAAAAACGTGCATCATGGAAAAAAGCGACCGAAAATGGTTTTAAAGTAGGAAGTTATGAAGAATTAATTCCAACTGCTGACCTTGTTATTAACTTAACACCAGATAAACAGCACTCAGCAGTAGTAAAAGCGATACAGCCGTTAATGAAGCAAGGTTCAGCATTAGGTTATTCTCATGGTTTTAATATTGTTGAAGTAGGCGAAAAAATTCGTTCAGATATTACTGTTGTAATGGTTGCACCTAAATGTCCAGGAACTGAAGTGCGTGAAGAGTATAAACGCGGTTTTGGTGTTCCAACACTTATTGCTGTTCATCCTGAAAACGATCCTAAAGGTGAGGGACTAGCAATTGCAAAAGCATGGGCGGCTGCAACAGGAGGTCATCGTGCGGGCGTTTTACAATCATCATTTGTTGCTGAAGTTAAATCAGATTTAATGGGCGAACAAACAATTCTTTGTGGTATGTTGCAGACTGGTTCATTACTTTGTTTTGATAAACTTGTGGCTGATGGCGTTGATCCTGCTTATGCATGTAAATTACTTCAATTTGGTTGGGAAACGATCACCGAGGCATTAAAACAAGGCGGAATTACGCTAATGATGGATCGCTTATCAAATCCCGCTAAGTTAAGGGCAAATGCACTAGCAAAAGAATTAAAAGTGATCATGACTGATCTTTATCGTAAACATATGGATGATATTATTTCGGGCGAATTTTCATCAACAATGATGAAAGATTGGGCAAATGACGATGTTAATCTACTCAAGTGGCGTAAAGAAACTGGTGAAACAGCATTTGAAAAAGCGGCTGAATACCAAGGTAAAATTGATGAGCAGGCTTACTTTGATCAAGGTGTCGTTATGGTAGCGATGGTTAAAGCAGGGGTAGAACTTGCATTTGAAACAATGCTTGAATCAGGAATTTTACCTGAGTCAGCCTATTATGAGTCATTGCATGAATTACCACTTATCGCTAATACTATTGCGCGTAAACGTTTATACGAAATGAACGTGGTCATTTCAGATACAGCGGAATATGGTAACTATTTATTTGCCAATGCAGCAGTACCATTATTAAAAGAAAAATTTATGCCAATGCTACGAGCAGGCGATCTTGGTAAAGTGATCCCCGAAGGTAGTGTTGATAACGCGCAATTACGCGATATAAATGAAGAAATACGTAATCATCCAATTGAACTAATTGGTCGAAAATTACGTAGCTATATGACTGATATGAAACGCATTAATGTGGCAAGCTAATTCATAATAAAATAAAAGGTGCTGAAAGGCACCTTTTTTTATGTTTACGGTTCTGTATAAAATTTTCATAAAAGAAAAATTAGATATAAAAATAAAGTTGATCCAAAAGGATCAAAGATGATCTAGATTGGATCTAACTTAGATCTTTTTGATCCTTTAAGTTTTTGTTTAAAGTTTTTAAAAATTATATAATTAAATAATTTTTATTTTAAATTTATATTTATTTCTTATATTAATTATGTTATCTTTTTGACCAAATTTAGTTCAATTAACGAGGGTAATATATCAATGAAAATGACTTTTCGTCCAACGGATTGTTGGCGATGGTATTTTGATAGTGAATACGATAGCTTAATGCTCGAAGTTTCATCTGAAATGTTATTTCGCTCTTGTTACCCAAGTAAAATGCTCATTCCTGATGTTTTTGGACAGTTTCCATTTTCTGTTAGTGATGCAACGTCTTATTATCAATTCCATGATAGTTGTCAGTTGCTTAATTTAACTGATTCTCAAAAAATTGAACTATCTATTAACGCTATTGTAGCTGCTAACTTTTTAAAACCTCAAATGCCAAAAAGTTGGTATTTTTCTCAACAACCAATGCTATACACGCCTAAAATAGCTGATATTGTTGAGGTAAATTTACAAGAGGATGGTAAAAAAGTTTGTCTAATGGTGGTTGAAGCTGGTGAAAATGCTTCGTTATGTATCATCGCACAACCTACTTTTATGGCAATGAACAAGACGTTCAGTTTTTCTGAAGCTATTAAAATCATGAATGACAGACTAAAGCTTATTCAACACAATGTAGTACAGTATCCAGAACATCTGGAATTAGAAGCCATTTCATAAAATTAAAACCATGGCTTATCGGCATGGTTTTAAATTATTTAACCGGAAAAATTAATCCAATGGCGATCTTTATTTATAAGATAAAGAATTTTGGCTTTTTCATGGCCTTGATCAGCGGCCAGTGCAAGATAATATAGTCCTATCTCATAGAGTTGTCCTAGAGCAACTATTTTCTCTCCTAGTTTATATTGTGCATTCTTATCACCGCTGTTAGCTTTTGCAAGCAAATCAAACACTTCTTTATTACCGTAAAGAAACGGTTCACAAAATTCTTCAAAAGGAAATCCAATTTTAACTGAAATACTGCAATAGTTACCATACCAATACAGTGCTTTAGAATAGTCTTTGGGCAAATAACTTCCGGTTTTGAATCGCTCAGCCATTGCCAATCTTGCCTCGGCAGAACCTGCTTTGGCTGCTTTTTCCAACCACTCTAGACCTATTTTATTTACTTCATAAGTAGGATCATCATGCTTCATTGAAGGATAGTAAAGTAAAAAAATTTTATATTTAATATCAGCATTATCAACATAACTATCATACTTAGTATAAGTTTTAATTAATGCATCATTTAATTCACCCGAAGATTTTATATTTGCTTTTTTAAATAATTTGGCTATTTTAAGCAATAACTCAGGATCTTTATAAACAACATATGAATAGTAATCGATAGCTGTTAAATTTTTACCTAAATCCTCATACCATTTAGCAATATCTATACTTACCTTAATATCAGGATTATTCTTGTCAAATTTACGAAGTAATGAATATATCTTATTTTTATTTGGTTGATTTAACTGTTGTTCATAAAGATCACATGCTCTAGAGGCTTCTAACTCACAAGCTTTTTCAAAATATTCAATCGCTTTATTTAATTTTTCTTCATCAGCATAATAATAGCTAAGTTTTGATATTGATAAAAAATCATTTTGTTCCAGCTTTTCTTCGATTTGATTTATAGCATCAGCATGCTCACTCCAATCTTCAGTTACATTATCTCGTAAATAAAAGTGATTAATAGATTGATGTTGTGCAGCGATCACATCTTCTATTTTTGCAAATGCAAGAAAATACCATAAATCATGATGTTGAATATCTTTAGCCTGATCAAAAAATGTTATTGCTTTTTCAGGATTGTAGGTAAAAAAGTAATCATCAATATATAATTGACCAAGTAGAAAATTAGCATAAGGATTATCATTTAAATTTTCATCTTCCATACTAGCAATTGGAATAAAATAACTATATGGAATTTCTTGGGATTTAAAGCGATTTAATAATATTGAAATAGATTCAATATCACCACCTAATATTGCAGTTTTATATAACGAGACACCTTTACCAATTAACTTAGGTAACAAAATATAATTTATTTTATCATCGCTTAATGTTTTACAGCCAAATTTTTTATCATTACTCTCTGAATCGCCTTCTTCGTCATAATCTGATTCAGGATCATAATACAAAGTAAACTCGGTTTTCTTTGTTGTAATAAGATTATAAAGTTTTTTCAACTTATTACAGTCTTTAGATGAAAGATTATTAGCTAAATCAACATAAGCTGTTGCTAATTTTCTAATACTAAGTAAATCATCTTTAACTTGATTTAATTCTTTCTGGTTTTGTTTATTTTTGTTCTTTTCAAGGCTGCTCACCACGATACTAAAATCACTAGATGAAAAAACCGCAGGCGAAAATATAAATACTAAAACAAACAAACATATTTTTTGAATCATTAATATTAACCTTATATTTCTATTTTAATTATTGATGTTATTATCATTATAAAGCAATTTTACATGATATATTTAATAGACAAGCTGTTATATTACTTTTTTAACGTTATTACAATATCGCCTTTGGGCACACAACTACAGGCTAAAATTTGATTATTTCTTTTTATTGCTGATTGCGTTAGTGGGTTGACTTTGCCTTTTTTCAACACAACTAAGCAACGTCCACATATACCAGTACGGCAAGAATAAGGTAATGTTATTTTATTTTGTTCCAATTGTTCTAAAATAGGTTGTTTATTATTACCTTTAATGGTTTTATCTTCGAAAATAATTGAATAACACTGTTCTTCACTTTTTGCTTCAGGTGGGAAAGCTTTAATATAGTTTTTGGCTGGTTGCCGTTCTAATACTTCTATTTTATCACCAACTGAAATTTTTCCATGATTTCGAGCAATCATATTTACACCAAAATCGATCTGTCCTTGTTCATCGGTTCTAAAATCCCCTAATGTTTTAAGTGGCTCATTATTAGTTAATGGTTTTCCTGTATTAACATTCATCGTGATTAACATACAACGAGTACAAGGCTTAACAATATCAAAGATTACCTCACCAATTTTAATTGTTTTCCAACCATCTTCCGCAAAAGGCAGTGCACCTTGAATAATAATATTTGCACGAAACTGCCTAATATCGAGTTTTTCTGGGCATTGATGTTGTAAATAATCAAATGAAGCTTTGTTTAATAACAAATAAGGATAACCATCAGCAAAACTGACAGGTACTTCTTGATAGCGTTTTGTTCGTCGTGATAATTGATGACCAAGCCAACGTAATTGCACATCTTTCTGTAAAAACTGGCTTATGAATTGGTTAACCTTAATTGGTGCTATATATGAAGTAAAGCGATTTCCAAAGACTTCGGTTGGTTCAGCATTATTCGAAAAATCGTCCAGATTTATTATGAGCTTTTCTTCTGATGGAAGTGTGACATGGATATCATTTTTTATAATAGCTGTTTCTATTTTTAAAAGCTCAGGATATTGTCTTGCAGTAATGAATGAGCCATCAGGTTCAGTAATCATCAAAATACGATCATTCTTAAAACCACCTTGAACGGTATTTACTTTTGTTAATGATATACCTTGCATTGATTTGATTGGGTAAATGTGAAGTTGATTAACTGATATCATAATGTCTTAAATAATTTATCAAAATTGGTGTAATTATATAGTTAATAATAATTTATAGGCATTAGACAGTCTAGCATATTAAAAGAAGTATTTGTGGACAATAGTTGTCATAAAAATCCTGATAAATGACAAACTAATTTGGCTTTAAGTTATTTCAAAATAAATATCATATGGCTGAAGAGTTTTACATTTGTAATGGACAAAATAGATAATCTAAAAATCAGTCAGGAAAGGTATTGATTTTATTGAAGTTTTTTTTGATAAAAATGTTTTAAAAAACTTCAATAAAATCAATACCTTTCCTGAACACTTTTTTAAAAGCAAAGTCCATGTTCAACATAACCATTTTGATCAATTTATTTGTCAGTTTTTTGCATATTTTAGTTTTATTGTCAAAATAAAGAAACTATTGCAAGTCATAGATAAAACAATGTCGTTGAAAGCCATACTATTCTCGTAGCTCAAGTACAAAAATAAGTAAATTTGTTGCGTAGACTTCCTTAACCAAAAAATGTTTCAGCAAATTTTATCAAAAAATTCGCAAAAAACGGGATTAATAATAAATTACCATTTTAATCATTTCATTTTAAATATGCTATTTAAGATATAGGTTCAGCATAACTTATCTCTATAATGTAATAGCATATTTTCCCATTTGGAGTGACGACAGTTATTTCATCATCAACTTTATGTCCAATTAAGGCTCTGGCGACAGGGCTATTTATTGATATCCAATTTTTTTTAGGATCAAACTCGTCTGCACCAACAATACGGTAAGTATATGAATTACCAGATTCATCTTCTAATTTAATCCAAGCACCAAAAAATACTTTTCCCTCTTGTCTTGGATCGGGATCGACAATTATTAGTGATTCTAATCGTTTAGTTAGAAAGCGTACTCGTCTATCGATTTCTCGTAATCGGCGTTTACCATAAATATATTCGGCATTTTCACTGCGATCTCCTAAAGCTGCGGCATCTGATACAGCTTGGGTAACTTTAGGTCTTTCTTCTTTCCATAAATATTTTAGTTCACGATCGAGAGCCAAGTATCCTTCTCTTGTTATGTAATTTGCCTTTTGCATATTTTAAAACCTATAACATAGTTTGTTTTTTGTGAGAATAAAACATATTTGCTCAGAATAAAAACATATTAAATTTTTTTTATTATTTCCTCTTAAATTCTGTTTTAAATACGAAATTAAGATGATATTCTTGTTTTTCTGATTGAATATTGTTTTTTTTGTTGTTTTATGGCTTTGTAAAGCTGATTATATAGTTTATACATATTATATAAATAGGTTCAGTTTTTTATTTGTAGATAATAGACTAAGAAAGTTATTATTGCTTTAACTATTAACAGGAATAGATATGACTAAATGGAATCGGGTATCTTTTTGTATGGCTTGCTTTGTAGGTTTTCCTTCTGAAGAATCTTTTGCGTTATCTGCTATAACAGCAAAAGTTATTCAAGGGAATAGTCCTCGCTTTATATCTGAAATAGAAAATCATATTGAATCTAATAAACATTTCAAGTATTTTGGTGTTGTTTATAATGGAAATGCTTATTTTAATACAGTAGATTTAAATAATGCTTTAGGGGGTAATGTTGCATCTAAAACACCAGCGAGTTTGAAGTTATCAACGGTAATTAAACAGCCGCAAAGTGATGAAGTTATGGATCTTGATGGCGATGGCGATATTATTTTATCAGAGGATTCGGCTAATCCTTTGACATTAGCATGGTATTATGAGGATGCAAAAAATAACGAAGTTAAGCTAACTCCTACTCAAACATCCACAGCATTTAGTGCATTATTAGGTAGTGGTATTTATCCATATATCAAAATAAGTGGTCCAGTTACTTTAAATACGAGGTATGGTGTTCCAAATTTTCAATCTTATCCAGATAATGACATTGCAATAAGTAAAACACCTTATCGAAATTTTAATATTGCAATAGGCGGGGAAGCGATTAAATATGCTAGTCCCAATATGCATTTTTCAGATCATGACTATTCATATCGGGACAAAACAATTTTTGACTACACGCCAGCAACACTGAATGGTTTTGTGGCACAAAATGATTATTTACGTAATTTTCCATCAACAGGTGCAAATAACCTTTATTTTTATCTCGTCACGGATGGAATAGATAATTCTCTTAATACAACAAATTGGACAGTCAGAACATCTAATATTGATGATAGTTCGCCAAGTGCAATTACAGCAACTGTAACAAAATCAACTGCTCCAGGAATAACAGGATTTAAAGCTTATAATAATAAAAATATGGTGCTTGTCACTTTGAAGGGACCGGATTCATCAGCTAAAACTCGAACTCAAACTACCCCCCAAATCCCAACAGCGAACCTTCCTGTTGATATTGAATTGGCTGTAACAACCAAACAAAAAGTTAAACTGTCTTATAAATTTAGAATAAATAAGTGGTTTGTAAATAGAGGGAGTATCGTGGCTGCACTTAGAGAACAACGAGAATGGTGTAATAATTTGGGCGATTATAAACTTGCAGAAGCGAGAGATTTAAGTAATGCTCGATTGCTTAATCTTATTGAGAGTGGTAGAAATACTTTTAACTTCTATAAACGGTATGTTGGAGAAGGTTTTTTATCTGAATGGGGTCCATTAACTCATTATTCGGGTGCTAATTTTTATAATGCGACTTATGCATGGTCTAATACTGTTGTACCATCTAATGGTGATAATTTTATTTATGTTAATATGAATGATGGGGCATTACATCATATTCTAACTCATCAAAATCTTTTGCACTACGCAATATGTGTAACTAAATAAACAGAACATTTAGTTTTATAAGTAGTTCCATAAAAGACTAAATAAAAATATCACGGCCATAGGTTGTGATATTTTTTTATGGATAATAGATAACTCTGACTAAATTGCAACAAAAAGGCAGATAGGTATATAATTACGCCTTTCTTTGAATTAGATAACAACACCATGATAAACAATCAAATTAGCCATATTATAGCAGGAGAGCTTACAGTAAAACCCGAACAAGTGTTAGCTGCCATTCAATTATTAGACGAAGGTAGCACAGTTCCCTTTATTGCTCGTTATCGAAAAGAGGTAACAGGAGGGCTTGATGATACTCAATTACGAACACTTGATAGTCGATTGAGTTATTTACGTGAACTTGAAGATCGTAAGCAAACCATTTTAAAATCAATAGAAGAACAAGGCAAATTAACGCCTGAATTAAGTAAAAGTATTGCCTCAACGCTTAGTAAAACAGAACTTGAAGATTTATATTTACCGTATAAACCCAAACGCCGTACTCGAGGCCAAATTGCAATTGAAGCAGGTCTTGAACCTCTTGCTGATGATTTATGGCAAAATCCTTCATTAAATCCAGAAAACGAAGCAGAAAAATATTTTAATACAGATAAAGGTATTACCGATACTAAATCTGCCTTGGATGGGGCTCGTTATATTTTGATGGAACGATTTGCTGAAGAGGCTAACTTATTAGCAAAAGTACGTCATTATCTTTGGAATAATGCTCATTTGGTTTCTCGAGTAGTCAGTGGAAAGGAAGATGAGGGTGTAAAATTTCGAGACTATTTTTCTCAAAGTGAACTTATTTCAAAAGTACCTTCACACCGAGCATTAGCTATGTTCCGTGGGAGAAACGAGGGTTTTTTACAACTTTCCTTAAATGCTGATCCGCAATTTGAAGAAGCACCAAAAGAGAGTTATTGTGAACAAATTATCACTGAGTATTTAGGTGTTCATTTTAATGATCAACCAGCAGATAAATGGCGAAAAGCAGTGATTAATTGGACGTGGCGCATAAAAATTTTAATGCACATGGAAACCGAGCTGATGACGACGCTTCGAGAACAAGCCGAAGAAGAAGCAATTAATGTTTTTGCTGCCAACTTGCATGATATGTTAATGGCCGCACCAGCAGGTATGAAAGTCACCATGGGTATGGATCCGGGGTTAAGAACTGGAGTAAAAATAGCGGTTGTTGATGCAACAGGTAAATTAGTTGCGACTGAAACTATCTATCCGCATACGGGGCAAGCTGATAAAGCGGCAATAGTTATTGCTGCGCTTTGTATTAAATATCAAGTTGAATTGGTGGCAATTGGTAATGGTACGGCTTCGCGCGAGACAGAACGTTTTTATTTGGACGTTCAAAAAAAATACCCAGAAGTGAAAGCGCAAAAAGTGATTGTCAGTGAAGCTGGCGCTTCGGTTTATTCCGCATCAGAACTAGCCGCACAAGAGTTTCCTGATCTTGATGTATCTATTCGTGGTGCTGTTTCTATTGCACGTCGTTTACAAGATCCATTAGCTGAACTTGTTAAAATTGATCCTAAATCTATTGGAGTAGGTCAATATCAGCATGATGTAAGCCAAACTCAGTTAGCTAAAAAACTTGATGCCGTGGTTGAAGACGGTGTCAATGCGGTTGGTGTAAATTTAAATACTGCCTCAATGATGTTACTCGCACGTATTGCTGGTCTAAATAAAGTTATTGCGCAAAATATTATTGATTGGCGTAATGAAAATGGACAATTTACGGATCGCAAACAACTATTAAAAGTTTCGCGTCTTGGTCCTAAAGCATTTGAACAATGTGCAGGTTTTTTAAGAATTATGGATGGTAAAAATCCACTTGATGCCTCTGCAGTTCACCCAGAAGCTTATCCTATTGTTGAGCGTATTTTAGAGAAAAATGGAAAATCTTTAAAAGATATTTTAGGTGATAGCAATTATTTAAAATCACTTAAAGCAATTGATTATGTGGATGAAAACTTTGGTGTGCCAACAGTAACTGATATTATTAAAGAACTTGATAAACCAGGACGAGATCCAAGACCTGAATTTAAAACTGCTCAGTTTGCTGATGATATTGAAACTATGGAAGATTTAAAACTCGGCATGATTATGGAAGGTTCTGTTACCAATGTGACCAATTTTGGTGCCTTTGTTGATATTGGTGTTCATCAAGATGGCTTAGTGCATATTTCGGCCTTATCAGATAAGTTTGTTGATGATCCAAGAACAGTAGTAAAAGCGGGGGATATTGTTAAAGTTAAAGTGGTAGAGGTTGATATTCCTCGTAAACGTATTGCGTTAACCATGCGTCTTGATGATCCTGCGTCATTGACTAAGCAAGATGCTAATCGTATTTCAAAAAAACATACTCAGGCCAACAAACAAAATAATTATAATTCATTGCCGAATAACAGTGCGATGGGAAATGCGTTTGCTGCTGCATTAAAGAAAACTAAATAAAAATATTTACAAATTATGGGACAGTTGTCCCTATTTTGTATTCAGTGCGTTGAAATATGGTCATTTTTATATTGGATATCATCAATGTGCTTTTTAGCTATTTTTTATTAAGTTATAAAATAAAATAAAATTAAATTAATAGAAAGGGAATATCAAAAACAATGAAAAAATATTTTAATGTTGTTTGGTTGGCATTAATTGTTATCCTCTCAGGATGTGATAAAAACCAAGTAAAATTAACGGAAGAAGTTAAATCTGAATTGGAAGATCAAGACAAACCGATTTGTTTTTATCTAGGTAAAGTAACATTTCCTTATCTTAAAAAAGATCTTAGCTATCCTGCAAATGAACGAGCAGAGGTTTGGGTAAATAATGAATTAAATCGACGGTTAGAGATTTTTTCAAATTTAGGTTTACTAGAGCGTTCATCAGATGCTAACAATCAAACAACCACCTATCAATTAGCTAAATTAAACAGCGATACTATATTTAAAAAAGGTAGTTTTTGTTTTGGGCAAGTGAGTTTAGATCATCTTTTTGTTGACAATTATAGAAATAGTGTAAACCCTTTTGCAACGGTAACTTATACTATTGAGCAAATTCCTTCTTGGGTTAATAATGATATCTTCAAACAATATTTTTATTCTCGTGAATTAGATAAAAATAAACAAAGTTATTATGATTACTATAGTTATCCTAGTTTAATTGATGGGCAATTTCCTAACCAAATATCGTCCACAATTAAGTTAGCTAAATTGGAGAATGGTGAATTGATTTTTGATAACGAAGATTCGATAAAGCATTCATATTTTAATAGTAAAAAAGATGATAACTGGGATCGTGAGCATTTCACTTATGCATATTATGATACGGCAAAAGCAAGCGAAATCAGATATGATTTTGTTAAGTATAATCAAATGAATAATGATTGGGGGATAGAGCCAGATTCTGTATTATTTTCAAAAGAAAAACCAAAACCATCAGCAAATTTAGCTCGTTCAACTAACTTAGTTGTAATGTATTACTATTTTGATCATGCGCTTACTCAAAATCGTATTAAGTCGGCAAAAGGATATATAAAAGATAAGTTATTAGATCAGTACTCAAAATTGCTTGGTGAAAACGATTTTGCTTTTGAAATGGATTTTGATGAAAATGGGGTGGTTTCTTATTTCGTTGATACAATTGAAAGTTATAATTATAAACAGAAACGCATTATTTCATCTTCTGACGATATGAAAACAGAACGAACGAGTTGGAAATTCTATGATTATTTTACCATGTCTTTACCTAGCCGAGAGCAAAGCTATCTCAATCCGTTTGCAACCAATAATTATAAAAAAACAGAGATATTTGATATTTTCCAAGCAGACTATAACACAAAATTTGTTCAAACAGGGGTTGATTTAGATGAACTTCATTCAGTTTTCGTTGACTATGATGATGAAGACAAAATACTATTTTTTGATAATAATATGACATTTCAATACAATGATAAAAACCAGTTGATTTCAAGGGTGATTGATAATGAAACTTATACTATGGAGTATAATAAAGAAGGTCAATTAATCAAAATGAAAAAATATACTGGTAATAAAAATAAAGCGAGTCTTGAATGTCAATTTTTTAAACACAACCAAAAAGGTGATTGGACAATCAAAGAATGTGATGATGGTAAGATAACAACTCGAACTATTGAATATTATTAATAGCTTTTATAATAATCCTATTTTATTTCTTGTGTATTTACTCGTTAAAGGTGATGGTTTAGGCCGTCACCAAATTCGATAATAAGCCAACTTATTGTTAGTTATCACAAATATTACTGCGTTGGTGATTTATCGATTGGCTATATTTTTGTCATATAGAAAAGAAACCGCTTTCTTATTATCGAGAAATAGAAAACCTTGGTATCATTTTTGTATAGTCTTTTTGTCGATATGCATTTACTTTTTTAGTGAATGGATTAATTCAAAAACTAAAAATCGATAAAATTTTTACAGTGGTAAAAAAATCACAAATAAACACTAGGTAATACAATCTTTTGTAGATTATATTGTTTTAATTGTTTTGCAAACTGCTCTACTTGTTGTTTACTGGCAGATGGCCATGTTTTAGCAATGCCATGTACACCATGATTATGAAAGGCGTTAATTCGAATTCGAATATTGGGATCTATATCAATTAAGAATTCAGCAATATTTTTTGCATTATCTTGTAGATCGGTTTGTTTTGGAATAATTAAAAATCTTATTTCATATAATTTATTGATTTTGGCAAGATATTTAATCGTTTCTTTTACTCGTAGATTGTCTCGTCCTGTTAGCTGTTTATGTACATTATTATCCCAAGCTTTAAGATCAATCATTGCTCCATCCATCGTGCTTGTTACTTTTTGCCATCCTGTCTGTTTTAAGTAACCATTACTATCAATAAAGCAAGTAAGGTGATTTAAATCGTTGGCTTGTTTTATTGCTCTAAACAGATTCTCAATAAAAGGGAGTTGTATAGTGGCCTCTCCTCCACTAAAAGTTATACCGTTTAAAAATGGCAGATATTTTCGGATAATTTTTAATATATCTTCAACACTGTATTTATAAGTCATTGGTGTTGAGTTATAACCGCAAGTATTAATACAAGTATCACATTGTTGGCAAACCGAAGTTTGCCATATGACGCGATGATTGTTAAAACTTAATGCCTTATGTGGACAAGCATTAATACAATCGCCACAATCCTTACATAATGATATTGTGTAAGGATTGTGGCAGTTTAAGCAACGAAAATTGCATCCCTGTAAAAATATTACAAGTCGATTGCCTGGTCCATCAACACAAGAAAAGGGTAATATCTTGTTAACGATTGCCCATGACTTGTTCATGACTGATTACTCTTGGCTTTCGAGATAAATAATTATTGTTTTTAACGTCATCAGCAGCTTCTGCTCCTAAAAACGTTGTGTTAATTCGTGATCCTTCTTGTTTATACTTTTTGATGTCGGATAATCTAACCATATAACCCGTTACTCGAACAAGATCATTGCCACTGATATTGGCGGTAAATTCACGAAAACCCAATTTAAAAGCTGCTTTACAAATTTGCAGTAATGCTGATGGGTTATTTTTGATGGTTTCATCGATAGTTAAAATATCACTAATGCCCGATGTGTAGTAATGATGATGTTTAAATAGCGCCATAATATGGGTAACTGGATCGGGTTCATGACCGTAAGGAATTCTTAGACCAGGGGTTATGCCTATATCGGTACTGATTCCTGATTGTGAATGTAACATAGCCTTTCCTTTCCAAGCATTTTCTATTGTGTGGTTGTCAATAAATTTGGCAATGAGTTGGGTAATGGTTAATGCCAGTTCATTGGCTTGTTCGTCAAAACCATAACGCCCTGCTAAATTTGCTTTTTCTTGCAGGATATTGACCGCTTCAGCCATACCAAAAATACCAAACATAGGTGCAAATCGGTTGGGATCAATTAATCCTTCTTGAACTAAAAAACTGCTATTAAAAAAATTGGATTGATTATAAAGAAAATTCGATCTTGCTTGAATAAGATTAAGCTGTAACTGACAATAGTAAGGCAAGGTATTTGTCAAAAAATCCTCACTATTTTTACTGCGTAATGCCACTTCTTTTAAGTTGATTCGTGAAAGCGTGCTTCCTCCGCCTGCAACTGGCAGTGAATTATAGCAACTTACAACACCGTACCCTTTGCTATCAAAATCTTTTTGGACCATATTATTGTTTGCAATATGAGGTTTGCTTGTTTCACAGATATTTTCAATTGCCACTAATAATAATGATTCTGGGGTAATGTCTTTATCATAGATAAAGGTTAAATTAGGTGCAACTTGTTTTAGTTCTCTATCTATACGTAAAATTACCCGACAGATAATATTATCTGTTGGTCCAATGTTTGCATGCATAAATGCATCAGGTAAATTACGATCGAGCATGATCCAAAAACGCTTTAATCGCTGATAAATTTCATCTTCAGTAAGCTTACCAACGTAAGGAAGTAAAATTTGATCTAAGCATCCTAAATAAACAGGCATACCAGTTACTGAAGGAACGTGATGATAGATGATGATAAGCAAATTTAATGCATCATCAAATGTTTCAGCTGGATTAAGTTCTAACCACTTCGACCCTTGTTTTAAAAATTTCACATAATCAGGTAAAACATAACGAGGTTTATAAGGCGCGTGACCTTCGTACATATCACAGATAACGCGGTCATTTAAAGCTTGTTGTGTTTCTTCATCCAGATCTACATAAGGTAAATTATTTTCTGCTGCTAAGGCGAGTAAATTTGATTTTTGTTTAGGCGACAAATTAGGATCTGTCACAATATTATAACAACTTTGTTGAAATTCAGTCATGCTCATAATTATCTCAATATTTATTTCTCAATAATAAATTGTTTTGGTTCATAATCAGATGCATTAATTGGTGAATGTTTTTCAACATATTGTTTTACTACATCTGCATCGCGATAACCTGTATCAACGTAAGTCGGTGACGTATTGGTTATTGGGTAACCATCTCCACCAGCGGCTAAAAAGTCAAGCGTGGCAATGCGATAGTTTTTTTGTAAATCGATCGGTTGATTGTTAATTTTTACATTTTCAATATTGTCCTCATTTTTTGTTAGGCTAATATTTTTCAAATGCGTATATCCTCCTGAGCCTTGTTTTTTACTTAATGCCGCTTTCAGATAATCAATTAATTCATTGCCTGTTAATTCGAAATAAACCACACTGTTACCAAAAGGTTCTACTTTTAAAATATCGCGGTAAGTAATATTACCTTCAATTAAGGAGTCACGAATCATACCACCAGACATAATGCCAACATCTGCATTAGTTTTTTCAACAAAAGCACTAAGTAACAATTGTCCCATATTGCTTTGCTGGTATCTAACAACATCACGATTGCCTTCTAACCGACCTATCAACTCACCACTTTTCACTAATAACTGCTGTTTACCCAGTTCTTGATATGGCCTCAAATTTTCAAGTAAGGATTTATCTTGAGGAATTTCTTGCGTGTAATATTCAAGGCGTTTAGTGCTATTACCATTCTCCACCTCTTTTTTTAGATTAATAGGAATTAATTGGTAATTTTTTAATGTGATTTTGCCATTTAAAAAGACAAAATCAGCTCGTCCAACATATTTACCCCATTCGTGGGCTTGTACAATCCATGTGCCATTTTGTTGATCTGGTGCACAAGGTGTACCTGGTACATATTCGGTAATACGTTTATTAGGGCTAGCCATACAGACAGGATTTTGGGAGTGTCCACCTACTATCATATCCAAATCGCCTGTGTGCAATTTTCTGGCTAATTCAACATCGCCCGGTGCCATCGAGCCATGTTCACCATTTTCATAATGTCCCATATGAGTGACAGCAATAATCATGTCTGGGTGTTCATTGTCTTTTAATTGTTTAATTATTTTCTGTGCTTCAGGTAAAGTTTGTCGAAATTCGACGCCTTCTGTATTTTTGGGGGAAGCTAGAAAAATGGTATCATCAGTAGTCAAACCAAACACTGCAACTTTAATACCATTTAAATTAAACATTTTATAAGCATCAAATACACGTTTATCAGTTCCCTTGAAATAAGTATTTGCTGATAAAAAAGGAAATGTTGCCCATTTTTGTTGCTCACGAATAATTGTCAAAGGGTGATCAAACTCATGGTTACCCACAGCCATAGCATCGTAACCAACAGCATTCATACCAATAAAATCAGGTTTGGCTTGCTGTACATCAGATTCAGGGACCCCCGTATTAATATCACCACCTGAAAGTAGCAATAATTTGCCACCTTCTGCTGTAACTTGTTTTCGAATTTCATCCACTACAGTTTTTTGGGCAGCAAGTCCATATTCACCAATATCGTTTTGCCAAAAACGACCATGATGGTCGTTGGTATGTAAAATAGTAAATTGATAAGACTTGTCTTTTTCCCAAGTTGGAGTAGGGGTGTTTTTTGTGGTAACATCGGCCATGCAAGAGGCTGAGAATAGCCCCATACAAACAAGTAATGATAGTTTTTTATTAAATTGAAACGGATACATTGTATCTCCTAACTTACTATATAATAACTACTATTCTGTAATAACTTTGTAAATAAGTTGTGGTTCTTTTGCACTATCACTAATAGTAATATTGTCGTAAAGTTTTTGTTTGATCGCATCAATCTTATCGGTACTAGCATGGATCGTTAACAAAGCTTCGCCTTCGGCTACTTTATCACCTACTTTTTTATGTAACACGATTCCTACAGCAGGATCGATAATATCCTCTTTAGTTGCACGGCCTGCACCTAATTGCATAGCAGCAATACCAATTTGATCGGCAATGATTCTTGAAACATAACCTGATTTAAGTGCAGGTAAAGCAATTTGATAAGGAGCACTAGCTAATTTTTCAGGGTGATCAACAACTGAGCTATCCCCACCTTGTGCTTCAATAAGTATTTTGAACTTCTCAATGGCTTTGCCATTTTTAATAACTTCTTGAAGTTTTGCTCTGGCTTCTTCTAATGTTTTGGCTTTATTAGCAAGCACAACCATTTGGCTACCTAACGTTAAAACTAATTCAGTTAAATCAGCAGGGCCATGACCTTTTAAAGTATCAATGGCTTCTTTTATTTCAAGTGCATTACCAATTGCATAACCAAGCGGTTGTGACATATCAGATATAATAGCCATGGTTCGACGACCAATTTGGTTACCGATATTGACCATTTCGTGAGCTAACTTTTCGGAATCGGCCATATCTTTCATTAGTGCACCATCACCTGTTTTGACATCAAGTACAATAGCATCGGCGCCTGCTGCTAACTTTTTACTCATAATTGAGCTTGCAATAAGAGGAATAGAGTTAACTGTTCCTGTGACATCACGTAAAGAATATAACTTTTTATCAGCGGGGGTTAAATTGCCTGATTGACCGATAACAGCAAGACCTTTATGATTAACTTGATCGATAAAATCTTGTTTACTTAATTCAATTTTAAATCCTGGAATTGATTCAAATTTATCGGTAGTACCACCTGTATGACCTAAACCACGTCCAGACATTTTGGCAACAGGAACATCTAATGCGGCAACAAGCGGTGCAAGTACGAGTGTTGTGGTATCACCAACGCCTCCAGTTGAATGTTTATCAACTTTAATTCCTTGGATTGAAGATAGATCAACGGTATCGCCTGAATACATCATTGCACTAGTTAAATCAGCACACTCTTTTGGTGTCATACCTTTATAGTAAATTGCCATTAATAACGCACTAACTTGGTAATCGGGGATAGCGCCATGAGTATAGTTGGTGATAAAAAATTGGATTTCTTCGGTAGTTAGAGGATGTCCATCACGTTTTTTTTCAATAATATCTACAAATCTCATTATTTTTCTCTTTTAAATCAATTAATTATTTTTTGTTTGCTTATACAAATGAGCATGTTTAGTTTTTGTCGAAAATAATCGACTTAAAACAGCACTAAAATAAGTATAATGTTACATTATTTAACAACTTTGTTTCAAAAAACGAAATTACTCCAAATCACTTGGTGAAAAAGACCAAGGTAATAATTCCCCTACCGTTGTTTCTTGAACTTTACCATTCATATTCGTTAAAATAACTGGCATATCTTTAGCACAAAACTCACTAATCACTTGACGACAAGCGCCACAAGGTGAGATAGGGCCTTGAGTATCTCCAATTACCACTAATTTTTTAAATTTCCTTTTACCTTCAGATACCGCTTTAAAAATAGCCGTACGCTCCGCACAGTTGGCTAATCCATAAGAGGCATTTTCAATGTTGCAACCTAAAATGGCTTCGTCATCTTCGGTGATAAGTACAGCCCCAACCTGAAATTTAGAATAGGGTACATAAGCCTTAGCTCGGGCTGTTTTGGCTAATTCAATTAGTTTTTCAATTTTCATATTAATAATCCTTCTGTCTTAATCACATTATTTTGTGGGTGTTTGTAGATTGATACGGTAAACACCAAACCCTAAGTTGTTTTGTTCTATAAATTTTATTGGGTAGAGTGAATTATTTTGAATATAGTTTTTTGCATCATCATTAAGGGAGGATTCAAAGCGAATATCCAAATCTTTATTACTAGTAATCGGAGCAATTCGCCAATTATTATCGACAGTAACATCTACTGTGCCGTTTTTTTGGGTCATATTGGTGATATAAGCTGAAAGAATCACTCTTAAATCATCTGGTGAATTGAATTTAACATTTTTTTCACCTGTCCCAGGAAATATGCCACTATAAGCGCGATAGTTATTGGTAGCAATTAAAAATGTTTGATTAGGGTTAATCGGTTTTTGTTGATAAGTTAGATTGTTAATTCTTTCTGATGTTGGATTAATTAGCTGACAATTTGCATCATAACGAGGTGGTTTAGTAATATCTATTTGATAATTCACCCCATCAATTGTATCAAAATTATAAGTTCTAAACTGTTCCCAGTTGATCAGGTATTGTGGGTTTGATGTATTAACATCAATTTGATTATATACTCCTGCCGAACATTCAAGCCACTCTTTTACGTCTGCACCAGTAATTTTTAATGTTGATAGTAAATTAGGATAAAGGTAAATATCCGCTGCATTTCTAAAGGTTAAATCCCCTTTTTTTACATCAACAAAAGCATTTGGATCATTTTTTCTTCCACCAGCTTTAAACGGTGCAATGGCTGATAAAATAGGTAATCCATCTAGATCGGGATCGCCTTGAATAAATTGTTTAACATAATCGATCTGCGCATCGCTAATAATTTGTAAGGCTGAGCTATCTTCGACCAAAGCTAAATAACTAGTAATATCAGTTGAAACTTTGCCTATTGGTTTGCTAACAAATTCACGCGTACCTTGATGGTCTTGATTTAAAATATTGACGATATTTTGATCGGTATCAACTAATGCTTTTTTATTTTTTATATCATAAATAGGGCGAGCTTCAGATTTTCCTGAAACCACTTGCCAATTTGCTTGTTCACCTTCAAGAACTAAGTCAACTACTCCTAAGTGGCTTCCCCATTGTCCTGGCATGACCGCAGGAACGTGATTAATTTTACCGGTTTTTATATCTGTATTTGGTAGTGATTTGAACTCCTCGCTTGGAAACACTCCATGGGCGTGGCCAAACATAATTGCATTAATACCTTCAACTTGACTTAAGTAATAAACTGAATTTTCAGCTAGTGCTTTATAAGGCTCAGAAGAAACACCTGAATGAGGAATGGCAATAATGATATTAGCGCCTTGTTTTTTCATTTCTGGAACCAAGCGCTTGGCTGTTTCGGTAATGTCTTTAACCACAACTTTACCATCAAGATTAAGTTTGTCCCATTGCATAATTTGTGGTGGCACAAAGCCAATGTAGCCAATCTTAATGGTTTGTTTGTTACCATTTCTATCTACAACGGGGGTATCAATAATAATATATTGCTTAAAGAACGGTTTATTGGTTTTTGCATCATAGACATTTGCATTAATATAAGGGAATTTAGCTCCAGCAAGGCTTTTTTGTAGGAATTCCAAACCAAAATTAAATTCGTGATTACCAATATTACCTACAACATAATTAAGCGTGTTCATTGCTTTATATACAGGATGAATATCACCATCATTAAGGCCTTTATTTACTGTATAATCAGCCATTGGACTACCTTGAATCAGATCGCCATTATCAACAAGAACACTATTTTTTATTTCACTTCGTGCTTGGTGAATCAAATTAGCTGTTTTGGCTAATCCAAAGGTCTCGATAGATTGATCTTTAAAATAGTCGTAGTTCATCATATTACCATGTAGGTCGGTTGTTTCGATAATCCTTAAATCAACCGTTGCTGCACTGGATGTGCCAGAAATGAATAGGGCTAAAAAGGTTAAAGGTAACTTAGTTTTTTTCATACAAATCTCCTATTATTCTGACAACTAAATTAATTAATGGTCATGGCTAGTAATAATTTTTGATATTCTAAAAAGCGTTCGATAATTGCTGGATGATATCTTTTATCATTGATACACTTTTCTAACAATTGCTTATCATCAGATGTAAAACAAGCAAGAATTTTTTTAATTAATTGGGTTTTAATTGAATTTTCAATAAATGCAGCGTGAATACCGCACAGTGTAATATCAAGTAATTCTAATCGCGAAAATGCAAATATAGATTGAGCGATGTTATACTCTTTTTCTATATCGGTACCAAAAATCCCTGCATCATCCGTATTTAATGTAATGCGAACACCTTGGTCATAAAGCTGCCTGATGGGGTGCTGATAAATATCACCATGTAGCTCATTAACTAAAATTCGATTGCTTGTTAAGGCAATTTCGAGGGTGATTTTTTTATTAATCAGTTCACCAATAAGTGTTTTGTCTTCAATAGCACGAATGCCGTGTCCAATTCTATTTGCGCCATGCTTAATGGCTTGAATAATACTTTGAGCTGAATCTATTTCGCCAGCGTGATACGATTTTTTTAGATTAAGCTCGGTAGCCAATTCATGAGCATCCTTAAAGTCATCAAAATGACCTGTTTTTTCATTACCAGCGATATTGAAACCAGTAATAAATGGGTGAGGATTATTTTTAATGAATCGCAAAGTATCGTAAACCACGTTCGCACCAAGATGCCTAACACCGATTACATGATATCGTACGGTAATATCATATTGCTTACGAACGTCAATAATTGCCTTATCCATTTGCTTTAGTGTTTGGTGAAATCGATCTTGATTCCAAACAACATGTCCATCGTGGGATTGCGTTGCACAGATATGAAAAGGGGATATAAACAGCTCGCAATAAATTAACCCTTGTTTAGCATTTCTATTAAGAAAATCGTAAGTAATTAAATAGTAATCCTCTGGATTTTTTAGAAAGCTAGAAACAATATCATATGTTTTGATAAATTCTTCAAACTTAGATTCGTCGTATGAATATCTACCATTTTTATACTCATTGGTATCATATTGATCGGGTTGGTAACATAAAGTTTTAGGGAATGGAATATTATTTTTTTGGGCTAATTTGTGAGCCATTATTGGGGTTATGCTTCCTTCAATGTGCTCATGTAATATGACTTTGGGTATTATTTGGTTGTTCATTTGATATTTAATTTCTTTAAATGAGCTAAATATGCTCTAGTAACAATGGCATAAAAAATTGATCAAAAAGATCAAAATAGTATACGCACATTGTGAATTATAGTTTCAGCTAGTCTACCTTGATAAGCTATCTTTCTGCTATTTATTTTGCATTACTTATTTATTTTTTGTGCGACAAATCATACTTTTTTAACTTTAACAATAAAGTTGGCTTGTTGATAACCAAAAAGGCAACAACCGATATTGTTGCCTTTATATTGGTAGTGTAAAATTCAACCTACCACACAATAATTGATTAATTAATGATTTGAGTGGCTTTTTCGTTAGTATTAATGTTTTCGTTAGAATTTTCGTTTTTAAATATCAACGCAAATACGACGGCTAGAATCAAAGAATAGCTAGCAAAAATAAGCCAAACGCTTTGCCAATCAATAACATCATTATTAGTATAATGATCGACAACAAAACCACTAATTACCGAACCTAAATAAGCACCAATCCCATTAGTCATCATCATAAATAGACCTTGGGCACTATTACGAATACTAGGGGAAACCGTTTTATCAACATACATGGAACCAGAAATATTATAAAAATCAAAGGCACATCCATAAACAATCATGGATAAAAGTAATAGCACAAAACCAAATGGTGATGGATTACCATAAGCAAACAAGCCAAAACGAGCAACCCAAGCTAGCATACTAATTAACATCACATATTTAATGCCAAGGCGTTTCATAAAGAATGGAACGAATAGAATAAATACCACTTCTGAAATTTGAGAAATTGACAACAATACTGATGGATATTGAACAGCGAAGCTATTTGCATATTCAGGAATATCTTCAAATGAGCGAATAAAAGGATTACCAAAAGTATTAGTGATTTGTAAAATACCGCCAAGTAATATTGCAAATACGAAAAAGATAGCCATTTTGGGTTGTTTAAACAAAACAAACGCATCTAACCCCAAAGAAGTTATAAGTGATTTTTTTTCTGATTTTCCTTGAGAAGTTGAAATGAATGGTAAAGTAAGGGTATATAGGCTAAGTAAAATAGAACTTAATCCTGCAATATACAGTTGCATACTACTTAATTCTAATTTTAAAAAGCTCACTAGCCACATAGCAACGATAAAGCCAATTGTGCCAAATATTCTTATGCTTGGAAATTGTGTAATGACATCTAAACCTTGAGATTCCAAGCAAGAGTAAGAGATAGAGTTGGAAATTGCAATGGTTGGCATAAAGGCTAAACAGTGAATTAGCATAATAATGAACATCATAAAAGGTGATGTTATTGAAGCTGCTATAAATAGTGTAGCAGCACCGATCAAATGACAAATCATATATAAGCGGTTAGCAGGTATCCATCTATCTGCTACGACACCGAGTAAACCAGGCATAAATAGCGATGCTATCCCCATGGTTCCATATATAGAACCGACAGCAGTACCGCTAAATTTTAGGGTCTCCATCATATAAGAACCGAGGGTAATAAGCCAACTTCCCCATATAAAAAATTGTAGAAAAAATATAACTCTAAGTTTTTCCGTAGTGTTCATTTTGTTCCCTTATTAAACAAGATATTTATAACCTACTACACATAAATATAAATAAAAAGTCGTATTACTATCAATATTGATAAGTTAAAAAAAATGGCAGTGATTCTGCCATTTTTAATTTTAGTTTTGATTTAATAAAACAGATTCCAACGCAACAGTAATCATATCTTTAAAGCCTAGCTGGCGCTCTTGTGCTGACATGGCTTCGCCTTTGCGAATATGGTCTGAAACTGTACAAATAGCCAATGCTTTTGCACCGTATTCTGCGGCAACGCCATAAATGCCAGCAGCTTCCATTTCAACACCTAAAATATTGTATTTTTCCATCACATCAAACATATCAAGTTCAACACTATAAAAAAGGTCGGCAGAAAAGAGATTACCCACTTTAACATTTACACCTAATTTTTTAGCTGCATTAACAGCATTACAAGTTAGCTCAAAATCAGCGATAGCCGCAAAATCATGATCTTTAAAACGTAAACGATTGACTTTTGAATCGGTACAAGCACCCATTCCCACAATGATATCACCCACGTTAACGTTAGGGCTTATAGCGCCACATGAACCAACACGGATAATGTTTTCAACGCCATAAAATTTAATTAGTTCGGTTGCATAAATAGAGCAAGATGGAATGCCCATACCATGCCCCATAACTGAAATTTTTTGTCCTTTGTAATAACCGGTAAAACCTAACATAGATCTTACATTAGTGACTTCTTGTGCATTTTCTAAAAACGTTTCTGCAATAAATTTTGCTCGTAGAGGATCGCCGGGCATTAAAACGGTTTTTGCAAAAGCATTATCAATGGCATTAATATGCGGGGTAGACATTAACTTCTCCTGATATTTGTTACTAAATTGGCATGACTTAAATTATTTCTTTTTTATAAACGATTTACCGTAATCCATTGGCGATAAATCAAAATAGTTAGCAACACTTTGCCCAATATCGGCAAATGTTTCACGATGGCCTAAAGAGCCCACTGGCACACTGTTACCATAAACGATGACAGGAATATGTTCACGAGTATGATCAGTACCAGTCCAAGTAGGATCGCAACCATGATCGGCACTAATAATTAGCAGATCCTCGGGCTGAATTAGTGCTAACATTTCAGGTAGGCGACTATCAAAATATTCTAATGCAGCGGCATAACCACAAACATCACGACGGTGACCATAAGAAGAGTCAAAGTCAACAAAATTGGTAAATACAATAGTATTATCTTTAGCTTGTTTTATTTCTTCAAGTGATGCATCGAAAAGTGCTTCAAGACCCGTTGCTTTAACTTTTTTAGTTATCCCAACTTGAGCATAAATATCGGCAATTTTACCGATTGATACTACTGTGCCGTGTTTTTCATCAACTAACTTTTTAATCACTGTTGGAGCAGGTGGTTCAACGGCAAGGTCATGACGATTACCCGTACGTACAAATTCGCCTGCTTTTTTACCGATAAATGGTCTAGCAATAACACGTCCAATATTGTAATTACCTTTATTTAGCTCATCACGAGCAATTTCGCAAATTTCATAAAGTCTATCTAAGCCAAAAGTTTCTTCATGGCAGGCAATTTGGAATACCGAATCAGCAGACGTGTAAAAAATAGGTTTATTAGAAGCCATATGCTCTTCACCTAGTTCATCAAGGATAATGGTACCAGATGAATGACAATTACCAAGATAACCAGGGAGTTTTGCGCGGGTAACAATTTTATCTAAAAGGTCTTGAGGAAAGCTATTTGTAGTATTAGTAAAATACCCCCAGTCAAAAAGTACTGGTACACCTGCAATTTCCCAGTGTCCTGAAGGTGTATCTTTACCAGAAGATATTTCGCTAGCATAACCATATGAGCCAATAATTTTACCTTCAGTTTGCATGCCTTTAGGGTAATTACCCGATGATTCATACGCTGCTTCGATTAAGCCTAATTGACCTAAATTTGGTAATTTTAATGGTCCACTGCGTCCTTGTTCAGCCTTACCTAATGCACAAGCTTCGGCAATATGTCCCAAAGTGTTAGCCCCTTCATCGCCATATTTTTTGGCATCTTCAGCACCACCGATCCCAAAAGAATCTAGGATCATAATAAAAACTCTTTTCATAATATCCTCTAATTGATAGACAACACTTAACTTGAGCACAATAAATATAATCAATTACAGCCAATCAAATATTGACAACTATCTTGGTGCTAACAGTAATTCATAAAAAATTGCTCAGCTAGTGGTTATATATGATAACAAAAAACAAAAAAGATTTAAGCATTGCTTTTATCAAATAGTCGAATATTTGTTAAATAATGCAATTAACTTGCGCCAAGTTATACTTTTTATAAAAAAATAACATCGTTTTAGCAAAACGAAGGCAATAACAAATTGATAAAAAATTCAAATGCATTTACAACTAAATAAATCATCAAATAACATTAGCCATGTGATAATATAGAAAGCAAATACAGTAGATTCCAAACCATAAAAATAACAAAGAAAATCGATTTGCATTTGGTATCTACTTCCACAAAAATAAAGGTAGTGATTATTGATGAAACAAAAAATTCCTAATACATTTGGTTTAAGTGTTTTTGCTCAAAAAGTTATTACTGTTACGACTGTCGAACAATTACAACAAGTCTGGCAAGATAACATCCCAAATTTACCCATTATGATTATTGGCGAAGGCAGTAACACTCTATTTACATGTGATTTTGATGGTATTGTTATTGTTAATCGAATCAAAGGTATAACCATTGCCGAAACCGCCCAAGAATGGCATTTAAAAGTCGGCGCAGGTGAAATTTGGCATGATGTCGTATCACAAACAATCGAACAAAATATATCAGGGCTTGAAAACCTTGCTTTAATTCCAGGTTGTGTAGGTTCTGCCCCTATTCAAAATATTGGTGCTTATGGGGTTGAATTTCAAAAAGTAGCCGATTATGTGGAACTGCTTGAATTTGCTACAGGAAACATTATTACTGTCACAGATGGTCAATATGGTTACCGTGAAAGTATCTTTAAAAAAGCGTATTTACAAGGTTATGCCGTTGTCAATGTGGGCATTAAATTACCCAAACAATGGCAGCCTGTTTTAACTTATGGTGAATTACGAAACTTTGATCCACAAACAATCACCGCAAAAATGGTTTTTGATAAAGTGTGTGAAATCCGCCGTAGCAAGTTACCCGATCCTAAAGTACTTGGTAATGGTGGTAGCTTTTTTAAAAATCCTGTGGTCGATAAAATTGTTGCTGATAAGCTACTTGAAATTTACCCAACTATGCCAATATATCCACAAGCTAACGGAAAAACAAAATTAGCCGCAGGTTGGCTTATTGATCAGTGTGGCTTGAAAGGCTATCAAATAGGCGGAGCTGCAGTACATCAACAACAAGCGTTGGTATTAGTCAACAAAAAACAAGCAACTGCGCACGATGTCGTTGAATTGGCTCGTTATATTAAAAAATGTGTGGCACAGAAGTTCTTGGTGAATTTATCACCAGAAATCCGATTTATCGGCAACAAGGGCGAAATTGACGCAGACAGTTATTTATAATTAGCACTAAATTATAATTGCCCGCAAATTATAGCTCATAAATTATATGCGATAACATTATGAAACATTCGTACTCATTTCCTATTCTATTAACGAGTTTACTCTTTGTGACTATCTCGTTGTCGGCACTAAATACACAAGTACCATTATGGTTAGTGCGTAATGAGTTTTCGCTAGGGCAAATTGGGCTTGTAGGATCAAGTTATTTTACAGGTAACTTAATTGGTACTATTTTTGCCAATTGGTTTATTAATAAATTCAATGCGCGTCACACGTATACCTATAGTTGTATTATTTTTGCAATTGCAACAATCGGACTAGGTTTTTCAATGAATTTTTATAGTTGGATAATGTGGCGGTTTTTTATTGGTATTGCTTGTGCTGTAACGTGGGTGGTTATTGAAAGTTGTATATTGCTAACAGGTCCTGTGCGTACGCGTGGAAAAATGCTTGCAGTGTATCTGACCACTTACTATTTAGGCACGGTTTTAGGGCAAGCTTTATTGCAGTATTTTCCACAAGATGTATTGTATTTTGGGTTAGTTATCGCGTTACTGATGGGGCTAGCGATTTTATTTATTTTGCTCACCCATTATAAATTACCTAAAAGGAAAAAAAGCAGCTTTAACATTATGCCAATGATATTGAATAAGCCTTCTCGACTAGGCTTAACTGGTTGTGTGATTGCTGGTATGTTAATTGGATCATTATATTCACTTTTACCTGCTTATTATTCACATTTAGGTTATAGTGATATTCAAGTTGCAAATTGGATGATATTACTGATTTTATCGGGCGTCATTGCACAAATGCCTGCCAATTGGTGTGCAGATAAATTTGGACGGCAACGTGTATTATTAATTGAATCGTTACTGATGTTAATTGCATGTATTATGCTAATATTCAATTGGTTTGATGCATTAGCAATTATCTTATTAGGCGCAACCATTTACACTATTTACCCAATATCTATGGCTTGGGCTTGTTCTTGCGTTAAAAAACAAGATATCGTTGCCATGAATCAAGCTATGTTATTAACCAATACTTTAGGTAGTTTGATTGCGCCAGCGGTGATCGCCTTTATTATGGATAAAATGAATAATGCTTATTTATTTGTCAGCTTTGCTATAATCTCGTTATACTTCATTATGCTGTTAATTAAAAAAAGAGGAACGGATGCGCAACCACAACAACCCACTTAAATTAATTGAAATACTTGCAGATGGCAAATATCATTCGGGGGAAGAATTAGCGGTAATATTTGGCATAACACGTGCAGGCATCAATAAATACATTAAACAACTGCGTGAGTGGGGACTAGAGATAACATCTGTACAAGGTAAAGGTTATTGCTTGTCAGCTCCGCTTGATTTGTTAAGCAAAAACAAAATTGATCTACACTACCAATCCGATAGCCATTGTGAAATCTTACCGATTATCGACTCCACCAACCAATATCTAATGGATCGAATTGGTCAATTAACATCGGGCGATTGTTGTGTTGCTGAATTTCAATCAAAAGCAAGAGGGCGAAGAGGGCGAAAATGGTTTTCACCTTTTGGCACTAATCTATACTTTTCTATGTATTGGAAATTAGAACAAGGTGTGGCTGCGGCAATGGGACTAAGCTTAGTGGTGGGTATTGTGCTTGCTGACACGTTGCGTGCATTATCAGCTCAAGACATTAAAGTTAAATGGCCAAATGACCTTTATCTTAACGACCAAAAGTTAGCAGGTATATTAGTTGAACTTGCGGGTAAGACTGGCGATTGTGCTCATGTTGTGATCGGTATTGGTGTTAATCTAGTCATGACTAATCCTGATACCAACATCGTTAATCAAAAATGGGCTAATTTAGGCAAAGTTGATCGCAATTTGCTAGTTGCTCAAGTAGCCAAAACTTTGAAAAACAAATTAATCGACTTTGAACAACATGGTTTAGAACCATTTATTAACGATTGGCATAGACTCGATAACTTTGTCAATCGACCAGTAAAACTTATTATTGGTGACAAAACCATTCGTGGCACTGCAAAAGGCATTAACGAGCAAGGCGCACTAATGCTAGAACAAAATAGCAAAATTAACGCCTACATCGGAGGTGAAATATCCTTAAGAATTGATGATTAGTCACTTCACAACCTATTGCGCACAGTTTAAATGAAATAGGTTAATCGCTATTTTATTCACCTTTATTTTTAAATTTTAAAACACGAAGAGCATTTGCTGTTACAATCGCGGTTGCGCCAGAGTCAGCTAATACAGCTAGCCACAGTCCAGTGAAGCCTAACAAACTGGTCACTAAAAATACTAATTTAATTCCTAAAGCAATGGTAATATTTTGTTTAATATTACGATATGCAAAGCGCATTAAACGAATTAATTTAGGCAAACTTAACAGGCTATTTTGGGTTAGTGCGGCATCAGCTGTTTCAAGTGCAACATCAGTACCACTACCCATAGCAATACCTACGCTTGCGGCTTTCATAGCAGGAGAATCATTAATTCCATCGCCCACCATAGCAATAGCCGTTGTATTACGGATTTTTTCAATTTCTGCTAATTTATCTGTTGGTAACAGTTGGGATCGATAATCAATGTTGAGCTGCTTTGCAACCTGCTTTGCTGCACGTTCATTATCCCCAGTAAGCATCAAGGTTTTTAAACCTAATTGATGTAATTGATTAATTGCTGTTATTGCATCTGCGCGGAGCACATCTTGTAAAGCGATAATGCCCAATAATTTTTGGTCTGTTACTGCTACAATGACGGTTTTTCCTGCGGTTTCTAGCTGATTAACTATTTTTATTTGTTCATCGGTTAGTGCCATAGACACAGTCGATATTTTATTGGGTGATACAATATAAAAAATTTGCTGATTTATTTCACCTTGTATTCCAACGCCTGCAATTGTTTTACGATTATTGGCTTCCACAAATGGAATTTGGTTTTGCTTAACATACTCAACAATAGCTTTAGCCAGAGGGTGATGCGAACCACTTTCTATTGCTGCCACAATGGCAAGTAACGCTTCTGTTGAGTTTGCATTTTGATTAATAATATCGGTAATTTGTGGTTTGCCTTCAGTTAACGTACCAGTCTTATCAAACGCAACCAATTTCACTGAACCAATATGCTCTAACGCTGCGCCACCCTTAATTAATATCCCTTGCTTTGCCGCATTAGACAAGGCCGAGGTTATCACCGCAGGGGTTGATATCACTAGTGCACAAGGGCAACCAATTAATAACAATGTCAAACCACGATAAAACCAAGTATACCAATCTGCATTAAATAACACTGGTGGCACAACTATCACCAATAGTGCAAGCAAGGCAATTGCGGGTGTATAATAACGGCTAAACTTATCAATAAAGCGCTCAATAGGTGCTTTGCGCTCTCCGGCGTCTTCAATTAGCTGTAAAATACGATCAACGGCATTTTGTCCAACATCAGATACAACTTTAAGTTCAATGGTATTATCAACCACCAACGACCCGGCCAGAATTTTATCACCTGAAAGGTAATTTACAGGAATCGACTCGCCTGTTAAAGCGCTTTCGTCAATATTGGCTTGCTCGCTTATTAAAATCACATCAGCTGGCAAACGCCCTCCTGACGAAATTTCAATAATATCACCCGGTTTCAAATTATGGCTAGCAATGGTTTTTCGTTCGCCATCAATAATTATTACAGTTTCTTCAGGCATTAGCTTGGCAAGCGACGAGATTCCCTGTCTAGCTTTACTTGTTGCCACACCTTCTAGCATTTCGCCAATCATAAATAAAAATATAACCATGGTCGCTTCTTCGGCTGCACCAATAAATAAAGCGCCAATAGCCGAAATACTCATTAACGACTCGATAGCAAAAGGAGTGCCACTACGAGCTAAAATTAACGCCTCTTTTAAAATTGGAATCAATCCAATAATGGCCGTTACTATAAAAGCATATTCGCCAGCTGTTTTATTAAACAATAAAAGAAGGTAACTCACCACAATCAAGCCACCTAATACCGCTAAAGGAATAAGCGCCTTTTTATCGAAGCCGTGAGAATGCTCATGGTGGTGAGTATGTTCGGGAGTAGATTCAAAAATAGGGGTATAGCCTAATTCGGTGACTTTATCTTCAATCAATTTAATGGTTTTTTCATTTTTTTGCGGAACAAAAACCACTAATTTTTGGGTAGAAAAGATAATTTTAGTTTGGCAAATATTCGGCAACGTTTTTAGTCCGTTTTCAATTTTTTGTGCACAGTGCGCACAATCCATGCCTTTTATTTTCCATATTAATTTAGTTTGTGAGCTTTGCCTGTCTGGATCATCGGGGGAATCGTCACACTGATTTTTTTTTGCTGTTGTATGGCAATCATCTGTATGGCAATCACCACCACAGCTAGGGATTGAGTCTTGATGACAATTTAGATCATGAGATAAATGTGCATGATTATGCGCCATATTTTTACAGTCACAATGACAACTTTCATGATGATGATTATGCTGTATAAATTTGTTATTATATAACATAACATTACCTCGATTTGGGGATGATTTTGATTGTACGCTAAAAAAAGGGAAAAGGAATCATTTTGTTTTAAATACATTAGATTTTTTCAAGAGCGTGAATTCCGAGGTAGTGGTTTTCCATGTTTGTTATCAGTAAGCCTTTCAGATTATTATTCTTGGTACATATATAGATACTAATTTACTTTTTATTTGCAAAAATCGTTCAGGAAAGGTATTGATTTTATTGAAGTTTTTATTTTATCAAAATAAATCATTTCTATAATTAATAAAATATCGATTCTGCCTCTATAATTTTACAGCGCTTAGTAGGCTTTGTCGTACTTTTAATTAGCTCACATAGTAAAGTTGCTGATTTTTGCCCCATTTCAAACAGCGGTTTATTTATTTTACTTAAATTATCTAGCTGATTATATTTAAGTTCTTTGGAAGCGCTAAAATATGATATTGTAAGCGGTTTTGTGAGTTTTGATTGGCTTTCATTGGCTTGGTGAACGGCACCTAAAACCATGTTATCAGGCGATTGGTTGTGGTCTTTATAATTATTTTTATCTAAACAATTTAAGCTAAAATTATCAGTACAAATAATCGCTGAAGGTGATTTAGTGCTGTTTATGAGTTTTTTTACCGCAGATCTGGCATGTTGATAGGTAAAGCAGCCATGAATAATATATTGAGGTTCAATAATAATATTGGCGCGCAATAAAGCTTGTTTATAGCCTTGTAACAAAAGCGTAGAACTAGTTAATTTTTCATTATTGAGCAAAATGGCAATTTTGGTATGTGACTTATCAATCAAATATTTTGTTATTTGGTATCCAATAAGTAAATGATCAAAGTGAACACAAATAAAATCCAGTGAAAAGTGATTAACTAAGACAATGGTTGGTAATGTCGTTTTATAAGTAACTAGCGTTTTTAAGTAAGGTGCATCATTAATAATAATGATTCCATCAAATGCATGTTGAGCAACATAACGAATAATATGATGGATATCAGTTTTATTATGATAAGGAAACTGCAAATAAAATATTTGAAACTGTTCTTCTTTTAAAACTTGCTCTAATCCTGCATTGATTAAGCTTTTTGAATAAAGTTGATTGTCGATAATTAATATTTTGCCACTATTATGTATGGGTTTATAGGGTTTGAAATTTTTTGACGTATCCATATTTAATTCCTCAATTGCTTGATAAACACATAACTGTATTTGAGGTGAGGTTAAATGTGGTTTTTTTAGCACTCTAGAAACCGAAGCGATAGAGGTATTCGCTTTTTGAGCAATTGTTGATAGGGTGATTTTTGTCATAATAATAAATAAAGTTAACTAAAATGACTTATCACTTTACTGATATTGATTTTTTTTGTAAGGGATCAAATTTTATTTTGTCGATCTGTGTTCCAAAATCAAGAAATATCTTTTTCCGCTATCTTTGACAATATAGTGATATAATTACCGCTAAATTTTTTATTTGGGTTGATAAATATGTCTGCATGGAATATTGCTATTGTTGGGGCGACAGGACAAGTGGGTTCTGCGCTAGTTGAACTACTACAACAACGTGGTTTACAAGATAATAATCTAAAAATTGAAAATCTCTATCTAGTTGGTAGTGATAATAGTGCTGGCGAGATTGTTCGCTTTTCTGGCAAGAATTTAACCGTGATTGATAGTGCACAAATGGACTGGAGCGAGTGCCATTTTGCCTTTTTTGTAGCGGGTGCAAAAACTAGTGAAAAATATGCACAAGTTGCTGCAGAGGCAGGTTGTGTGGTGATTGATGCAAGTGGTTATTTTGCCGAGCAGGATCATATTCCACTTGTAGTCCCTAAAGTTAATAATAGTGTATTAACAGAATACCGTAACGAAAACATCATCGCTGTTGCCAGTGCCACTGTGTGCCAATTATTGCGCTGTGTTGCATCGTTGACTGATATGGCGTTATTAACTAATTTACATGTAACTAGTTTTATTCCAGCATCATTGTATGGTAAGTCTGGCGTTGATGAACTTGCCGGGCAAAGTGCTCGTTTATTAAATGGTATGCCAGTTGATAATCAACTGTTTGATAAACAATTAGCCTTTAACTTATTGCCTATATCTCACGAACAGGATGATGCGATATTAGGTGAAAAATCACAAGTGAACCAAATCCGTAAAGTATTGAGTAATTATGAACTTCCTGTTTCTATTGAGTCAGTGATTGTGCCCGTGTTTTATGGTGTATCACAAACCATTAATGTATCAAGTAGTTTACCAATTGAATTGGATATGGCTCGTTTTGGCGAATTTGGTGTTGAAGTCCAAGGTGATAACTTGCCAACGCCAGTGACCGAAGTGAGCACCGAATCAGAAAGCCAACTAACCATTAAATTGGCAAATTTACGACACAGTTATGGTCATTATGAACAAATTCAATTTTGGTCAGTAGCGGATAATATCCGTTATTTAGGCGCATTAATGCTAATTGAAACGCTTGAGATCCTCATTAATGACTATATATAAAATTGCCCTCGGTGTTGAATATGATGGCAGTGCTTATTTTGGTTGGCAACGGCAGCAGTCGGTCGATTCTATTCAAGAAAGGCTAGAATCGGCACTATCGATTATTGCCAATTCACCCATAACCGTATTTTGCGCAGGAAGAACAGATGCTGGCGTGCATGCAACAGGGCAAGTTATCCATTTTGAAACTCAAGCCGTGCGATCAGCTAGTGCTTGGACAATGGGCGTGAATTCGCATTTACCCGATAATATTGCTGTGCGTTGGTCGCAAAATGTAGATGATAGCTTTCACGCTCGGTTTAGTGCCACAGCTCGACGTTACCGTTATGTGATTTATAATCATCGCTATCGGCCAGCCATTTTAGCCAAAGGGGTATCGCATTATTATTTACCGTTGAATGAGAACTTAATGCACCAAGCAGCGCAGTATCTGTTAGGCGAAAATGATTTTTCATCTTTTCGAGCATCACAGTGTCAATCATTAACACCGTGGCGCAATATTCACCATATTGAAGTTTGGCGGCAGGGCGAATATATTATTGTCGACATTAAAGCTAACGCATTTGTGCACCATATGGTACGCAATATTGTAGGCAGCTTACTTGAGGTTGGTGCGGGTAATCAGCGCCCTGAATGGATCGATGAGCTGTTACAAGCTAAAGATAGAACACAAGCGGCAGCAACGGCAAAACCCGAAGGATTATATTTAGTTCAGGTCGACTATCCTGCTGAATTCCAAATACCAACGCAAGCATTAGGTCCGCTATTTCTAAAATAAATTATAAATTCAGTTGTAAAACGGAACATAGAATAGATAAAACATTTAAAATTGAATCAAATTAAAAAGATAAATGTCATGAATAGTAACGAAAAAAGCGCAAGTAAAGATTCAAGAAACCAAGAAGCGAAAAAATCAAAATTACATAATATCAAGCTTCCACCTCATTCAATCGAAGCTGAACAAGCAGTACTTGGTAGCTTGATGCTCGATAATCAACGTTGGGATGCGGTATCAGAAATGATCACCGAACGGGATTTTTATTCACGTCACCATCAATTGATTTTTTCTGAAATGCATACTTTGGTTAGCAAAGGAACTCCAATTGACTTAATTACTCTTTCTGAAAGCCTTGAAAGTAAAGATATTTTGGCCGATGTAGGGGGATTTGCCTATTTGGCGGAGCTGTCTAAAAATACGCCAAGTGCAATTAATGTTGTTGCTTATAGTGATATTATTCGCCAACAAGCAATTTTACGTGAATTAATCAGTGCGTCAAATGATATTGCCGATAACTGTTATACCACTGAAGGGCGTGATAGTACCGAAATTTTAGACTTTGCGGAAAGCAAAATTTTCCAAATAGCTGAAAGCCGAACAAAGCAAGGTGAAGGCCCGAAAAGCATTACCGAAGTGTTAGAGGCAACCGTGGCTAAGATTGAAGAACTCTTTCAACGTCCACATGATGGTGTGACTGGGGTTTCAACTGGTTATGTGGATTTAGATAAAAAAACAGCTGGTTTACAGCGTTCCGATTTAATTATTATCGCTGCAAGACCATCAATGGGTAAAACCACATTCGCAATGAATTTATGTGAAAATGCTGCACTAGAGCAAGAAAAGCCAGTGCTAATATTCAGTTTAGAAATGCCATCAGAACAAATTATGATGCGTATGTTGGCCTCACTTTCACGAGTTGATCAAACCCGAATTCGAACAGGGCAACTACAAGACGATGATTGGGCAAGAATTTCAAGCACTATGGGGTTATTGCTTGAAAAGAAAAACATTTATATTGATGATTCATCGGGTTTGACGCCAATGGAATTACGCTCAAGAGCCAGACGTATTTATCGTGAGCATAAAGGTTTAAGCATGATAATGGTGGATTACTTGCAACTTATGCGTGTGCCAAATATCTCTGAAAACAGAACATTAGAAATTGCTGAAATATCACGCTCATTAAAAGCCTTGGCAAAAGAGTTACAAGTTCCTGTCGTTGCGCTATCACAACTTAACCGTAGCTTAGAGCAACGGGCTGACAAAAGACCTGTTAACTCAGACTTGCGTGAATCAGGATCGATTGAGCAAGATGCCGATGTGATCATGTTTATCTATCGTGACGAAGTTTATAACGAGGCGTCAGAACATAAGGGTATTGCCGAAATTATTTTAGGCAAACAACGAAACGGTCCAATAGGTAAAGTCAGATTAAAATTCCAAGGACAGTTTTCACGCTTTGATAATTATGCTGATGCCAGTAAATATTTAGATGATGAATAACGATAAAAATCGTACACGGCAATGCTTAGCCTATTTTTGTTACAATGATTTAAACATTACTTAAATCGCTGCTTTAACAGCGATTTTTTATTATCAATAAATTGATAAATTTGAGCTAGTAAAAATAAAATTGCTTGTAAAATAACAATACTTGCACTGGTTGATGCATCAACATAATAGCTTATTAGCGTACCTAATACGGTTGAAAATGCCGAAACCAATACTGCTATGATTAACATACGCTCAAACCGCTTAGTTAACGAAAAAGCAATGATACCGGGAGCGATTAACATCGCTATCACTAAAATCATCCCAGCTGTTTTTAATGAACCAACAATAGTTAAAGCTAGCACACTTAATAACCCGTAATGCAACAGCTTGACTGGCAAACCAACCACTTTGGCTTGTACGGGATCGAAGCAGTACAGCATTAAATCACGGCGTTTAATAATAACTAAGATCGACACAATTGTGGCAATAAGGATAATTTGTTTAAGCTCGTCATAACTTGTTCCAAGCACACTACCAAATAAAATATGATTTAAATGTTGTGATGTATCTACCTTTGAAAACAGCACCAAACCAAACGCAAACATTCCCGAAAATACAATGCCCATGACAGTATCTTCTTTAACTCGACTGTTTTCTTTAATATACCCCGTTGCCACTGAGCAAAATAATCCCGAAGCAAATGCGCCAATAATGATGGGGATTCCTGCTAAATACGCCAACACGATCCCTGGCAAAACGGCGTGTGAAATCGCATCGCCCATTAACGACCAGCCTTTTAGCACCAAAAAACAAGAAAGCAAAGCACAAACAATACCTGTGGCTAACGCGGCTAAAATTGCGCGTTGAATAAGGGGTAGGGTAAGTGGGTAATAAATAAACTCCCAAAATTCGGTCATACTTTTCCCCCTTTATTTAATCGGCTTTGACGTATTTTAAGGCGATTTGAAATAAGCCCTTGTTGTGGGGCAAATAAAAATGCGGCGATAAATATCAGTGTTTGCAAGCTCACAATAACGCCACCTGTTTCGCCATTTAAATAATAGCTAATCCACGCCCCTACAGCACTGCTTACGGCACCAATTGCAACTGAAATCATCAACAACCGTGAAAATTGATTTGTCAATAAATAAGCCGTTGCCCCGGGAGTGATAACCATCGCAATAACTAAAATAGCCCCCACTGTTTGCAGTGCCGCAACGGTACAGGCGCTTAAAATGGTAAAAAATAGAATTTTTAGTTTTAGTGGTTGTAAACCAATGGATCTGGCATGGGTTTCATCAAAAAAAACAACTAATAAATCCTTCCAAAAAAAGAAAAGTAATATAAATGACACTAAAATAATGATTTGCACTTGCCACATATCGCTATCGTCAATGCCAAGAATATTACCAAAAATAATTGTTTGCACATTAACCGAGGTTGGATTGAGGGAAATGATCAACAAACCGATAGCAAAAAAAGTTGAAAAAATAAAACCAATAATCGCATCCGCTTTTAACCGTGTAAAAGCACGCACTAAGGTAATGGCAAGTGCTGCGAGCAATCCAGTAAAAAAAGCCCCAACCGAATAAGGCAACCCCAAGGCATAAGCACCAGCAACCCCCGGCACCACTGAATGCGAAAGCGCATCGCCCATTAACGACCAGCCTTTTAACATCAAAAAAGCCGACAAAAAAGCACAAGCCGCACCAACAAGACTACTTACCCAAATTGCTTTGAACATAAAATCATAGGTGAATGGTTCAAGTAATAGTTCCATTTATTTTGGCCTTTTTTGTTCGTTTTCAACATGGTTAACCAACAAATCTTGATGAGGAGAATCATGTTTACCTTCACCGTAAAAAATGGCAGCACGTTCATCATCGGTTAAGATCGATACTTTTCGGGGATCTTCATCTTCATGTAATTTATCACCCGATAGGCTAAGATAACGCAATGCACCACCAAAAGTAGTCATTAAATTTTGTGGTGTAAAGGTAGTTTCAGTTGGACCAAATGCCAACACCGTTTGATTAATTAACACCACCTGATCGCAAAATTCAGGCACACTACCTAAGTTATGGGTTGACACCAAAATCAAATGACCTTCAGCACGCAGATTTTTCAAAAGATCAATAATGGCATTTTCGGTTTTAACATCTACACCGGTAAAAGGCTCATCTAATAACAGCACATTACCTTGCTGAGCTAAAGCTCGGGCTAAAAATACACGTTTTTTTTGTCCACCAGAAAGCTCGCCAATTTGGCGATGCTTAAAATCAAGCATATTGACACGTTCAAGCGCAATATCGACTTGCTTTTTATCTTCTTTACTTGCAATACGTAAAAAAGACATATGCCCATATCGCCCCATCATCACCACATCCGATACAAGAACAGGAAAATCCCAATCGACATCTTCCGTCTGTGGTACATAAGCGATAATATTTTGCTTTAAAGCCTGATTAACAGACATATCATTAAACGTCACTCGACCGCGGGTTGGTTTAACCATTCCCATAATGCTTTTGAATAAAGTCGATTTACCACTACCATTTACTCCAACTAAAGCACAAATAGTGCCACCATTTAAGTGGAAGCTAGCATCATGAATTGCGGTATGACCATTATTATAAGTCACGGTGATGTCATTAACATTCAAGCAAATTTGAGTCATTATTCTTCGAATCCTTTAGCTATGGTTTCAACCGTTACTTTTAATAGATCAATATACGTTGGCACAGGCCCATCTTTTGTAGAAAGTGAATCAACATATAAAACACCACCATATTTTGCACCCGTTTCATTGCTTACTTGTTTAGCGGGTTTGCTTGAAATGGTACTTTCACTAAAAATCACCGGAATGTGATTTTTATTAACTAAATCAATTAAATGCCTAACTTGCTGAGGTGTACCTTGTTGCTCGGCATTGATAGGCCATAGATAAGCTTCTTTCAAATTATAGTCACGAGCCAAATAACTAAAAGCCCCCTCACTGGTCACAAGCCAACGCTTTTCATCAGGGATTTTGGCTAACCGCTCACGTAATGGGGTATCAAGTGCTTTAATTTTGGCAATATAATCAGCCGCATTTTTATTATAAATCTCGGTATTTTGGGGATCATATTTAACCAATGCTGCACGGATATTTTCGACATAAACTAACGCCAAAGTTGGTGACATCCAAGCATGTGGATTAGGGTTACCTTTATAACTACCTTCTTGGATCTGCATTGGCTCAATACCGTCTGTTACCACAACAGATGGTACATCTTTGACATCTTCAAAAAAACGTTTAAACCAAAGTTCTAAATTAAGCCCATTCCATAACACCAAATCGGCTGAAAGCACTTTAGTAATATCTTGTGGAGTGGGATCGTATTCATGAATTTCAGCGCCAACTTTGGTAATTGACTCAACCACAGCGGCATCGCCAGCGACATTTTGTGCAATATCTTGAATTATAGTGAAAGTGGTAACCACTTTGAATTTTTTATCTGCTGCGTGGGCGCATTCGGACTGGCCAGTCAAAATAATTAACGAAGTTAAAATAACCTTTAATAACGTTTTGCGGTTTTTAAAAAAATTAAACTTCATTAGCGACTCCTTGCACATAATCAAATAATAAAATTCAGTGATAGCCATTAACAAATAGAGTAATTAACCAATCAAGAAAATAACGTCTTATTTAATTAGTGATAATAGTGAAACAGCATTACTATAAACAATAGCAATAAATATTAATGAGAATTATTATCATTTAAATAAGTAAAGTCAAATATTTCCTAAAATTTATTGTTTATTGCTTCATTATTAGTATGACTATAACTTAATTCATTGTATATAAAACTAAATTAAATAGTAGATAGTTCCGTCTATTTAACCAATAGTTATCACAAAACAGATAATTATCAGGATCGCAATAACGCCCCTTTATTCACTATAACTAAAGGTATATTATTGATCTAACCTTTACCGTTCTAACTATTTGTTAAATTAAGCGAGGCTTAACATGAAATTGCGAAAAGTGATGATTATTGGCGTGGGTAATGTGGGATCAACAACGGCTTACACATTGGTAAATCGAGGTATTTGTGAAGAAATAGCACTCGTTGATCTTAATAAAGAATTAGCCTATGGCCATGCGCAAGATTTATTAGATGCTGCGGCCTATCGACAAAACATGATCAAAGTTAGCCTGCGTGAATCAACGGATTGTTCAGACATTGACATAGCTATTATCACCGTCACATCAGGCATTGCCCAAAAAAGTCGAGCCGAAGAACTTGCTGGCACATCTAAAATCATCGCAAGTATCGTGCCTAACATGATGAAAAGCGGATTTAAAGGCATCTTCTTAATTGCCACCAACCCTTGTGACGCGATTACTTATCAAGTTTGGAAACTATCAGGGCTACCACGCCATCGCGTAATTGGTACAGGGGTATGGCTTGATACCGTACGATTACGCCGATTATTAGGGCAACAAATGGATATTGGTCCACAAAGTATTGACGCTTTTATTGTGGGTGAACATGGTGATTCACAATTCCCTGTTTGGTCGCATTCATCGGTTTATGGCATTAATCTTAATGATTTAGAAAAAAACAAAATCGATTTTGAACAAATTGGCACTCAAGCTCGAAAAATGGGCTTTGAAATAGCTAACCGTAAACACTGTACCGAATACGGTATTGCCAGTACTATCACCGAAATCTGCCAACACATATTCACTAATAGCCACCGAGCCTTAGCGCTTAGTTGTATTTTAGACGGCGAATATGGCTATAAAAATGTTGCTATTGGTGTTCCTGCAATTTTAGATCAACATGGTATTAAAAAAGTGATCAAACTCGACTTTACCGAAAATGAAAAGCAACTTTTTGAAAAAAGCATCAATATTGTTAAAGGCTATATTGATCATATCAAATTACCGTAGCACAAGTTATTTTCATTATTGCTTGATTAGCCGCCACCTAATTAACCTCTTTTGGGTTAGTGCGGTGGTTTCGGACATTTGTCGTCTAGTGTTCAAAATGACGATAGTAACCATATTTGAATAATTACCGTTCAAAAAATCGGTCAGAAAAGGTATTGATTTTATTGAAGTTTTTGTTTAACTCTTTTCAAACAAAATCAACCACTTGCATAATTAGCATTAAACACCAACAACTAACAAACCCATAAAACCAATAAAAGCACACTCAGGATAACAAAACTTAACCGCAAAAAAGTGGTCAGGAAAGGTACTGATTTTATTAAAGTTTTTATAAGGCATTTTTATCAAACAAAACCACTCTCCCCAAAAAACCAAAGCAACGCACTCAACCTTCTAACAAATCTTTACAATAAATTAACAAAAAAAGTGGCAGATTATGCACCATCAAGTTATAATTTTCCTGCTTATTCAAGCAGGGAATCGCTCAAAAATAAAGCGAACAGATAGAAAAATAGAGAAAAAACAAGAAATTACTTGACAGGGAATAAAAATGCATTACCATGATTGGCATCTGGCATCTGGCATCTGGCCTGCCAAACCTATGCCCTAAATCTTATTGATTCGCACAGTGGTCAAAATAGAGCGCCACAGTTATTTTTATCATCGAAGTCATTTCGCGTAGCGAAATCGACGCCGTCATCGCGGTCTGTATTGGCGATGTCTTCGGAGAGTTCTTCAACAGCATCCTCGGTCACATCCTCGGCCATATTTTCGGCAAAATTATCGCCGATATCCAAGTGGTTATTAAAACCGCCATTGTTATTCAAACCGTCATTATTGTCTAAATCGGCATTATTCTTAGCGCCATTGTTGTTATTGTCATATACGCAGGATACAGAGGCGTTAACGGCTTATACATCAAGGGCTATCGAGGGGAGTGCGCCGTATTTAACGTTTGATAATGGGCAGACAAAATTAACGAATACAGACCGTTTATTGTCAATAAAGTTGCAGGATGGCACGGTATACACAAGGTCAACGAACCCATCCACACCAAGCAATCCAATCAGGTTGCCATATGTGGGGAGTAATTTAAGTCATATAGAGACGATAGTACCAGCATCAAGGAGTTCAATCACGATGAATGATTTGGTGAGTCAGGGATATTGGCGAGATGATGATGGAGACGGACAGGGGGTAGGTGGAGTAACGGCATCGGGGAGTATATCGGTGGCGTTTAGGGATAAAAACGGTAATACGGTTAATCGTACTGATGCATTAAGTATATGTAGTGCACCTTATAAGGTAACTTTAACAAGTACAGGTGGCACATTAAGTACGCAGTATGGGGTACCAAGGAGTAGTAGTTTTAGTGGCGCAACGGTGGATTATTATATTAATCCATATGATTATGCCGGTATTTGTTCGGTCAGGCCGAATCTAAAGTATGGCACAAGCTACTTTGTAGGCCCATCTAACATATGGAATCCTGACAAGGGCTTTTTAGTTCAGTCAACGAGTCCATCATCTTACGACAGGAACTTTCCTACTACGGGTGCAGATGGTTTGTATTTTGATTTGGATGTAGGGGGGTTAGATGTAGCTCAGTTAACTTGGTCTCCAGTCACTCATAGTGGAATAACAGCTACAGTATCGGTGGTAGCAGGTAATGATAGTTGGATTCCTAGTGTTGATAGAGGGAAACTGGTAGCACGGGTAATGTTGCGTGGTCCTAAGGCTGATAGAAGTCGAATAAGCTCAAGTAATCCAGGTCGAATTACCGTGCCATCTTTGCCACAGACGTTCGAGTTGGTGGGTAGAGGTAGTAATGGTAATGAGGTTCGTTATGGATTTGTGTTAAAGCAGTGGTTCGTCAATCGGGGTAGTCAAAAGAAACCTTATAGTGACCAATCAGCATGGTGTAATCGTTTGGGTTATCGGATGCCTAGGGTAAGGGATTTAACCAATGCGGTCAGAACAGATAATCCTGCTATTTCAGGCGCAGCCCCTAGCTCATCTGTTAATTATTACAAGCGTCACATAGGAGCAGGATTTTTCACGGAGTGGGGCTACATGTACGACTACGCTGATGCGGGCTTCGTCAGCCACGACTACTGGACGAGCGACGCGGCGGGTGGCTACCAGTTCGTTGTCGCCTCGCACAACGGCAACGTCTACATCAACGGTGCCAGCGACTCCCGCTATGGGCTTTGCACCGCACCTTAGCTTTTAGCGTTTAGTTCTTAATCCTTAGGGCGCGGGGGCGATTATGGTGCCTGAGGGGATAATATAACAAAGAATAAAGCCCCCGCGTAAGTTGGGGCGTTTCCCTTAGGGTTGCGTTGTGGCGCTTTAAAGCGGTGGTCTATTTTTAGTACGGCAAGGTTTCGGACGTTTTGACCTTTGGTGAACAAAATAGCTACAGTGACAACGTCCGAGCAAAGGGAATTAAAGCGAATTCCCTTTGCAAACCCACGCTTTGGCTACAGAATGTGGCCTTCGGCTGCCCCGACGCCGACGCTCGGTCTTAACGCACCGTTTGTGGACGCGTTCCCGACGCACCACAAACTCGCCAAACATCCCTGTTTGGTGTGCTAACCTCGCTCTGTTGTCGGCACATTCCGACGCCGTAACAAGACAGACAGCATAACCTTAGGTATTTTTTTTGAGTTGTTTTTGTGTTAAAAAACACTGCAAAAACCCCAAAAAAGCGGTCAGGAAAGGTATTGATTTTATTGAAGTTTTTTCTGTCCGCTTTTTTGAATATAAACCTCTCCAAACCCTTTTTTTTATGATAATTTAAAATTCAATAAAATCAAAGTGTTATAAAGAAGCTTAAAAAAAGGGTTTTCAAAGCCAAAATTGTTGTTTATCTTTATATAACAAGATTTATCAAATCTTGAGTTCTACCTTAACGCCGTATAGGCGGTTTAGAAAAATATTTCGATTATTGGATTTTTGTACACTCACCTTAACGCCGTATAGGCGGTTTAGAAATGTGCAGAGGGCTCAAGAACAAAATCATTTACCCTTAACGCCGTATAGGCGGTTTAGAAATCGACTATCATTATATTTATCAGTCATCCGCTCCTTAACGCCGTATAGGCGGTTTAGAAATGTTGGATGGTTGTCGTGGACTGAAATAGCACCCTTAACGCCGTATAGGCTTTAATAAAAAGTAAAGTTAATCAAATAATTAAAAAACAATCGGCTATGCTATCTGTTTTATTCCGGCGTCAGAATGTGCCGACAACAGAGCGAGGTTAGCACGCCAAACAGGACGTTTGGCGAGTTTGTGGCGAGCTTGGAGCGCTTCCACAAACGGTGCGTTAAGACCGAGCGACGGCGGAGGACAAATTTGTCTGGAACAAATTTGAACATCTGAGCACAGCGAAGATGGCCTCGTAGAGGCGAGTATCAGGATGATACGAGTAATGCCGAAGGCCACATTCTGTAGCCAAAGCGTGGGTTGTCAGGGAATTCGCTTTAATTCCCTGACTCGGACGTGGGCACTGTAGCCATTTTGTTCCCCCAAAGTTCAAGCGTCCGAAACCACCGCACCTAACCCATTCTATCCACCAACAAAAAAAGCATCATTTTGATAAAAAATCGGCCAGAAAATGTATTGATTTTATTGAGGTTTTTATTTTTACTCCTAGACGATAAAACAACCAATTAAATTTAATATAAACAAAAAATTACAATTCTTTAAGAAAAAAAAGTGGTGAATTTGTTTTTGACAAGTTAAGCTTTAATAGAATTAAAAAGAACACACTATAAGTGAGTGATAGTTTATAAAAAAATCAAATAAAACAATAAATTAATTGACGGAATAAGTATTATGCGATATCATGGTGATGTAAGGCAACAGGCAACAGGCAACAGGCAACAGGCAACAGGCAACAGGCAACAGGCAACAGGCAACAGGCAACAGGCAACAGGCAACAGGCAACAGGCATGGCAGTCCTATATTCTAAATCTTTTTCAAGATCACGGTAGTCAAAAACAAACTCCATTTCTATTTCCATTATCAAAGTTATTGAGCTTAGCGATATTATCGAATTTATCGGCTAGGTTGTTATCAAGGTTACGATTTCTAGCTTTTTTATCTAAGTCCTCATTGTTTTTGGCAGCATTGTTTTTATCGTATACGCAGAGCTCACAGGCATTGTCAGCAAGTACAAATCATACCATTTATGGTAATGCGCCGTATTTAACGTTTGATAATGGTCAGACAAGAATAACTGATATAGATGAATTACTGTTTATTACGTTGCCAGATGGAACAAAATTAACGCCGTCGACGAATCAATCAAGTGCGACAAATCCGATAATATTGCCGTATGCGGTGAATAACTTTAGTCATATTGATTTGATTGTTCCGCCATCCCAGAGTTCAATCAATATAAATGATTTTGTTACTCAGGGAAATTGGGGGGATGATGATGGCGATGGACTTGAAGTAAATGGTGTTTCCGCATCGGGAAATATATCGGTATCGTTTACGGATAAAAATGGTAATGCTGTTAGCCGTAGTGATACATTAAGCATATGTCATGCCCCTTATAGGATAAGATTAATTAGTTCTGGTGGTGATTTAACTACACAGTATGGCATGCCAAATAGTACTACTTTCATTGGAAAAATGGAGGATTATTATATTAATCCATATGAAAATGTAGCTATTTGTTCGGCCAGACCGAATTTGGTATATGGTGGTACTGACATTAGTGTTTGGGACGCCCCATCCTATGCCGGTCCTGCTAACATATGGAGCTCTGAGAAAGGTTTTTTTGTTCAGTCTAGAAGTTTGTCGTCTTATGGTTTAAATTTTCCGTCAACGGGTTCAGATGGTTTGTATTTTGATTTGGATATAGTTGGATTAGATGCAAGTCAGTTGAGTTGGACAGTTAACACAAGTGGTATTATAAGCGCAACGGTGAGTAGGAGGTTGCCAGTCTCAGACCCAAGTCATTCTGACGTTGATGGATGGATTAGGGATAAATCCAAATATGTAACACGGGTAACGTTGCATGGTCCTAAAGCTGATAGTAGTCAAATAAACTCAAGTAGTCCAAGTTCACTTACACGTCCATCTTTGCCACAAACGTTTGAGTTGGTGGGAAGGGATAGTAGTGGTAATGAGGTGAAGTATGGATTTGTGTTGAGGAAGTGGTTCGTCAATCGGGGTAATCAAAAGAAACCTTATAGTGACCACTTAGCATGGTGTAATAGTTTAGGGTATCGTGAGCCGCAAGTAAAAGATTTAACTAATGCGGTCTTAATAGCTCAGGATGCTTCTGTTATTTCGGGTGCTACCCCGTTGGCACCTCATAACGGTTACCAGCGACGAATAGGAGCAGGTTTTTTTACAGAGTGGGGTAATGTAGGTAATTATGTTGATTTTGGAAGCAGTGGTTCCTACTACTGGACGAGTGAGAGTGATACATCATCAATTAACGTTGCTAAATTCATTGTCAATGGCGGTGATGGACGTATAAGCTATCTCACTCCTTACTGGTACAGCTATACTGTTTGTAGCACACCTTAGGTTCTTAACCCTTAGGGTGCGGATAGCTTATGGTGAAAATAAAGAGTGATATAGCAAAGAATGGAGCCTCGTAGTAGGGAAGATTGGTGTTGTTGTAATTAACCAACACAACAACGCCTTTTTTAGTTTACCGCATTCTTTTTATCAAAAATAGGTCAGTAAAAATACTGATTTTATTAAAGTTTTTGTTTCCTCCATAGACGATAACCCCTTGAAGTCTGTGTTATAATATTTCTCACCTTCAAAACTAAATTATGAGGAGGAATATGATATGCCATATAAAAAACGTGAAGATTTACCTGATTCAGTGCGCCATGTTTTACCTGAACATGCGCAGGATATTTTTAAGGAAGCGTTTAATAGTGCGATTAAAGAATACCAAGATCCACTTAAACGGCGTGATGATAGCAATCCCGAGACAATTGCTTTTAAAGTGGCTTGGGCAGCTGTTGAAAAGGTTTACCACAAAGATGAAGAGGGTAAATGGGTATCTAAATAGGTATTTATTTGATAAATATGATTAACTAAGAATTTATTATACTTTTAATTTTTCATATAGCATGAAAATTTTATATTTTAACAATAAAAAAACCCGTCATTTGAACGGGTTTTTTTGTATTTATTATTGGATGATTATTCAGGAATAATATCAACAATAACTTTAGCAAAAGCTTCGCTGTGTACTTGGAATAACACTTCGTGTTCACCAGTTGTACGTAATACACCATTTGGTAAGCGAACTTCGCTTTTTGATACTTGAATACCACGCGCTTTAACTGCATCAGCGATATCACGCGTACCGATTGAACCAAATAATTTACCTTCATCACCAGCTTTAGAAGTAATAGTTACTTTACCAAGTGCATTGATTTGAGCAACGCGTTCTTCAGCTGCTTTTAAAGTTTCAGCAAGTTTCGCTTCTAGTTCAGCACGACGAGCTTCAAAAAATTCGATGTTCTTTTTAGTCGCTGCTACTGCTTTACCTTGTGGGATCAGGAAGTTACGCGCATAACCCGCTTTAACATTAACTTGATCACCTAAGCTGCCTAAATTAGCAACTTTGTCGAGTAAAATAATTTGCATTATATGTTCCCTCTGTTGCTAATTACTGATGGTTGTCAGTGTATGGTAATAATGCCAAGTAACGAGCGCGTTTGATTGCGCGAGCTAGTTGACGTTGGTATTTTGCGCTAGTACCTGTGATACGGCTTGGTACAATTTTACCACTTTCTGTGATATAGCTTTTTAATAAAGAAACATCTTTATAATCAATTTCTTTAACGCCTTCTGCAGTAAAACGGCAGAATTTGCGACGACGGAAATAACGTGCCATTTGGCTATTCTCCTAATAGTTTAATTTGGTCAGCATGTAAAACAAGTTGGCTTGTTTTGTTGCGTTTAGTGTGGGTGCTTATAAATCCACTAACTAAAACGTTGCTGCCTTTTTTTATGTAACTTAACTCATGTTGTCCACTGGCTATGACGGGCATGACGCACCATGCTTGCCTTGTGAGTTCTGCTTCAATTTGTTCAGAAACATGTTCTAAATAAAACTGGCAGTGCGATATCCCACTTGGACTGACTTTTCGTATCGGGGTTTTGACAACAATTCCCGATAACGTTAAACGATTATTCTTCGGAATCATCGTCCATGTTTGTTTCGTTAAAATCTTCATCAGAGCTACGACGCTCATCTTTCGCTTTTAACATTGGTGAAGTTTCAGTTACAGCATGTTTAGTACGCATAATTAAACTGCGAATTACCGCATCATTAAAACGGAAGTTATCTTCAAGTTCGTTAACCGCTTCTTGAGTTGCTTCAACATTCATTAACACATAATGTGCTTTGTGCAGTTTTTCGATAGGATAGGCTAATTGACGACGACCCCAATCTTCTAGTCGATGGATTTTGCCACCATCAGTGGTTAACGTACCAGTATAACGTTCAATCATACCCGGTACTTGTTCACTTTGATCTGGGTGAACCATAAATACTATTTCGTAATGACGCATTATCGCTCCCTACGGATTAATCAGCTTTCTGTCGGGGCAACCGCAACCCATTGAAAGCAAGGAACATGAAAATAGGCGGTTGAAATCGACGGGGCATTATATATCAAGTTATTGGATTTGACAATGAATATGCCAAGATTTTTGGTAAGACAGTGTCGCTTTTAGTTGATAGGAAGTATCTGTTTTTATAAATGTTTTTATGAAAACCTTTTTAAAAACTTCAATAAAATCAATACCTTTCCTGACCGATTTTTGTGGTTGTAAAAATGCGTTGTAAAATGTAACGATTTCTATACATTTTTGTTAGTAAAATATGATATGCTTTCGCGCAATGGAATTGGTATTAGTAGATGTTTGTATAACTATATATTAAGAGGAAAGGTTTGATGGCTCAAGAAACTATTTTTAGCAAAATTATTCGACAAGAAATTCCCGCTGATATTGTTTTTCAGGATGATAAGGTGACAGCATTTCGTGATATTTCTCCCCAAGCGCCGACTCATGTGTTGATTATTCCAAATAAACTGATTCCAACCGTTAATGATATTCAAGAAGAAGATGAAGCTATTCTTGGGCATATGATGGTGGTTGCTGCTAAAATTGCCAAGCAAGAAGGCATTGACGAAAGCGGTTATCGTTTAATTATGAATTGTAATAAAGATGCAGGGCAAGAGGTTTTCCATCTTCATATGCATTTATTAGGCGGTAAAAATTTAGGTCGATTAATAGGTTAATCATAATATGAAACAGATCAAGCGTATATTTGTTGTTAGCTCATTAGCTTTTTTGTTGGCGGGTTGTCATCTTCTTGGAAACTCTCAAAAAGCCGAAGTAAAACCGCCTGTTGATGTTAATCAACCTGATGATACAGGCGTGATTGAAACGCCACCGCAAATTGTTCGACAAACTGATTGGCATTCAATATTGTCGCCATTTATCAGTAAATTAGTGACCTCATCATCTTTAGACTCAGATAATAAATTGCTTTTAATTAGTGATATTCAAAACCGCAGTGGTGATTATCTGGCTAGTAATAAAATTGATGATGTATTGCATCAATTAATGCATAAACAAAACACGTTCACGGTAATTGATCAACAAGCAATAAGCCAAGCTAAACAATCACTAGGTATTTCGGCTGATGACAAGCTTGTATCACGAGGTAAGATGATTGGTCTAGCTAAATCGATAAATGCAAATTATGTCCTCTTTACAACAATTTATAAAGTGCCAAGTGAAAGTGCTGATGCCGATTTAGCTATGGAATTACTTTCAACAAAAAGTGGCGAAATTCTCACTAGAGTTGCGTCGAAAGATTTTTCAAAACCGTCTGATAGCAATAGTAATGCCAATAGTAATACACAATCAAAGCAAATCGGAGATAATCAATAATGGGGCCGTTGTTGATTGATGTTGATGGTTTAACATTAACCCAAGATGATAAAAAGTTGTTACAAAATCCATTGGTGGCAGGGGTAATTTTATTTAGCCGAAATTACCAAAACCCTACGCAACTAGCCGAATTAATTAAACAAATTAGAGCAGCTAGCTCACAACGTTTGTTAATTTCGGTCGATCATGAGGGGGGGCGCGTTCAGCGATTTAGAGAGGGGTTTACGGCAATTCCTCCTGCGCAATCGTTTGCGGTATTTAATGATCTTGAACAAGCAAAGTCTTTGGCTTTTGATGCGGGTTGGGTTCTTGCTATGGAGCTAATTGCGTTTGATATTGATCTAAGCTATGCCCCTGTTTTAGATTTGGGACATGATTGTCTAGCCATTGGTACACGTTCATTTCATCAAGATGCTGATATTGCTTATCAAGTTGCTTCTGCCATGATTGATGGTATGCATGCTGCAGGGATGAAGACAACTGGCAAGCATTTTCCAGGGCATGGACATGTGATTGCCGATTCGCATAAAGAAACGCCTGTTGATCATCGTGAAAAATCGTTGATTGAGCACGATATGCAGATTTTTGCGAAGCTTATTGCTAATAAACAACTCGATGCGATTATGCCTGCTCATGTGATTTATCCTGCCTTTAATGATAAACCAGCGAGCGGTTCGTCATTTTGGCTTAAAACTGTGTTGCGCAATCAATTGCAGTTTGAGGGGGTGATCTTTTCAGATGATTTATCTATGGAAGGTGCTTCAGTAATGGGCAATCATGCTGAGCGAGCGCAGGCTGCATTAGCGGCTGGTTGTGATCTCCTTTTGGCTTGTAATAATCGGCAGGGGACGATGGCTATTTTAGAGCAATTAATGGCGTTAGATAAGGTTAGTCCGCTAACATCAGATAAAGCAAAATGCTTATTAACCCGTACTAAAATCACTTATGCTGAATTAATAAAAAATCCTAAGTGGCAAAATCGCCGTGATAATTTAATCAAACTTAATGAGAAGTGGGCAAATTATGCAAGTAGCCATCATTGAAATTGATCATCATCAACATCTGATTGCGTGTAATGATACCGCTAAGGTGTTGTTGGGGCATAAGGCTTTGGTATTAAAACAACCTTTTGATTATCAATCGATTTTTAGTTTTGATCATACCGTTAATATTGATGAGCAAGATGATACGATTATTGTTTTAAATTCTCAGTATTTTTTATTGCAAAAGGTGATGGAATCATCCAAAACAGTATTTATTTTACAATCCATTGATTATTTAAAAAGACACTTATCAAAAATAACCGTGGCAGCTTGCCATGCTTTTGATATCTTTGCGACCCAAAGCGTGGTTATGCAAAAACTCATAGCACAAGCGAAAGTGTTTTCTATACAGCGAGAACCGTTATTAATATCTGGCGAAACAGGTACTGGTAAGGATTTATTGGCTAAAGCTTGTCATCAATATAGCCCCCGTGGTGATCAGACTTTTTTAGCCTTAAATTGTGCAGCCATGCCTGATGATGTCGTTGAAAGTGAGTTATACGGTCATGCAGCAGGCGCTTATCCTGGTGCAATTGAGAGCAAAAAAGGCTTTTTTGAACAAGCCAATGGTGGCTCAGTATTGCTTGATGGTATTGATGAGATGTCGTTTCAAATGCAAACTAAGTTATTGCGTTTTATCAACGATGGCTATTTTCGTCGTGTAGGGGATGATAACGAGGTTTATGTCGATGTTAGAATCATTTGCGCAACGAAAGTGGATTTAGCCGATTTGGTCGAACAAGGAAAATTTAGAAAAGATCTTTATTATAGACTAAATGTGTTGTCGCTTAATCTACCTTCTTTACTAGAACGCAAAGATGATATAGTTCAACTTACTAGTATTTTTGTGAATGAATTTGCCAATAAACAAGACATCACACCACCAATAGTTGACGATAATGCTATTGATTATTTGAAGCGTTATTCATGGCCGGGTAATGTAAGGCAACTTAAAAATATCCTTTATTCTACATTGGCACAATTGAAAACGCCTAAACTAACGGCTAAAGATATCGTATTACCAACTTCGATGCCATCGCAATTGTCTTGGACTAACGATATTGAAAATAAAACGTTAGATCAAATGACCAAACAATTTGAGAAAGAGGTTTTATTAAAACTCTACGACGAATATCCCAGCTCAAGAAAACTTGCCAAAAGATTAGGTGTATCGCATACGGCGATAGCGAATAAGTTACGGGATTATGGGATAGGGCGGTAGGTTTGTTGAATCATACTAAAAAGATTTTAATTACAGGTGGTGCTGGATTTATTGGATCGGCTGTTATTCGGTATATTATTGAGGACACAAGAGATTATGTTATTAATATCGATAAATTAACTTATGCGGCAAATTTGCAATCACTTGCAATAGCTTCTAACAGTGAAAGATATGCTTTTAAACAAGTTGATATTTGTAATCGGCAAGAATTGGAACGTGTATTTCAACTATATCAACCCGATGCTGTAATTCATTTAGCAGCGGAAAGCCATGTAGATACATCAATAACAAATCCAATTGTTTTTATTGAAAATAATATTATTGGTACATTTACGCTTTTAGAGGTCTCTCGGCATTATTGGTGTAATTTATCAGAAGAAAATAAAAATAATTTTCGGTTTATTCATGTATCAACTGATGAAGTGTATGGCGATTTAGGCGGTTTAGAACAACCTTTTACAGAGGCAACTAATTATTCGCCAAACAGCCCCTATTCGGCGTCTAAGGCTTCAAGTGACCATTTAGCTAGAGTGTGGCATCGAACTTATAACCTACCGACAATTATAACTCATAGCACAAATAATTATGGACCTTTTCAGCATGCTGAAAAATTAATTCCGTCTATAATTTTAAATGCATTAGCAGGTAAACCTATCTCTATTTATGGCAGTGGCTTACAGATTCGTGACTGGATATATGTAGAGGATAACGCTAAAGCTTTATATACCATTTTAGTAAATGGTAAAATTGGCGAAACTTATAACATTGGTGCAAATAATGAGTATACAAACTTAGATACTGCCCAACTTATTTGTTCAATGATGGATAAACTTGTTCCAAAATACCAAAATGGTATAAAACGATATCAAGACCTAATCCAATTTATTGCCGATAGACCCGGTCATGATTATCGATACGCTATCGATTCGTCTAAAATTCAAAGACAATTAGGTTGGAAGCCAAAAGAAGAATTTGAGAGTGGATTGAAGAAAACCATTGAATGGTATTTAAATCACATAGGAGTAATAGGATAAATTTATGTTACCGAGTGTATCAATTGTAGTGCCAGTTTATAACGTAGAAAAATATTTGCAGCAATGTTTGGATAGTATTATCAATCAGTCATTAACCAATATAGAAATAATCTGTGTAAATGACGGTTCTACCGATAATTCACTTGCTATTTTACAAGAATATGCTGATAAAGATTCGAGAATTCGCATTATTGATAAGTTAAATAGTGGTTATGGTCATTCAATGAATATCGGTCTTCAACAATGTGTTGGCGAATATATAGGCATTGTTGAATCTGATGATTTTGCTGAGCCCAATATGTTTGAATTGCTATATAAAGTAGCTGTTGAAAATGATTTAGATATTGCAAGATGTCATTTTTTTACTTTTATGCAAAAAGATAGCTCAATTAAAAAAATTGACTCACATCAAATGGAAAGTAATGTTTTAATTAATCCTCAAAATGATTTATCTCCATTTTTACAGTGGCCATCAGTGTGGGCTAATCTTTATAAGCGATCATTTATTCAGAAAAATAACCTGAAATTTTTAGAAACACCCGGTGCATCATATCAAGATACGGCATTTAGTTTCAAAGTCTATGCCTGTGCAACAAGAATGATGCTTATTGATACTCCATTAATTTATTATCGAATACATGATCAGTCATCAATAAAGAGTAAAGATAAGGTATTTTGTATTTGCGATGAATTTAATGAAATAATGACTTTTTGTAAAAATAAAAGTTTATATGAAAAACTAAAATTCTTAATTTGTCATCTTCAATACAAAAGTTATAAATGGAATTATAATCGATTAGAAATGCCTTATCGTTATCAATTTCTTTTACAGATGTCTAAAGAAATACGTGAAAATAAACAAGTTTATTGCAAAAAAAATCCTTTTTTTTCTTTTAAAGATATTAAAAAAATTTTGGTTATTCGATTTTTACCGTTATTGTATAAATATAGGAGGAAGCTGTAGATTTTATATAGACTTTAGATTTTTTAAAAAAATCACGAGTACTACTAATTTAATTGACATTATAGATTACACTTATATTTTTTATTACATACCAATATGTATAGCAAATACTAAGTTTGATTGAAAAACATTTATAAAAATACGAATAAAATATATAAAAGAATAATATCTTATTATTTATTAAGGAATAGTTACAATGGGATTTAGGAATTGGTTTTTTTCTAAGATTTATGCTGATAATAAAAAAATTAAACATCAAGTTTTAGATATAAATTGTAAATTAGATGAGTTAAATCAAAAAATATCTTCGATTACTGAATGTTTTCATAGGTTTGAAAAATATGAGAAATTGTTGCAAAGAATGGTTTTTCTAGAAGAAAAATTAGATTTAATTGATAAATTGTCTGAAAAAAACTCTAATTTAGATATCCATATTCGTAATTTGAATCAAACAGTTAATCTTATTTCAACTAAAACAATTAATAAAAACCAAAAGATTACCTGTTTGTTTTTAGTGCACAATATTGAATCATGGGATAGTGTTTTTTCTATTTATCAGGAGATGCTTAAGCGTAACCAATTTAATGTTATTGTTGCATCAATAAATAGACGATATCCGGGAAGTCAAATATTTAAAGATGAAGAATATGTCCATAATATTTTATTACAATTAGGTGTACCGCATTTGAGGTTCAATAATGATAACTCATATGACGATTTAAATATTATTAAAACATTGGCTCCTAATGTAATTTTTAGACAATCACAGTGGGATTATGATATTCCTCCCGCTTTCAGTACAGATAATTTAAGATTTGCAAAATTATGTTTGGTTCCATATGAAATTATGAATTTTGTTCAATTAGGATTCAATCATTTATCTAGTTATTACCATAGTTCTTGTTGGAAGCTTTTTGTCGCAAATCAGCAAACTAAAATAGAGCAGGAACAACATGATAAACTCAATGGGCTTAATGTTTTTGTAACAGGTCATCCTAAAGTAAAAGCATTAAAAAACGCCAAACCAAAATGGCCGATTGTTTCAAATTCTGAAAGTAAAAAATTTAGAATATTGTGGGCTTCTCATCATAGTACTGATAATAATTGGAGTAATTTTAGCGTTTTTTTAAATATATATAATGATATGTTAAATTGGGCACAAGAAGATAATTCAATTGAATTTGTATTTAGCCCTCATCCTGCATTAGTAACAGTTTTAGAAGCAATAACAGACGAAAACCTTAAGCGTAGTGTGCAAGAATTTTTTGTAGAATGGAATAAACTAGATAATACTTATTTTTACAGAGAAGGTCCTTATGGTCCATTGTTCCAAGCTTCAGATATTTTGATCATGGACGGTATAAGTTGGTTATTGGAATATCAATTGATGAAAAAACCATTAATTTTCATTGAACGTGAAGATCATTCTGCATTTACAGTGAATGGCAACTTAATTGCAAATGGAACCAATAGAGTATCTACATTTGAACAAGCGAAAGCGTTAGCTTATAGATTTAAAAATGGCGAGCCAGATCCAAATCGAAAGAATCAAGATATTGTTGTTGAACAGTTATTGTCAATTGATAATGCTGCAGAAAATATTGTTGATTCAATATTGGAAGATATAGTACTTTAAAGTAAAAATAGAGGTTTATTTTTGTTTTGAGTTCCATAAAAGAAGATAAATGGAATTTAGTAACAGTAAACTTCTATTTTGAATAAAATTAAAATTTTAAGAAAATTTCTTACCAATTAAATCTGAGAAACCGATAGTAAAGCGTGTAAAAAAACCAAATGACATAATTTTTTTTCTTTATAATTAAAAATTTCTTTTTGTCTTTTTTATTAAGTTTTCCTTCTTGAAAAAGTTGTTCTTTTTTTATGAAATTTGATTCAATTAAATAATTATTAATTTCTTTATATTTCCATTTTTTTATACAATCAATCATGTATGAGATTTCACGTTGAAAAATGAATTCAGAAGCTAGTTGTAGTACTTCCTTTTTATTATTTTTATCATAATTATTTGTTAGATAAAGTAAAATCTTCTCACGACCTTTGATATCCGAAAGCCATTTATTTTTTGACCACGAAGAAGACATTACTGAATCGGGGCGTTGAATATAATTAAATAAATGCTCTTTTACGCAATAGCAATTAGCGTTATTAAGAAGCTGAACAGTAAATAATAAATCCTCAGAAATACTACGACCAACTTCAAAATATATTTGTTTTTCTAACAAAATATTTTTACGAATTAACATACCTGAAAAATGAAAATACCCATTTCGCTGCAAATAAAAATTTAAGATATTTCCTTCCTTAAACAAACAAGGGACAACTGTAGATTTATCTGAATTTTTAATTATATTATAACCACAATAAACTAAATCAGCGTTTTCTTCTTTTTGCCTACGTAACAATTTTTCTAAATAATTTGGTGAATAAGTATCATCACTATCCAAAAATGTTATAAATTCTCCATTTGATAGTTCTATACCTTTATTCCTAGCAACTGATACTCCTCTATTTTTTTGATTATATAAAATTACATTATTATGTTTCTTTTTATAATTTTCTAAAATATTATGGGAATTATCTGTTGAACCATCATTAATTAAAATGATTTCATAATTATTATAAGATTGATTCTCTAAAGAAGCTAACGTAGCTAATATGAATTTACTAGAATTGTAAACAGGTATAATGATAGATACTAACGGCATTTCTATTTCCATCTAATTACTCTATAAAAAATATTAACTAAAAGCCTTTTTATGTAAAATCTTGATATACAAATAAATAATTTATAGTAATCCTATTTATCATTTGCTTTTTCATCTCAAAAATATACTATATTGTACACCAATTATAGCTTTTTATTCAGCTAGTTAATTAAACTACCAAGAGAAAATTATGAAATATGATTATTTGATTGTTGGCAGTGGCCTATTTGGCTCTATATGTGCTCATGAATTAAAAAAAAGAGGCAATAAAATACTTCTAATAGAGAAGCGAGACCACTTAGCTGGAAATATATATACCGAAGATAATAAAGGTATTCAAGTCCATAAATATGGAGCCCATATTTTTCATACTAATAATAAAGCAGTATGGGATTATATTAATAGTTTTGCCGAATTTAACCGTTTTACTAATTCGCCTATTGCAAATTATAAAGGTAAACTATTCAATTTGCCATTTAATATGAATACCTTTTATCAATTGTGGGGAGTAAAAACCCCTAAAGAAGCGCAAGCAAAAATTGAAGAACAAAAAAAATTATATCATATTGAAAACCCAAGAAATCTTGAAGAACAAGCAATATCGTTAATTGGAAAAGATATTTATGAAATATTAATCAAAGGATATACAGAAAAACAATGGGGAAGAAAAGCAACTGAACTTCCTCCATTCATAATTAACAGGTTGCCAGTCCGATTTACCTTTGATAACAACTATTTCAACGATAAATATCAAGGTATTCCAATAGGTGGGTATACACAAATTATTGAAAAAATGCTTAAAGGTATTGATGTAAAATTAAATACTGATTTTTTTGAAAATAAACAAGATAACCTTGAACTAGCAAATAAAATTATTTATACCGGCCCAATCGATAAATTTTACGATTATCAATATGGCGCTTTAGAATATAGATCTTTACGTTTTGAAAACGAAACAATTAATGAAGCAAATTATCAAGGAAATGCGGTAGTCAATTATACAGAGTATGAAATTCCTTATACGCGTATCATTGAACACAAGCATTTTGACTATGTAGAAACAGATCATACAATTATAACTAAAGAGTATCCTTGTGATTGGAAAATTGGAGATGAAGCATATTATCCAATCAATGATGATAAAAATGCCACATTATTTAAGAAATATAAAGAGCTTGCAGATAAAGAAAAACAAATTTATTTTGGCGGTAGGTTAGCTGAATATAAATATTACGATATGCATAATGTCATTGAAAAAGCATTGGAATTTATTGATACTTTAAGTTAATAAAAAGAAAAAAGAACTGCTTAGGATTGAGCAGTTCTTTTCAGATATAACACAAAATGTAGATTTATTTTTGTTCAAAAATCTTATTCCAAGCTTCAGATTTAGCGCTTTGATCTCGAAAAGATGTTAAATCTCTTTGTAATTTTATATTGTTTTTCTTTATTTTCATGTAACATTTTATAAATGAATAAATCAGACTCCATGATTTGACAAATCTAAATCTATATAATCTATATGTGTTATTTCCTATATATATTTTAGCTCTTTTTCTACCTAAAAAATAACGAGGGTTTCGCTCGTATCCACCTAATGAAGATATATTACCGCCTTTAATGTTGAAAATATACTGCAGGATTCCTCTACATAGTAGTTTTACTTTCCGTATATGTTTCCTTTTTTGAGGGGAACATTCCAAGCCACTATACTCTTTATAGTCAATATGCTTATTTTTATAATCCACGATATTTTTATGTATGAGCTCAGGATCTAATAGATATTGTTGTGTTAAAATATCTTCTAGCGCTTTTATATTTAATTTAGCGGCTACATAATCAAATATAAAAATATTCTTGAAAAATTTCTTAAAAATGTATTGCCGTTTAATATTTGAAAATTCTTGATTATAGATTAAAGAAATTATTGTCAAATTTCGGACAAGATAATAGTCCTCCATAATTTCATTATATTTCTTAAAGAACGGTTCATGCCAAACACAAATACCATTAAATGACAAAATATTTTTAGCACATCTGATTGAATACTCTACATCATCTCCTCGGACAAAAATAGGAAGGGGTAAATCATATTCAAGTATTACCTTAATAGGTATACAACAATACCACCATCCAGCAATCCCAGGATAAGCTGGCGCTATAGCGGAATAGAAAGCAGTATGTTTGGAACGCGTATCTTCATATGCACCATGATGGATAAAGCCTTTACTTGTTAAAGTTGCATTTCTTTCATATTGTAGCCACTTTTCATCACCAGATAACATTGCTCCAGAAATAAAATAATCGCTATATTCAGGTTTAAGACCTTTTAATATAGCTATAGTTTTGTAGATAGATGTTTTGTCTATATAAATATCATCATCAGCTAATATAACATGTGAGTGCCTTTTATTTTTTAAAGCAGCCATAATGGATTTAGTAAATCCTCCAGCTCCTCCTAAATTACGATTATTAATTACAGTAAAATTGTCACTAAAGTCAATAGAATATGGGCTTCCGTTTATCGTAATATAAAATGATATATTATTGTTTCCTATAAAGTGCGATGCTATATCTTTCACAAAAGAAGAAATATAACTTTCTCTATTATAAGAACAGATACAATAAGCAACAGAAACTTCATTTTCAGGTATTTGATTATTAGAAAAAATTTCTATACTATTAATTGTGACATCTTCATACGCTGATATTTTTAAATACAAAGCATCGTAGTTGCTTAACTGATCTGTAATATCTATACATGCAGAAAAAGTACCCGAAAATTGCTCAATAGAAATAACATGTTCGAAAATATAAAAATCTGTTTGCGCAATTGCAATTAACTCAATTTGACATTTACCTGTTCCATTGACTTTAAATAGAAAGTCATTATAAAAAGTAAACTCGCGCACTTTTTTTACAGCGAAAAGATTATGGTAAGTATCAGTTGAAATAGATGAACCTTTGGGCAGAAATAAAGCATTTTTATTTGCTATAATCGGTCCTGTCCAACGAATAAAAGATTCTGCGTCTTGTGATGAGATAGAATCAGGAAAGCAGATATTATAGAGTTTATTGTTTATTAGTGACACTGTTTATATAGTTCCTTATTTTATCGTTCATGTTTCGATGAATTCTTTTTACGCCGTATAATCCACAATTGTCAGGGTACGGGTTCCAATAATTACCACCATCATAAATTTCAATTTTTTTATATTCTGAAGAAATTATACTGTCTACTGTTTGTTCTTTTATCTTGTAAAATTGGCTTTTGAATAAAAAAGTATTTATATGTTTTTTTAAAGTATTCTTAAATGGTATACATGAATTATCAATTTTATTAAAAATTTTCCATAAAACCATATCAAAATAATGTACTTCAGAATAAACATAGGGAGTATTATCTGGAATAACACCTAAAGCATATGCAAAAGATGAAAAGTAGAATTCTTCACGAGGATAGAAAGCTTTATTGTTTCCAATTATTTCATATTTATCTATTAATTTTATTATTTCATTTAAAAGTCTTATTTGATACATTGATCCCTCAATTTGTGATGCAACAATTCTCCCTGTTCCAACTCTTCTGAGCACATCTAAAAATATTTTATCTTGATTTAGAGCTACATTTGCTGGCCACCAATATCCTGATCTTTCATAATATCGTGTATGGAATAAATTTGATGAGTTAGATAAAAAAGAGTCTAAGCCATTTCTAACAATCATATCATTAGATGCATGAAATATAACTTTGTCATTTTTATTTGAGGAGATACTATCAATGTATTTAACATTAGAAATATGAGATTGAATAATACTACCCCAAGAGGTATCAACAGATATCGGATTAATTAATACGTTATTAATTTTTTTTTCATCAAAAATTTTATTTAATTTATCTTTACTAAATGAAGCTTGCTTAGATACATGTAAAATAATACAACCATTGGGTATAAATTTAGTAATGTTAAAAATTTGATCAACGATTACTTCGGGAGCCTCATGTACAGGAACTGAAATATATATCATAATAATATAAAAGTTTATTTCGATAGGCTAGGTTTCATAAATTTTAAAATGAATTTAATAAAAAGTCATCTTAAATTTATAATTCCTTCTTAATATTTTTTTACAAAACAGAATTAATTTCTTAACATATTTTAAATATTAAGTATTATCAGTATTATAAACAACTGATTTTTAAATTTTAAATAAACAATATAAAATTAAAAGAAAAGGAAATAGTTTAATGAAAAGATTAGTTATGGATGTTGATATGACTCTGACTAAAGGTAAAGGTAATTTAGGGTATGAGGATGCGGTAGTTAATAGGGATGTTGTGGACCAGTTGGTTAAATATAAAGCGATGGGATTTACTATAGTTTTAAATAGTAGCAGAAATATAAATACTTTTGATGGTAATATCGGTAAAATTAATAAATACACTTTACCAGTACTAATTGAATGGTTAAAAAAAAATAATATTCCTTATGATGAGATCTACATAGGGAAGCCATGGTGTGGTTTTGATGGTTTTTATGTAGATGATAAAGCAATCAGACCCAGTGAATTTATATCTCTTTCATATGAAGAAATCCTGCAATTATTAGGCAATGAAAAATGATTATTATTTTATCAGCAAAATATACTGAACAAGATTTAAGAATAGAGTTTGGCAAAATACCACCTTCTTTTTTACCTGTTGGTAATAAGAGATTATATCATTATCAGATTGGTAGTATTAGAGATAATTGCCCAGATGAAACAATATATCTGACTTTACCTGCTAGTTATAACTTACATGAACAAGATAAATTAGAATTAGATTTATTAAATATAAAAATACTATATATTGAGGATTCTTTTTCATTGGGGCAATCTGTGGCTTTTAGTCTTTCTTCCGTGATATTGAATAATGATGAAAATGTTACTTTATATTATGGCGATACATTGTTAGAAAATGGATTGTATACAAATGAATTATCTGACAATATTATCTTTACCTCTCATTCAGAATATAATTACATTTGGTTAGAAATGCCTAAAAAAGACCTTGTCGAAAGACAAATTTTTTGTGGTATCTTGACTGTTAGCCATCCTTTAACATTAGTACATTGTCTGATAGCTAGTGAATTTGATTTGTCTAAAAGCTTGGAATTATATAATGATAAATTTAGCTTTAAGCTAGAGAAAAGAGATGACTGGTTGGATTTTGGTCATTTAAATACTTTTTATGATTCAAAAACGATTGTTACTACACAAAGGGCTTTTAATGAGTTGAAAATTACAAAGTATTATGTAGAAAAGAAATCTCATAAATCAAAAAAATTAGAGGCAGAAGCAAATTGGTTTAGGAGTATTCCTGAAAATCTAATTCATTTTACCCCTCGTTTAATAGATGCTAGAAAAGAAGAAAATTACTTTTCCTATAAATTAGATTATTTATATTGTCCTACATTAACTGAGATGTTTGTATTTGGTAACCACCCTTCTAATATTTGGTCGCTAATAATCAATTCTTGTTTTAATTTTTTATCTGAGTGTAAGAAAATAAAAAAACAAACTACATGTAATTTTTATTCATCATTAGTTAATAAAAATAATGAAAGGTTAAGTGAATTTTTATCTCAAAATCCTATTTATGATAAGCAAATCTTAGATGATGAGTCCAACCCATATTTTTTAAGAGATATTCTAAAATATGCACATGGTCAAATAAATTCTGAACATAAATCGACATTTGTTCATGGCGATTTTTGTTTTAGTAATATTTTATTTGATTTTCAAAGAAATAATATAAAAGTGATTGATCCTAGAGGACTAGATTTTGATAATAATTTTAATGTCTATGGGGATCTTCGTTATGATCTTGCGAAATTAGTTCATTCAGCAATTGGTAAATATGATTTTATTGTTTCAGATCGTTTTACTATAAAAGAAAATAGTAATAAGATTATTCTTGAATTGCCTTCTCAATCGGTAAATATTTCTTACCAAATAAAAAATGAAATAGAAAAGCTAGGTTATTCTTTTCGAGAAATTTTAGCTATTACAATAACTCTATTTTTATCAATGTTACCATTACATTATGATAAACCAAACCGCCAAAAAGCTTTTATTGCTACAGCTATTAAATTATATAAGGATTTAAGAAATGATAATTATTCCGATGGCAGGTCTTAGTAGCCGTTTTTTTAAAGCAGGATTTGATCAACCTAAATATAAATTAATTGCTCATGGGCATAGTTTATTTGAATGGTCAGTGAAGTCTTTTGAGAAATATTATAATACTGAAAAATTTTTATTTATTTGTCGTGATGTTTTTGATACACCACAGTTTCTTGAGCAAGAATTAAAAAAAATAGGAATTAATGATTTTGAAATAGCAACGTTAAATAGAGAAACAAGAGGGCAAGCAGAGACCATTTATTTAAATTTGGATAAAGTGCCAGAAAATGAAAAGATGTTAATTTTTAATATAGATACATACAGAAAAGATTTCGAATTTTATGATGTTAATTGTGATGGATATTTAGAAGTTTTTAAAGGGGATGGTGAGCATTGGTCATTTATTTTACCAGAAGAAAATACTGATAAGGTATTAAAAACAACAGAAAAGGATCGTATATCCGACTTATGTTCTAATGGCATATATTTTTTTAAAAATAAAAAAATATATGAGTATGCTTATAATAATTCTATTAATCATATGGTTGGTGAAATTTATATTGCTCCTTTGTTTAATAACCTTATAAAAAATAATTATGATATCCGATATAGGCTTGTCAATATAAATAATCATACTTTTATGGGGACTCCCGCTGAATATGATTTATTTATAAAAAATGGTAATTCTAGAAATTAAAATTTTGATAAAAAGTAGTTTGGAGGAAGATCCTTATTCTAAATGTGTATTTGTTAGTTAAAAGTGATGATTGGCTATGCCACTACACTTGATAATAACTAATTTACTGTGCTTTTTTAATTTTGGATAGGATAATCTACCTTTCAGAAATTTTTTATTGTAGTATTTTAGCAAATGGTTATAGTACTTTTTAAACTGTCTGAAATAAGCATGGAGAACTATAAAGAATAGTTCCCCCGTCTATCACTCGAAGAATTTTTAAAGTATTAAGCAAAAGTATAATGCTTATAAAATTATGGGAATAATGACGAGGCTATTTCACTTTTTTTAAACAATATTTTATGTAGTACATGAAGCTGGACAATATTTTCCCCTGATGCAATTTATGCTTTGCACAATATCTCATTTGTGTTGCTGTTATGGCTGATAGCAGAGGTGTTGATTTCCATGGCGATGCTGATTTGGCATCAAGAAAATATTGCGAGCATTTATAATCTTTAGCCCATTTGTGCCACGGTTTGGTTGGTCCAATGTAATGTATTAATATTGTTTCATCTGAAATGGGTGAGTAACAGTTAATGTTCGATTTATATTTTAATTCGTAATTAATGCTGACTTGTTGATTATATTTTCTATCAAGATACTTAACTTTTTCTAGCAATATAATATTTAATACATCTTGATCCAAATGCGTGAGTTTTCCTGAACGATTTAAATCGGAAAGTAACTCTAATGCTTTGCTATTTACATTAAATTCTTGCCATTTTTTTAGATTAATTAGCAAAAATCCTGCATTGAAATAACCTGATGATAATTTATGTTCACCAAGTCGAGTGGCACATTTGTTCCACCATATAGAGTCTTTTTCTGTCACTACATAGGCGATATTATTATCAAAATTTAACGTACATAATTCTTTTAATGAACCTTTACAGATAATATCAGCATCGAGATAAAGAATTTTGTCTATTTTTCCATAAAAATAGTCTGCTACGATAAATCTAAAATAGGTTGCAATTGTCCAATTTTTAGTAGTCGGTAAGTGTGATAACCCATTATCTTCAACTAAATAAATTGTTATGGTTGTCTTATAGCTATCGGCAAGTTGTTCTAGTTTTTTTTCTAGATCATCGTTAATGTAATTTGTGAATATATGAAAACTGAAACATAAACTAAGGTTAGTTAATAAAATGGAAGTAATAGAAGTGGCACAACCTAAAAAAAAGTTTTTATCAATGCCATATGCGATGTCTAGTTGATTAACGTTATTGTTATTTCTAGCTCCAAATATTATTTTTTTTTTTATGATTTTGTTTGCTTCGAAATACATTGCCAATTTCCTATTACACCGTTTTAAATTAATTATTATCTAATAACTGATTACTTAATCAAGTATTTAATATTGTAAGAAGCTTTAAAAAACTCACTTAATATTACTGTATTATATAGATAAAACAAATTTTTTCTAGTTGAAAAGAGTTGTAATAAAATTTCAAATTAATAGACTATGTATAGTATAATCACCTTTCTGATTAATTTTTTTACTTTATTATGTCTAATAAATATAGCTCATTGAATACCATTAAACAATTGTGGCCGTTTATTTACCCACATAGAAAAGCGTTAATTGTTGCAATTATTGCACTTTTGCTCAATGCTGCAACTGACGCAACACTGATCTCGTTAACAAAACCCTTATTAGATAACGGGTTAATGGATAAAAATTATGAGTTATTAATTCTTTTTTCGATTGGTATTATAGGGTTAATTGCATTACGAGGATTATCTAACTATTGTTCTACTTATTGTCTTTCTTGGTTATCTGGTAAGGTTGTAACCAAATTTAGACAGATGATTTTTAATCACTTAGTTAAAAGTCCTACCAGTTTTCTTGATAAGAATCCTATTGGTGAGCTTGTCACTGTAATCACTTATAATACTCAATTATTATCAAAAGCTTCATCTGATGCTCTTATTATTTTAGTAAGGGAAATAGCTTATGCTATCGGTTTATGTATCGTTATGTTTTATGGTAATTGGAAATTAGCTTTAGTTTTAATTATTGTTGTACCGTTAGTTATTTTTATAGCTCAATTTATTGCAAAAAAGTTTCGAAATACACTTGTTTCTATGCAAAAAGGGATAGGTAATATTACAACTGCTGCAGATGAAATGTTGAAAGGGCATAAAGAAATTTTAATTTTTAATGCTCAAAAATACGAAAAAGACAATTTTTATTCAATCAATAAGATTTTTAGGAAAAGCATTTTAAAAATTGTACTTGTGTCAGGTTTATCAACACCGATCATCCAATTAGTTGCTACATTGGCTTTAGGATTAATTTTATTTCTTGTTGCAAGTCAAACGTTAGATATTACACCGGGATCATTTACTGTTGTTTTTTCTGCTATGGTTGCCGTAATGCGTCCTTTAAGGGAGTTAACTAGTGTTCACCTTGAATTACAAAAAGGCTCGGTTGCTTGCGAATCACTATTCGGGCTTTTAAATTTACCACTTGAAGAAGACAATGGAAAAATTGAGTTAATTAGAGCAAAAGGTGATATTGAGTTTTGTCAGGTCACTTATACTTATCCAACAAGGACATCACCATCTTTAAATAATATTAGTTTTAAAATTAAAGAAGGCGAAACGGTTGCTTTAGTAGGACGTTCAGGTGCAGGTAAATCAACGATAGCAAGCCTCATCCCTAGATTTTATGATATACAAAAAGGCGAGATACTACTAGATAGTATTAATATTAACGATTATACACTTGCTTCATTGCGTAAGCAAATAGGCTATGTTTCGCAAAAAGTTCATTTATTTAATGGCACGATAGCTGAAAATATAACTTATGGTGCTAAAAATCAATATACTCAAGAGGATGTTATTAATGCCGCTAAACAAGCTAATGCAATGGAGTTTATCGAAAAATTAGAACATGGGTTGGATACTGAGATTGGTGATAATGGTGTTTTATTATCAGGTGGACAACGACAAAGAATCGCTATAGCAAGAGTACTTTTACGCGATAACCCTATCTTAATTTTTGATGAAGCCACCTCGGCATTGGATAATGAATCTGAACGATTTGTTCAGCAGGCTATAGAGCATTTACAGAAAAATCGAACCTCAATTATTATTGCACATAGATTGTCAACAATTGAAAAAGCTGATCGTATACTAGTTATTGATGATGGTTCGGTAATAGAGGAAGGTTCTCACAGTTCATTATTACTTCAAAATGGCATTTATGCCAAGATGTATCAAATGCAATTTAATTCTTAAAGCAAAAAATATTATGAAAAAAAATAATAATCAATCAATAAACAACGATATTGATCGAGACATATCCACATGGAAGACGTTTTCTAAGTTATGGCCTTATATTGCTAAACATAAATTTATTCTGTTTTTATCAATAATTTTGCTTATTTTTAGTGCGTTTGCCGATACTTCTCTTATTGCGTTGTTACAGCCTTTACTTGATAAAGGATTTGTTGAAAATGATCAGCATTTTTTGATGATGGCGCCTTTTTATATCTTTGGGCTAGTGTTGCTTCGTGGTATTGCAAATTATGGATATGCTTTCTTTTTATCTTTGATTTCTACTAAAATTGTACTTAATATTCGTCAACGCCTTTTTAATCATTTTGTTAATGCACCAGTCAGTTTTTATGATCAAAACTCTACAGGAAGGTTGTTGTCTCGTATTACTTATGATACTGATCAAGTTGCCTCATCATCATCAGATGCTTTGATAACAATAGTACGTGAATCAGCGTTTATTTGTGGTTTATTTTATACTATGTTTAGCAATAGTTGGCAGTTGTCTTTATCGTTGATTATCATTACGCCAATTGTTATTGGGTTAATTACTTTTATTTCTGTGAAATTTAGACGTTTAGCCAAAAATATGCAAAATTCAATGGGCAGTGTCACTATGTCTGTTGAACAGATGTTAAAAGGTCATCGGGAAATTATCCTTTTTGGAGCTCAAGATGAAGAGTCAAAAAACTTTGATAAAGTAAATAATAAATTTCGTCGAGATGGTATGAGATTAGTTTCTATTTCAGCATTATCAACGCCAATTGTTCAACTTATTATTTCGTTTGCTATCGCTTTTGTCTTGTTAATGGCAAGTAATCCTGATTTAAGCATTAGCCCAGGACAATTTACAGTCGTTTTTTCTTCACTAGTAGCGTTAATGCAACCAATAAAAAGCTTAACCAGTGTTAATGCAGATTTTCAAAAAGGTATGGCGGCTTGTCAAACGTTATTTGCTATTTTTGAACAACCAATTGAGAAGGATAATGGAAAAATCAATATTGAGCGGGTTAAAGGCAATATTGAATTTAAACATGTGACTTTTACCTATGAAAATAGACAAGAGCCAGCACTACAAGATATTAGTTTTTTAGTAGAGCCATGTAAAACGGTTGCTTTAGTTGGACGATCAGGTTCAGGAAAAACAACTATCGCAAGTTTGCTCACTCGTTTTTACGATATAAGTGAAGGTAAAATTTTAATCGATAATAATAATATTCAAGATTTAACTTTATATAGTTTACGTAATCAAATTGGATTAGTTTCACAAAACGTGCATTTATTTAATGATACTGTTGCAAATAATATTGCTTACGGAAAAGTAGGCGAATATTCTCAAGAAGAAATTGAAGAAGCTGCTAAAAAAGCGTATGCATATGATTTTATTATAGGACTTGAAAATGGATTTAATACAATAGTGGGAGAAAGTGGTGTGCTATTATCTGGTGGTCAACGGCAACGTATTGCAATCGCAAGAGCTTTATTACGAGATACGCCAATTTTAATACTTGATGAGGCCACTTCAGCTTTAGATACCGAATCAGAGCAAGCAATTCAAAAAGCCCTGGACGATCTTCAGAAAGGGAGGACATCAATAGTGATCGCACATCGACTATCAACTATTGAAAATGCAGATAAAATATTGGTAATTGATAATGGTAAAATTATTGAACAAGGCAACCATCAAACGTTGTTATCAATGGATGGTTTATATGCAAAATTATACCAAGGAAACTTTGTGATTTAATATAGATGATTTTTGCATTATAGGATATTGAAAGGAATGGCAAATAAATTACTAGAATGTATTAAATACTTAAATAGGCAACGAAATTTAAAGATAAAACCTTTTAAATTGGCTATTAAATTAGCATTAATAAATCGAAAAAAAAAACAACGATCGACTTTTATTCTTGAACAATATCGTTCTGTAGCCATTCTGATGAATGATCAAGGAATTGGTGATGCAATAGTCACTTCCTATTTAATTCATTATCTCAGAGAAAATAATTTTAAAGTATATGTAGTAGTAGAAAAGAGAATTGCCTTTCTTTTTGATAAATTTATTTTGGTGGATGGTGTTTTGTCCTACGATAGGAATAAAGGTGTAAAACAGATAGAAGAACAATCACAGAATATAAAGATTGACGTTGTAATAGATCTTGTCGATAAAGGCCCAAATAGTGTAAGGCGTGCTCAAATAATTCAAGCTATTAATCCATTACATACGATTGGTTTTAATCAAGAAAAATATAAATTATATGATACATCAATTTTCTATCAAGAATACAAATCACATATTTCAACACGAAGCCAAAAAATACTTGAATTAATGAGTATTGAATCAGCTCCCATAAAGTACTTTGTTAATATTCCAACAGAAGCCGAATTTTCAGCGAGAGATTTTATAAATCCTTTTCTTACTTCAAAAAAAAATATCATTATTTTCAACCCATATGGTTCAAATCAGGCGAGAAGTTTTTCTAATTCCCAAATTGATATCATCTTATCGTTTTTGTCTCAATATGATAATTGCATAACAATTATTATTGGCGAACCAAGTACAATTTCTCATATTAAAACTAAAAAAAATATTGTTATTAACCCATTAGGTTCTTTTTTTCAAAGTGTAGCTTTGGTGAAGTTTTCAAATTTAGTGATTTCTGTTGATACTTCAATTGTACATATTGCTTCTATTTATGATAAAAAAATGCTTTGTGTTTATAACAATAGGATGATTGATAATGTATTTATTAATAATTTTGTCTGGGCGCCAAATTATCCTAATGCAAAACAAATATTTACTAATGATAATTTAGGTACAGGGCTTGGTGATCCCATAGCGAATCTTGATATTAGTATCATGCTCGAACAATTAAAATTAGAAATAGAAAAATTATAAAAAATTGATCAAAAGAATGAGAATAACTTTGATGGATTTCAAGCAAAAATTGCGACAGTTAAATTGGAAACGTAATTTTATTACTAAAAAAATTAAATATATTTTATATATAAAAGTTTTGTTTATTTTTACTATTTTTTTGAAAAAGAAAAAAACACTATTTAATACTAGTAAGATAAAGAAAGTACTTGTTATTAGAAATGATTGTATTGGGGATATGATAGTTACAACACCATTTATCCGATATTTGGCTGATAAAGGATATGAAGTTTATATATCTTCTCGAAAAAGTAGCTTAGAAATTTTAGATAACAATCCACATATAACGGGTTGTTTTTTGTATAATGATAAAAGTTTGGGCAAGTTAATTAACTCACTAAAAATGGTTAGAAAATATGAGTTTGACTTGGCAATTGATGCACGATTTCACAGGCGATTAGATATAAAACATTTGTTTTTTTGTTGTTTTGTGAGAAGTACACATTTACTTAGTTACAATAAAAGCAATATAAAATCATTCAATATTTCTTTGCCTTATTATCAGCCAGAAGATCATGTTACAAATCAACTTAAATATTATTTAACATACCTTAATATTAAACATAGTTCGTTTAATTACGAAATTTTTATTGATTCTGTTAAAGAAAAAAATGTGGACATATTTATTACTCATAATATTAAACCCCAAAATAAATTTGTCGTAATAAACCCCTATGGTAGTTCAAACTATCGTTGTTTATCTGTGCATCAGATTAAAATGTTGTGTGATTTATTAAAAAACTGCCATCAAGATTATAAAATAATATTAATTGGTCAAGGTAAAAAATTTGATAAATTAGTTATACCAGATTGTGTTAAATTTCAGTCTCCTACAATTTCTGATGTCATTCCTTTAATAAAAAAAGCAGATTTAGTTATTAGTGTTGATACATCAATAGTACATATTGCTTCAGCTTTTTCAACTAAGTGTATTTCAATTTATATGGAGCCACCGCCTCCTAACTCAAATAGTTTGAAATCTGTTTATAGTCGAGAATTAAGTAATTATAAATATTTACAGCAAGATTTATTTTTAGATAAAAAATATATAAAAAAATACACCCCGAATCTTAACTTGCAAGTAAATAGTCATATTTGGTCACCCAACGATATAAATGGAAAACAAATTGTTTTTTATGTTAATAGTATGGAAAAGATTGACCCTGATAATTTAATAGGGGCAATTGGTAAATATATCTAAGTGAGTTAGATCTAATTTTTAAATTTATAGACTAAATAAAGCAAATAATACTTTAAGGCTGTCGCAAATTTTTTCTCTTTCATATTATTTTTGGCATAAATACGATAGTCATTAATGCGCATTTTATGCTTATAACTTTCAAGTGGACTATTTGCCCATGGCGTAAAATGCTTATAAAAACAATAAATATTTTGCGCAAGCCCAGTGTGTTCTTGATACCACATTTTTCGTGCACCAGTAAAATGTACAATGTATGGTAACGTGCTTTTATTATAAAAGAATGTTTCTTTTTGTTTATCATCCATCCAAGTAAATAAATAATTCCAATTCGGATCGATCAATAATACTTGATGTTGTAAAACTATATTTAATGCGTCTTGATCTGGATAAATTAATTCTTTTTGTTCTAATGATAATAATATTTTATTCGTTTTATTTTCGGTATCAAACTTCATCCAGTTATCAACATTTATATATAAAAAACCAGAGTTGAAATAACAATCGGAAGTTAACTCAAGTCTTTCTTGGTTTTTTGACATATTTTGTTCATCTAGTGAGTCCGGTGTTACTGCACAAATAACTGAATCTATATTGGTATTTAAAATTGGAGATATATCAGTAAAACATAACACATCCGCATCTAAATAAATAAATTTATCGACAATGCCATGTAATAGTCTTGGAACGGACAGTCGGATATACATTGATCGATTAATATGTTGTACTTTGTTATTTTTTGTATCTGAGTACTTATTTAATTCATCGGCAGGAATTGAATAGAGAGTAATTGATGAGCTAATTTGTTGTAATTTTTCTTGTTCTTCTATAGTTACATCATATAAAAAAACATGAAAATGAATATCATTATGCATATTATTAAGTATGATAGAGGTAATTGAAACACCTACATGTTCAAGATAATTTGAATCTGTGCAATATGCAATATTAATACTCTTATCCATTTCTAATGCTCTTTAAAACTTAACGCTGTTATTTAGTCATTACTAACATGATATGTCAATATAAAATTGATTATTACTTCATTGTTTAATTTAACGTATGTTACAATATTACAAATTTTTAATCATGGTTTTAAAAAAGTATACGATGAAAGAAAACCTTTTTATCAGTAAAATTACAACATTATTTAATAATACCATAGAATCCTTACAGTCTACACATATCGCTTTTTGCTTTGATGATAATTATGCAATGCCAGCAGGTATCGCTATGTCTTCAGTCATTTTAAATAATCCAGATAAAAACTTAGTTTTTCATTTATTTGCTAATAACGTATCGAATGAGAAAATCATAAGGTTTAATCAACTAAGTAAAGAAAATGTGACTATAATTTGTTATGAAATTAGTGATGATTTTTCTATTAATCCTGATACTTTAGTGCTGCATGTTTCGGCATCAACGTGTTTACGATTTGTTGTTCCACAAATTTTAAATAAAGTGACTTCTAGGGTTTTATATCTGGATTGTGATGTTTTATGTACTAGTAATCTTAATGAATTAATTAACACTGATTTAACGAATAAATATTCTGCGGTCGTCCCTGATGTTGATAAAACACAAGAAAAACAATGTACCGCTTGTAATATTCCATTAGGTGAATATTTTAATGCAGGGATGATTTATATTAATACGGATATGTGGGTGCAAAACAATCTTACAGACAAAGCATTTGCAATGATTAATAGTGGTCAAATATATAAGTTTGCTGATCAGGATGTATTAAACATTTTAATGCAAGGAAAAACCGTATTTTTACCTCGTTGTTTTAATAATTTAACTTCATTGACGGTTGGTGGACAAGAAGACAATCTTATCAGTAAAGATACCGTTATTATTCATTATGTAACGGGTAATAAACCTTGGTACCAGCTTTATATAACACCTCTTTATCAAAGTTATATCGCTTCCTCGCCATGGGCAAAAGATAAATTATTACTTGCCAACGAAAATGCCCCTTCAACAACAAGGCGATACGCTAAACTTCTTGCAAGCCAACATAAATATTTTTCTGCTTGTAAGTATTATTTATTGTATTTGAAACATAAAGCGTTCAAAAAGCATTAAGGATTAGTTGTGTGATTGATGTTGACAAGTTTATTCATAAACGAAATAAATTATTATTGTGTAATTCATTAAATAATACACCTGTATTACATATTTTATTATGTTTTGATAATAATTATGCGCTATCGGCAGGTGTCGACGTTATCTCTGTTATTGAAAATAACAAAAACCAGCAGATTCATTTTCATCTTTTTACACATAATATTTCAAAAGAGAATAGAAAAAAATTTGCAGATATTAAATCAGGTGATGTTTCTATCACCGAATATGTCATTAATGATCAGTTTAAAATAGATTCCAGAAATACTGAACAGTTTCCTATTTCAGCTTGTGTTCGATTAATTGCGCCGATAATTTTAAAAGATGTTACTGAAAGGTTGCTTTATATTGATAGTGATACACTCTGTATTCAAAATTTAGCATTTATTTATAATACTAATTTAGATTCAGCAGTCGTTGCCGCTGTTGCTGATGCCCCCTATATGCAAGAGTCCCAATGTGCTAAATATCACGTAATGTTTGGTACGTATTTCAATTCAGGAGTTATGTTAATTAATATTCCACTTTGGTGTCAGGAAGATATTACAACTAAAACGCTAACGCTATTAAATAGTGGTGAAAAATATCAATATCCAGATCAAGACGTATTAAATATTGCAATAGGTGAAAAAAGAATCATATTAGCAAAAAAATATAATAATCTACTAGCGTTATCAATAAATGGTAATGAAGATTCGAAAGTTCCAGACGATACAGTATTAATTCATTATATTACTAAAAATAAACCTTGGCATCAGCCTTATCGTTCAAGATTATTCGATTTTTATTTGCAAAAATCGCCATGGAAAAATGATGAACTGCCTTTATATAGTTGTAAAAAAACATCTTCAATACGAGCCTATTCTCGATTAATGTTTAAACAGAAAAAATATTTATTGGGAATTAAGCATTATTTAATTTATTTGAAAACCAAACTGGCAAAATAAATTTATTATTGATTATTTAGCTTTTTAAGCGTTGAACACTATCTATTTTTAATGGGTAATGTTCAAAATAAAAAACAACCGTATTCGTCTTAAAATATACCTATATATCTTTTTCTCTTTGTTACTGGTATAGTACGGCAATTATTTGCATTGTTAATTATTCAATTCAGCAATAATAAATTCACCTCATTTTGGAAATGAGTCATTATATTTTCATAACGTTTTATTTTTCTTAGAATATATTTTCTTAATTTTATTGGTGTGTTGAACTTAGCTTTTTATTGGGTATATTTAAGTGATTGATGATTTTGCAGAGGATGGTTTACTTGCTAAGGCTATAGAGGGGTTTGTGGCAAGAGAGCCACAACGCAATATGGCAAGTAAAGTCTCTGAATCAATAAAAAAACAGCATTCTCTTGTGGTTGAAGCAGGAACAGGGACGGGTAAAACTTTTGCTTATTTAGTACCCGCACTGCGTAGTGATAAAAAAGTAATACTTTCAACTGGCTCTAAAAATTTACAGGAACAGTTATTCAGCAAAGACTTACCAATAATAAAAAAAGCATTAAATTACACAGGCAAAATAGCTCTACTTAAAGGTCGAGCTAATTATCTTTGTTTAGAAAGAATGTATCATCAATATGCAGCAGCAGGTGACCTTGATAAGCAGTTACGCGCTGATTTAGCGCGTGTTAAAAATTGGTCGATTAAAACCAAAGACGGGGATATTAGCAAATGCACAACTGTCACAGAAGATAATTCTATTTGGCCAATATTAACAAGCACAAATGATAATTGTTTAGGAAGTGATTGTGAACATTATAGTGATTGTTATGTTGTCAAAGCGCGCAAACGAGCTTTAAATGCAGATATTGTTGTGGTTAACCATCATTTGTTTTTAGCTGATGTCGTGGTAAAAGATACTGGTTTTGGTGAACTAATTCCTAAAGCAGATGTTATGATTTTTGACGAGGCTCATCAATTACCCGATCTTGCTTGTCACTATTTTGGAGAACAGCTAACCAGCCGTCAACTTTTTGATCTAGCAAAAGAAATTAATTTAGTTTATCGTACTGAAGTCAAAGATATGTCTCAGCTACAGCAATGTGCTGATAAACTACAAAAGTGTACGCAAGACTTGCGAATTGTTATTAGTCAACAGCCACCAAAAGGTAATTTACGGTTTTTATTTAACCAAGAAGCGGTTAAAAAAGAGATTTCTTATCTTGTCGATGCACTAGATTTTTGTCACGAAGTTTTGTTATTAGCCGTTGGACGTTCGACAACGTTAGACAACTGTCTTGAACGCATTAAGCAATATACTATGCTTTTAAAGCGATTACAGCAAACCAATATAACAGGTTTTAGTTACTGGTATGAAAGTAGCTATAACTCCTTTATCTTTGCTTTAACACCGCTGTCTGTGGCTGATAAATTTACAGAATTACTTACTGAACGTAAAGGTAGTTGGATTTTTACGTCTGCAACGTTATCGGTTGATAATCAATTAGATTATTTTACTAAACGTTTAGGGCTAACTAATGCTGATTCGCTAATATTAGAAAGCCCATTTGATTATATTAATCAGACGATTTTGTGTGTTCCACGTTATATTCCATCACCAAACGAACAAGGCAACGCTGAAAAATTAGCCAATATTTTATTGCCCGTTATTGAAGCTAATAATGGACGTTGTTTCTTTTTGTGTACCTCATACGCAATGATGAATGCACTGGCTAAACAGTTTCGAGAATTAACCAAATTACCCGTACTCGTGCAAGGCGAAACCAGTAAAGTTAAATTGCTTGAACAGTTTATTCATACTGGCAATGCGTTACTTATTGCTACCAGCAGCTTTTGGGAAGGGATTGATGTTAGAGGTGATACACTCTCATGTGTTATTATAGATAAATTGCCGTTTACCTCGCCTGATGATCCGTTAATTAAAGCTCGTATGGAAGATTGTCAAATGCAGGGAGGGGATGCATTTAATGATGTACAATTGCCGGAAGCTGTTATCACCTTAAAACAAGGTGTAGGGCGATTGATTCGTCATCACAATGATCGTGGTGCAGTTATTATTTGTGATAATCGTTTAGTAATGCGACCCTATGGTGCAACATTTATTAATAGCTTACCGTCGTCACCAAGAACACGGGATATAAAGAAAGTTATAAGCTTTTTAACAACTAAAAGCTAAATGATAATAGATAAAATATTTTGGAAAAAACATGAGTACTATTTTAGCCATTGATACCTCAACAGAAGCTTGTTCGGCAGCTTTACTCTACCGTAACGAAATCACTCACGATTTTATTGTATCGGCACGTGATCATACGAAACAAATATTACCGATGGTTGACAGACTTCTTAAACAATCAGACTGTTCACTTACGCAAGTTGATGCAATCGCTTTTGGACAAGGTCCGGGTAGTTTTACAGGGGTTAGAATTGGTATTGGCGTGGCTCAAGGTTTAGCATTAGGTATTGATAAACCCATGATAGGTGTATCAACATTAATGACTTTGGCGCAGGGTGTTTATCGAACAACACAAGCAACAAGTGTTATTGCCACAATTGATGCTAGAATGAATGAGGTTTATTTAGGTCAATATCATTATGTTAACGAACAATGGCAAGCGGTTATTGCTGAGTGTGTTATTAGGCCTGAAAAAGTAATCGAAACGGTGAAGCATATTAGTCAAGATGATTATTGTGCAGGTACGGGTTGGCAAACTTATCCTGATATGATTAATGGAGTAAAACAAAGCGACATCTTATTACCTCATGCCCAAGATCTTGTTGTTCTTGCTAAGAATAAATGGCAAAAGAATGAACTTGTGAATGTTGAAGATGTTGAGCCAACTTATTTACGTAATGAAGTGACTTGGAAAAAGTTACCAGGAAGATAAAATAAAAAAGCCACTTAAAGGTGGCTTTTAGCAAAAAATTGCGTGTTATTTATTCTTTAAAAAGTCCTAAATGCGCTTTTGCATAGGCTTCAAAATCAGTACAGCCACCGATTGGCTTTTCATCAATAAAGATTTGTGGTACCGTCTCAACAGGTTTACCTACGCTTTTAGAAAGATCTTCTTTAGTAATACCTTCAGCATTTATATCCACATAACGATAAGAAAAATCATCACGCTCTTGAGATAGTTTTTCGGCTAACTCTTTAGCACGAACACAATAAGGACAACCTTGACGTCCAAAAATTACAGTATACATTTGTCACCTCGAATAAGTTATTTTTACTATATCATTACTATACGTTACTTTTAATTAAAAAAAAGTTGTTAAATATAGTTAATTAAATAGATTATATCTATTGATGATACACTTTAAAAGCTAATCAGGCTTTATATATCAAAACTTGCAATTGGTTGCTTATTTTTTCACAATTTAGATTGACTATTAAAAGCATCACACACCATAAAAGGCAACTTATTGATCCTTTTTAACTCAATAAAAGAGAATTTATTGGTATAAAAAATGTTCAGGAAAGGTGTTGATTTTATTGAAGTTTTTTTGATGGTTTTAGTAGGTATTTATAAAGCTTAATCGGTCTTTTACAAAGATTAAATAAATAGTATAGGTTAATTCTGATTTATGTATTTTTTCAATTAGAGCATACGTTCAACTTTATTATATTTATTTCCTGATAGACGTTATAATCATCATTAATTAAATAGCTGGATATGAATATGTTAAAAAGATTATTATTGATTACTTTATTACTGCCTATCATTGCATTTGCTGCAAAAAAAGAGTGTGCGGTTAAACCTAGCTATGATATTACCATCAATAAAGAAAGCGTGCATATTTTTAATAAAAAAGATGATTTAACTATCATGCAAAATGGTAATGTGGTTTTAAATAACAGATCAATTTCACCCAACCCATCATTACAAAAAAAACTAGTCTATTTTCAACAAGATTTACGCCAACAATTACCACTGTTAGAGCAGCAGTCGTTAAATTTATTGTTAGAAGTTAAAATAACTTTTGAACAGGCAATAAAAAATCACCTTAGCAATGATAGTGAACTAAAAAGTGAATTAAACAAATTATATAAACGTTTAGTTAAGTTGCTACATGGCTCAATTAGTACCGAAAATGGCAATACGCAGTTTTCTTACCAAAACTTCAATAATCTAAAAAAAGATGGAGAAGATATTGGTCAACACATTTTTTATAATGTCGTGGGTGGCAGTATTTTACATTTGAATTTTTTCAAAAATTTAAGCGCAATCAAGACTATTTCTAAAAATGAGTGGAAAGCGCAAAAACCGAAATTAAAGGCGTTTGATGCTCATATTTGTTCGGTTATTACCGATATCGATGGGCAATATGAGCAAATATTAACGCAACTTAAACAATCCATTCACAAGTAAATAGACATTAATAAAAACTTTTGCGAAAATGACGCCTTTACTATGATAGCTAAACGGAAACTTATGCTTATGAGTGCACAAATAATTGATGGTAAGGCGTTATCGCAACAAATTCGTAATGACATTGCCAGCAAAGTCAACAAGCGTGTTGAAAGTGGCTTATCTGTTCCTGGACTTGCTGTTATACAAGTAGGTTCAGATCCTGCATCAAAAATCTATGTCAAAAATAAGCAAAAGGCGTGCGACGATGTTGGTTTTGTTTCTTTTGCTTATGATTTCCCATCGGCTACTACCGATGAGTTGTTAGCATTAATTGATGAACTCAATCAACGTCCAGATGTGCATGGTATTTTAGTGCAACTCCCTTTGCCTGATAATATTGACAAAACCAAGGTTCTTGAACATATTGAACCAAGTAAAGACGTTGATGGTTTTCATCCTTACAATATTGGGCACTTATTACAACGTGACCCTATTTTGCGACCATGTACACCATATGGTGTAGTTAAAATGCTTGAATCAACAGGTATTAATCTATCAGGTTTAAATGCCACAGTGGTTGGGGCATCTAGCATTGTTGGTCGTCCTATGGCGTTAGAGCTATTATTATTAGGCTGCACAACCACCATTACTCATAGCCGTACGGTTGATTTAGCAAAACATGTTAGCAATGCCGATATTGTTGTTGCAGGAGTCGGTATTCCTAACTATGTTAAAGGGGAATGGATTAAACCTGGGGCAATTGTTATTGATGTTGGTATTAATCGCTTGCCTGATGGTAAACTTGTTGGTGATGTTGAGTTTGATGTTGCCGTTAATCGAGCTGGTTGGATAACCCCAGTTCCTGGTGGTGTTGGTCCTATGACTGTTGCTATGTTGATGAGTAACACGCTTGAAGCTTGTGAAAAGTTTAGCAAGTAACTAAAATTAATGTAGTTAAAATTAATGTAATCTCATTGTTTGGAATTTATCTATTTACGTTAAATTAAAGAAGAGAGTAAGGAATTTTTTATGATTATATTTCACACTAATCTAGGTGATATTAAAATCGAAACTTTTGATGACAAAGCGCCAGAAACAGTTAAAAATTTTGTTGAATATTGCAAAGACGGTTTTTATAACAATACTATCTTTCATCGTGTTATTAATAATTTCATGATTCAAGGCGGCGGTTTTGAACCCGGTATGAAGCAGAAAAAAACCAAATCTCCTATTAAAAATGAAGCTGATAACGGTTTAAAGAATGATCGCGGTACTTTAGCCATGGCTCGTACATCTGATCCACATTCTGCAACAGCTCAATTTTTTATCAATGTAGTAGATAATGATTATCTTAACTTCCGTTCTGCTGATGTTAATGGTTATGGCTATTGCGTTTTTGCACAAGTTGTAGACGGTCTTGATGTGGTTGATAAAATTAAAGCCGTTAAAACAGGACGCAGTGGTATGCATTCAGATGTCCCTATGGAAGATATTGTTATTACGAGTGTAACGGTTGAATAATCCTGTTCGTTATTTTATCGCTGATATTCATCTAGCCGATAATGAGCCTGCTTTTGGTTATAGTGATATAACCGCAGGCTTTTTGTCTTTTCTAAATGCACTACCTGACAATTGTGAGCTTTACATTTTAGGCGATCTATTTGATTACTGGGTTGGTGATGATATAAAAACAAATTTACATTACCAGGTTGCACAAGCGCTACAATCTTTATCAAAACGTAATATCAAAAAATATTTTGTTCATGGTAATCGTGATTTTTTGTTGAGCAAAAAGTATGCTCAGCAGTGTGATATGACCTTATTACCAGAGGTTAATTGTTTACCTAATCAAGAAACAAATGTTGTTTTTTTACATGGCGATTTACTGTGCACTGATGATCTTCAATATCAAAAATTCCGAAAAGTGATGCATAATAAATGGTTACAAAAACTATTTTTATTTTTGCCACTGTTTATTCGACTTAAAATTGCCACTAAGTTAAGGAAAAAAAGTAGTCAGCATAATCAAATTAAATCTGAATCTATTATGGATGTAAATCAACAAGCGGTAGTTGATATGTTGATGGCGCATAATGCCGATATTATGATTCATGGCCATACACACAAACCAGCAACTCACCACTTTCAAATAAATGGTCGCCCAGTAACTCGCCTAGTCCTTGGCGCATGGCATGATGGGGTGACATATGTTAAACAAGCGCAAAATAGCGATCTTTTCGAACTTTATAACCACTCTTTTAAATAATTACTTTGCAAAATTTGGCTGGTTTTACCAAACTCAATAGGCTTTCCTTGCTCTAAAATGACGACATTGTTAGCAATTTGTTTAACTTCATTAATATTATGCGTAACATAAATAATAGGTATATTTAATTCGTTAGCTAATTTATTAATATAGGTTAATAGTTCTTTCTTTCTTGGCATATCAAGTGCAGAAAGTGGTTCGTCCATCAATAGCAGTAAAGGATCTGTTAATAGTGCTCGACCAATTGCTACGCGATGTTTTTCACCACCTGATAGCATAGCTGGATAACGATTTAATAGTGGGCGAATATTAAGCACATTTACGATTTCGTCAAACCTTGACGATTCGATATTTTTAGCTCCATAAGTCAAATTTTTAGTCACTGTATAATGGGGAAAGAGTAATGCATCTTGAAAAACGGTACCAATTTGGCGGTTTTCTGGCGCAACAAAAAGGTGTTTATCACAATCAACTAGTGGCCTGTTATTTAGTTCGATATAACCGTGGTCTGGTTTAATTAATCCATTAATAAGATTGATTAGGGTTGATTTACCCGATCCCGAAACACCTAAAATAGCAGTAATACCTTGACAATCAATATTATGATTGAATTGGAACGAAAACGAAGCAAGCTGTTTGCTAACCTGTATCTTTAACATAATTTATTGTCCAGCAAGTTTATTTTTATGCCACCGATTTAATAATTCAGATAAAAATAGTGCAATTAGCGATAACATGATAGAAATAATACAAAGCCGTAATGCACCTTGTTCGCCATCGGGAATTTGTAACATTGTGTACATGGCAAGCGGTAGCGTACGGGTTTCACCTTGAATATTTGATACAAACGTAATTGTGGCACCAAATTCCCCTAAGCAACGAGCAAAACCTAGCACTATTCCCATTAAAACCCCCGGAAAGGCTAAGGGTAACGTGATTGTCATAAATACTCGCCATCGACAAGCACCAAGGGTTCTAGCCACATTTTCAAGACGTATATCAATTGACTCAATGGCTAAACGAATTGAGCGTACCGTGAGTGGAAAGGCGACCACAGCCGAAGCTAAAGCAGCACCTTGCCAATTAAAACCAAAGCTGATATTTAAGTAGTGATTTAACCACTCACCAATTACACCGTGTCGCCCCATGGTGATTAGTAATAAATAGCCTAAAACTACTGGTGGTAAAACAAGAGGAAGATGTACAATACTGTCAAATAGCGATTTACCCCAAAATTGACAGCGTGCTAATATCCAAGCTGTTAAAATACCAATGGGTAAACTAAACCCAATTGCAGCAAAGGCTATTTTTAAACTAAGTAGCAAGGTTTGCCATTCAAATTCGTTTAATAACATAATTGTTTTAATGACATAGTTGTATTGTATTATTTCACCAGCGTAAACTACTTAATTATAAAACCATATTTTTCAAAAATAGCTTTTGCTTGCGGTGAATTTAAATATTGATAAAAATCGTTCGCTTTTAAGTTTAATAACGTGATTGGGTATTCAATCGATTTGAATGTATTTGCAGGAAACGTTCCAACAATTTTTACTTTATCACTTACTTTGGCATCAGTACTGTAGACAATACCAAGCGCTGCTTCGTTACGTTCTACTAACATCAAAGCATCACGCACATTACTTGCTGGGGCAAATTGCGGTGATAATTTGTCGAATACGCCTAAGTTGGTGAGTGATTCTTTTGCATAGAGCCCAGCAGGCACATGATCAGGATCACCAATAGCAATCCTTTCACCTTTAGGTAGAATCGCCTGCCAATTGGTATTGCTATTAATTAAAACGTTACCTACTTGCGAATTTTTGGGTGCAATAAGAACTAATGCATTTTTCAATAGATCTTGTTTGTTTTTAACAATATTATGCTCAATTAAGTAAGTCATCCATTTTTGATCGGCTGACATAAAAATATCTACGGGGGCCCCTTGTTCAATTTGTTTAGCTAATATTGATGAGGATGCAAATGAAAACACAATGTCGGCATCTTTATGTTCCCTTTTATAACTTGTTGCGATATCTTGCATTGCATTTGTTAATGATGCGGCGGCAAATACTGTGATTTTTTCAACTGCCACTTTTTCAACTGCCGATGCTGAATATGTCATCGCCATTATGACGATAGTAGTGATAATTCCAATAATTTTTTTCATTCTTTTCCTCACAATCAAAAGTCGTTATTAATTTGAGTCGTCAATGATATTTATTTGTTTTTAAAAGTATATTTTTATTTTTTAGCAGAATGCTTAATTATCGTTATATAAAATAATACATATCGATGTTAGCAAAATTTATCCACAAAGTACAATTAAACTGATGAGGTAGAATGATCAATAAGATTTTTAACAAGTTTTGAAGAATGCTAAAAAGCGTCTACAATGATTAATCGTCTTTGTTCTAATTGGATAGTGGTCATTTGTGGTGCTAAATTATGTTTTCTCCTGAAATTTTATTAACGTTAAATATACATCAGCAGTTATTTACTGATCCAAGGCGCATTGCGTTGTTAAAAGCAATCGATCAAACAGGCTCATTAAGTCAGGCTGCTAAGCAAGTGGGTATTAGCTATAAAACGGCATGGGATGCTACCAATGAAATTAACAAACTAGCACCTAACCCTTTTTTAATTACCGAAATTGGCGGTAAAAAAGGAGGAGGGACTAAGTTAAGTGATTACGCCATTAGGTTTATACAACTTTATGAGTTATTAACTCAGTTACAACAACATGCTTTTAATATTCTTAGGGATGATAAAGTACCATTAGACGATATATTAAAAGCAACAGCTAAATTATCATTGCAAACCAGTGCTCGCAATCAATTATATGGTAGCGTTAAACAAATAGAAAGCAATGGTGTTGCAGGCTTTGTAACGGTTCAACTAGATGATAGCCAAACCCAATTAAAGGTCTATATTACTCAACCAAGTGTGCAACGATTAAAATTAAGCCCAGATAAAACTGTTATTTTATTAATCAAGGCACCATTGATTGAATTAAATGATACCCATGAAAATCGTTTATTGATGAAAGTTGAAAATATAACAACTGATGGTGATTGGAGTGATATTACCTTTTCATTACCTTCTGGAATCATGATTTACGCCAGCAGAGAAACTCGTGAAATTGAACAATGCGCATTAACCGAAGGTAAGCAAATTACACTTTCTATTGATCCGCAAAATATTATTATCGCTACTTTAGTTTAGTATTTTATTAAGATGAGGTATTCATGTTACAAATAGAAAATGCGGTTTATAAAATCAGTGACTATAAGGTTTTTAGTATTGAAAAACTAGAAGTTTATCAAGGTGGCAATTTAGCGTGCATTGGTCGCAATGGTAGCGGTAAATCTATGTTAGTTAAAGCATTATCTGGCGAGCTTACACTATTGTCAGGTAGGGTAGACAATCAATTTAAATCAACCGCTTATATTTCATTTGAGCAGTTACAGAAACTAATTGATGATGAGTGGAAGCGGAATAATACTGATATGCTAAGTGAAGGTGAAAATGATATAGGATTAACCACTGAGCAAATCATTCAAGAAAACAGTTTTAATCAAGTGCTTTGTCAACAATTAGCAAACCAATTTGGTATCGGTCATTTATTAACTAGACGATTTAAATATCTTTCAACAGGTGAAACACGCAAAACCTTAATCTGTCGAGTTTTGATGCAACAACCCGATTTGCTGATATTAGATGAGCCCTTTGATGGCTTAGATGTTGCATCGCGTGAAAATTTAGCCGAAGTTCTTGCTGATCTTGCTAAGCAAGATATCACGGTTATTCTTGTTTTAAATCGTTTTAATGAAATTCCTAGCTTTATCAAAAATATTGGTATATTAGCGGATTGTCAACTATTGAAAATTGATACAAAAGACACAATATTGAATGATATAACAGTCAAGCAATTGGTCAATTTGGAAAATATACCCAATACGCCATTACCTGAAGCCGATGAACCACCAATTCAATTAACTGATGAATTAGATCGTATCATATTAAATAATGGTTATGTTCATTACGATGATAAAGCCATTATTAATGGGTTAACTTGGCAAGTCAAAGCCAAGCAAAATTGGCAAATTGTCGGGCCTAATGGTGCAGGTAAATCGACGTTATTAAGTTTAATAACCGGTGATCATCCGCAAGGATATTGCAATGATCTTATTTTATTTGGTCGTAAACGTGGATCAGGTGAAACAATTTGGGATATTAAACGCCATATTGGTTATGTCAGTAGCAGTTTACATTTAGATTATCGCGTTAATGCGAGCGTTAAAACCGTGTTATTGTCTGGTTATTTTGATTCGATTGGTGTATATCAAACCACCAGCGATAAACAAACTAAATTGGCTGATGAATGGTTAAAGTTGTTAGGTTTACAAGCACAGGCTGATAAACCTTTTCAATCACTTTCTTGGGGACAACAACGTTTAGTATTGATAGCTAGAGCTTTGGTTAAACATCCAACATTGCTTATTTTAGATGAACCTTTACAAGGCCTCGATCATCTTAATCGGGAATTAGTAAAATGTTGGATAGATCGCTTAATTAGTGAAGGTCATACGCAGTTGTTATTTGTGTCTCATCATGCAGAAGATGCGCCAAAATGTATCACTCACCGATTAACTTTTGTTCTAGACTTTGATGATAGCTATCAATATCAATTTGAACAGTTAAGCTAAGCAATTAGTTATACCTATTGAAAGTGATATTAAAAATAGGAATAACAATCCAAAAAAAAGGGATTTTTTTTTGAAAATTTGTCTTGATAATTGAAAAAAGTTTATAAAAAAGGTACTTATGAAGTTATCCCCGTTGCCTGTGGATAACTCTGTTAATAGTTTATTGAAAAAAACGCTAACCTCAGTAACTATCAGGATTTTTCTTGATTTGATTGCAAGTTAACCGTTAAGTTATTTTTTATTTTTTATCAATGAGTTAGTATAAATCAAGTCATTGGTAAATTGTTTTTTTTATAAATAAAAAAGCAATTTGAATGAAAAATATAAAATATTAAAAGGTCAAGTCCTTTTGGGGATAATTTTTATTAATAGGTAAAATATTGGTTGCGATGTGATGAAAAAATTTAAATTATGTTCCGAATTCAAACCTGCTGGTGATCAGCCTGAAGCAATAAGAAAAATTAATCAAAATCTTCAAGACGGGATTGCACACCAAACATTATTGGGCGTAACAGGATCTGGTAAAACCTTTACCATGGCCAATGTCATTGCTGCGTATAATCGTCCAACAATTATTTTAGCTCACAATAAAACATTGGCAGCTCAATTATATGGTGAAATGAAAGCCTTTTTCCCAGAAAATGCGGTTGAGTATTTTGTATCTTATTACGATTACTATCAACCCGAATCTTATGTTCCTTCAACCGATACATTTATTGAAAAAGATGCATCAATTAATGAACATATAGAGCAGATGCGTCTTTCTGCCACTAAATCGCTATTAGAACGACGTGATGTTGTAATCGTTGCTTCGGTATCAGCAATTTATGGTTTAGGTGCGCCAGAAACCTATATGTCGATGATATTGCACTTAACGAAAGGTACCATAACTGATCAGCGTTCAATTTTGACTCGTTTGGCCGAATTGCAATACACTCGTAACGAAATAGGCTTTAGTCGTGGCACGTTTCGTGTTAGAGGCGATGTGATTGATATCTTTCCGGCTGATTCAGATGAACTTGCCGTGCGTGTAGAGTTATTTGATGATGAAGTCGATCGAATTGTTATGTTTGATCCGCTCACAGGTAATGGCATAAATGAAGTATCACGGATAACTATTTATCCCAAAACACACTATGTTACGCCAAGAAATATAATGGAAAACGCGATTGCCCAAATTAAGCAGGAACTTAAAGAACGTCAAAAAGTATTATTAGATAATAATCGTTTGTTAGAAGAACAACGCTTAACTCAACGAACACTATTTGATATTGAAATGATGACTGAGCTAGGTTACTGCTCAGGAATCGAAAACTATTCACGTTTTTTGGCACAGCGTAATCCAGGCGATCCGCCAGCCACATTATTTGATTATTTACCTGCTGATGGATTATTATTCATTGATGAATCACATGTGACAATTCCGCAACTTGGCGCAATGTATAACGGTGACCGTTCACGCAAGCTTAATCTTGTTGAATATGGCTTCCGTTTACCATCAGCATTAGATAATCGACCATTAAAATTTGCTGAATTTGAAAATATTATGCCACAAACCATTTACGTGTCAGCAACTCCTGCTAAATATGAAATTGAAAAATCGGGTGGCGAAATTATAGATCAAATAGTTAGGCCTACAGGGCTATTAGATCCTATTATTGAAGTACGACCTGTTGCGACTCAGGTTGATGATTTGTTATCCGAAATCAAAATTCGCACTAAGAATAATGAGCGCGTTTTAGTAACTACATTAACTAAACGTATGGCAGAAAACTTAACAGATTATTTGTCAGAACATGATGTCAATATCAAATATTTGCATTCAGATATTAATACGGTTGAACGAATGGAAATTATTCGAGATTTACGTTTAGGTAAAGTTGATGTGCTAGTAGGCATTAACTTATTGCGAGAAGGTCTTGATATACCTGAAGTGTCGTTAGTTGCTATATTGGATGCTGATCGTGAAGGTTTTTTACGCTCAGAGAGTGCACTTATTCAAACCGTTGGTCGTGCAGCTCGAAATGTGCATGGTAAAGCGATATTATATGCCGATAAAATTACGCCTGCTATGCAAAAAACGATTGATGAGACAGCTCGCCGTCGTCAAAAACAGGAAGATTTTAATACTGCACATGGCATTACACCAAAATCGGTACGCAAAGAAATCAAGGACATACTAGAGGCTGGTTTAAGTACTAGAAAATCAACGGCTAAAATACAAGCATTTGAACATGGTAAACAGTATCAGTATGTCTCAGCTAAAGAGGTTCAGGCAAAAGTGAAAGAACTTGAAGCAATGATGTATGAAGCAGCTCAGAATCTTGAATTTGAAAAAGCTGGTGTACTACGCGATGAAATAAAAAAATTGCGTGCTGATTTTATTAAAGTGTCTTAATTAACCATCTGATAAGGAAAATATGATGACAATAACACGAATTGATCCAGAAGAACGTTGGTCCGAAGCCGTAATTCATAATAACGTTATTTATTACACAAGTATTCCTACTAATCTTGAAAATGATGCTTATATCCAAACTAAAAGTGCTTTAGCCGAAATTGATAAAATGTTAGCTAGAGCTAACAGCGATAAATCACATATATTGGATGCAACATTATTTTTAGTTAATAAAAATGACTTTGTCGCAATGAATAAAGCATGGGACGAATGGGTAGCCAAGGGAAGCGCTCCTGTACGTTGCACTGTACAAGCGGGATTAATGAAAAAGGAATATTTAATCGAAATTAAAATTGTGGCAGCAGTAAAAAATTAATATTGTGATTACTGCCAATACTATTTGCTATTCGGTGGCATCAATTTAAGTTCTTGTAAACAAATGGGTGTATTTACCTATTCTTGAGCTAAAACATAAGGCGTTTTCCCTAAAATCGCTTTATGCACTTTAACGGTATTATAAAAGTGAGTAAATCGCTAGGTTTTAGTTGTCAGTCTTTTGCGTCACTAAATATTTGCTGATTCTACAACTTTCCATCTGCTAGTGATAGACATTGAGTATGTCATGCAGTTGTTGGTTAACATCAGTAAATATAATCTCTTGCTCTTTGGGTAAATGAAATTCGACATCGAACATTAATGGAGAGCGATAACATAAAGCAAGCTGCGTTGATAGTGGGACGAAAATTGAGTTAATTATACACAATAAGCATCGATACAGCTTATGTGCATTATGCCTATGTTTAAATGTAACCAGAAATCGTTTCTATTATCAACGGCAATTGACCTAGCAATAGCAAGATATTCAACTTAGTGAAATTGTGGGTGAAATTTTTAATAAAAATTATCGTGCTTATAGTACAAGGCGTCTGTAAGTAGAGCTTAGAAAATGAGCAATTACTGTATTTCGATACCGAATATGTCAAATAATGGTGACAATGGTCACTTATTGAATGCAAAAGAGATCGATGACCTTATCTTTGGGGAACTAAAAAGTGTGGACATACCAATTAATTATTAATTGATAAAACCATCACTATCCCCATTAATTAAATTTTAGTGTATACTTCGCATACATCTTATTTTAATTATTCATATATTTGCCATGCATACTCAACCTAGAATTGCCATTGTAATGGGCTCCAAAAGCGATTGGACTACTATGCAACACGCAGCCGATATCCTTGATGCGTTAACAATTCCTTATCATGTCGAAATCGTTTCAGCTCACCGTACTCCTGATAAATTATTTCGTTTTGCTGAAAATGCCGCTCAGCAAGGGTTTAATGTGATTATTGCTGGTGCTGGAGGTGCTGCTCATTTACCTGGTATGTTAGCCGCCAAAACGCTTGTTCCTGTGTTGGGTGTTCCGGTGCAAAGTGCCGCATTAAGTGGTGTTGATAGCCTTTATTCTATTGTTCAAATGCCTAAAGGTATTCCTGTTGGTACCTTAGCTATAGGTAAAGCTGGTGCGGCTAATGCGGCATTACTTGCTGCACAAATTCTTGCTTTACACGATAAAGATATTTATCAGCGTTTATCAATATGGCGATTAACTCAAACTGATGAAGTGTTAAATCACCCAGATCCAAGAGTGGATGCATAATATGAAAACTCAATCTGTTTGTGTATTAGGTAATGGTCAACTAGGGCGAATGCTTAAACAAGCGGGAGAACCACTAGGCATTAAAGTCTATCCTGTTGGCTTAGATGCTGATCCTGCTACTATTCCATATCAACAGTCAGTGATCACAGCGGAAATTGAACGATGGTCAGATACCCCTTTTACACAAGTTTTAGCTAAACATCCTCATTTTATTAATCGAGATGTCTTTCCAATTATTGCCGATCGTTTAACCCAAAAAGAGTTGCTTGACGAACTGGGTTTACCGACAGCGAAATGGTTTTCGCTTGATCACCCTCAAGATTGGTCAAGGTTATTTACTGAACTTGGCGATCGATTAATTGTTAAACGTCGAACTGGTGGTTATGATGGACGAGGGCAATGGCGTATAGCCATTAATGACCTAATTACTGTGCCAGATGATATTTATCAGAACGCTATTGTTGAGCAGGCTATCCCATTTGAAAAAGAAATGTCATTAGTGGGAGCGCGTAATGCAAAAGGTGAAACGGTATTTTACCCACTTACCAACAATTTGCACCAAGATGGCATTTTAAAAATGAGCGTTTCACTACCAAACGAATCACCTTTATTACAAGCAAAAGCTGAAAAAATGCTATCTTCCATTATGCATAAATTAAATTATATTGGTGTAATGGCGATGGAATGCTTTATTGTGGGGGATAAATTACTGATTAACGAACTGGCTCCGCGAGTACATAATAGCGGTCATTGGACACAAAATGGTGCTTCAATAAGCCAATTTGAGCTACATCTTCGTGCAATCCTTGGTTTACCACTTCCTAAGCCCGTTGTATTTGCACCGTCGGTTATGGTTAACCTGATTGGAACAGAATTAAATCTTAATTGGTTATCTATCGATTTGGTGCATCTACATTGGTATGAAAAAGAAGTAAGAGTAGGGCGTAAAGTAGGGCATTTAAACTTGACTCATAACCAATCTAGTAAATTATTAAAAGAATTAGACGCTCTAAAACCGCTATTACCTAATGATTATCAAAACAGCATTGAATGGGCGAAACAAAAATTATAACAATTTAGCGAGTTGAGCCAATCAGAGTGATAAAATTAGAGATAGGACCATGATCAACTTTAACCAAAAAATCAATTATCAACGCTATGCTAGCAAAAAACGTGAAGTACTGTCTGACGAGTACTCAATAGTACGTTGTTTTGAAAGTGATCGTGGACGTATCATAAATTCAGCTGCTATTCGTCGTCTACAACAAAAAACACAAGTCTTTCCATTAGAACGCAACTCAGTAGTCAGAACGCGACTTACTCACTCTATGGAAGTGCAGCAAGTAGGTCGTTACATTGTTAAAGAAATTGTTAACCGCCTTGGTAAAACAGGACAATTAAAAAAATACGGGCTTGATAATTGTGTAATGGCGATCGAAAGCCTTGTTGAAATGGCCTGTTTAATGCACGATATTGGTAATCCTCCATTTGGTCATTTTGGTGAAGCAGCTATTAATCAATGGTTTCATTTACGATTAGGGCTTGAAAATGACACCATTTATCCAGCATTAAAGGTGCATACTAATGATGATGATGAAATTAAAAAACTTAAAACCGAAATCCGCCAAGATCTCGCAAATTTTGAAGGTAATGCTCAAGCAATTCGTTTAGTTCATTCCATATTACGTCTTAATTTAACTTATTCACAAATTGCCTCAATTCTTAAATACTCTAAACCAGCTTATTGGTCTGATTCGATACCGCCTGAATTTTCTTATTTAATGAAAAAGCCAGGTTATTATTTATCAGAAGAACCATTTGTAAAAGCGTTATCTAAACAACTTGATATCAAACAGTTTCATCGTTATCCGTTAACCTATATTATGGAGGCGGCTGATGATATTTCATATTGTATTGCAGATCTTGAAGATGCCGTTGAAAAGAAAATTTTAACTGTAAAACAGCTTTACACCTATCTTGCTGAAGCATGGGGACCTTTTAAAAAAGGTGATTTGTTTGATCTAGTTGTCAATCGCCCTTACGAAAATTTAAAACAGAATGAATTTAATGCTATTGGCATTGATCAATTTTTTATGTACTTACGTGTCAATGCTATTAGTAAACTAGTACCACATGCCGCTGAACGTTTTATTGAAAATATAGACGCAATTTATCATGGTTCGTTTAACCATGCCTTACTTGAAGATCATAGTACAGAATATAAATTGCTTAATATTTTTAAAGCAGTCGGCTTTGAACATGTATTTAATCATGAATCGGTCGAAAATATTGAACTTCAAGGATATCGAATTATTAGCGGATTGCTTGATATTTATAGTCCGTTGCTTACTATGCCTACTGATGATTTTTTAAAATTAGTTGATAACGAATATCACAAGCATTATCCCATTGAAACGCGTTTATATCATAAATTATCTTCAAAACATTGTGCAGCTTATAAGCAAGCAATTAGTAAATTAAATTCAAATGAAGCCAATTTTGCTTGTATGGAATTTTATTATCGGTGTCGATTATTGCAAGATTATATTAGTGGCATGACAGACCATTTTGCCTATGATGAATATCGTAAATTAATGGTAACGTTCTAATCCTTATTATGTACTAATTACTCATAATTATTGGGCACCAATAATACACACATGGCACCATATAAGTGCATAGTAAAATAAAAATATATCAAAGTATATTTTGCTTATTTATACATTTAATTGCTTAAGCTAAGTCACTAAGCCTAAGTTTTTATAACGGCTATCTTTTCTATTTGTTATAAATTCCACTTAAATTACTCAATTTCATTCAAGCCATCTATTTTGGCACGTTCTTTGCATGATTAATTTTGTATCTCATATTTATTAGGAGCAATTAATGAAATTAGTCACTGTAGTTATAAAACCTTTCAAATTAGAAGAAGTTCGAGAGGCCTTATCTAATGTCGGCATTACAGGATTAACCGTTACTGAAGTTAAAGGGTTTGGTCGACAAAAAGGTCATGCCGAGTTATATCGTGGTGCTGAATATAATGTTAATTTTCTGCCTAAAGTTAAAATTGATTTGGCGATTAGTGATGAACAGCTTGATGAAGTCATTAATATCGTAACCAAAGCCGCATACACAGGTAAAATTGGTGATGGCAAAATTTTTGTTACTTCACTTGAGCATGTCGTGCGTATCCGTACTGGTGAAACCGACGAATCAGCGCTGTAATTTACTGTTAAGGATATCATTATGTTGAAAAAAATTATTTTTTCTTTAATTATTTTATTTTCAAGCTCTGTTTTTGCTGACGAAAGCGCCATCGTTGATAAAGCTGATAACGGATTTATGATGATTTGTACTGCTTTAGTCCTTTTCATGTCCGTTCCAGGAATTGCTTTGTTTTATGGCGGATTATTACGTTCTAAAAACGTGTTATCAATGTTATCTCAAGTACTTGTTATCTTTTCACTTATTGCTGTATTGTGGATTACATATGGTTATTCACTTTCTTTTGGTGAAGGGAACTGGTTTTATGGTAATTTTGACCATTTTCTATTAACCGGTATCAATATTACAGATGTGTCAGGCTCGATTTATGAATTTATTTGGGTTGCATTTCAAGGATCATTTGCTTGCATTACCTGCTGTTTAATTCCGGGTGCTTTTGCTGAGCGCATTCGGTTTTCTGCTGTATTAATTTTTATGGTGTTATGGTTTACGTTTTCATATATTCCTATGGCTCATATGGTATGGGGCGGGGGTATCTTAGGTGATGAGGGAGCGCTCGACTTTGCTGGTGGTACTGTTGTACATATTAATGCGGCGATTGCTGGAATAGTAGGTGCTTATTTAATAAAAAACCGTATTGGTTATAACCGTGAACCACTAAAACCATTTAACTTACCTTATGTTTATCTTGGTGCGGCAATCCTTTATATTGGTTGGTTTGGTTTTAATGCTGGCTCATCAACTCATGCTGACGAAATTGCAGGTTTGGCTTTTATTAACACAGTTGCTGCGACGGCTGCTGCAGTTTTGGCATGGACATTAGCTGAATGGCTTTTACGAGGCAAACCATCATGTCTTGGTTCAGTATCTGGAGTGATAGCAGGATTAGTTGGTGTCACACCAGCCGCTGGCCTTGTTGGCGTAGGTGGTGCTATGTTAATTGGCCTTATTTGTGGTTTTGCTGGTGTTTTTGGGGTATCAACACTCAAAAGAATTTTAAAAGTTGATGATACCTGTGATGTGTTTGGCGTACATGGCGTATGTGGTATTGTCGGCTGTATATTAACAGGTATCTTCGCTTCAGAATCTTTGGGGGGGATTGGTTATGCAGAAGGTATCACAATGATAAGCCAAGTTGGAATTCAAGTGATGAGTGTCATTACTTGCGTAATTTGGACAGCTGTGGTGGCTTTTATTGCTTATAAAATTGCAGATATCTGCGTTGGATTAAGGGTATCTGAAGAACATGAACGAGAAGGACTTGACATCAATAGCCATGGTGAAAGTGCTTTTAATAGTTAACTGTTAGGCAGGTATATCATTAATTATTCACACAGAATAAATATCTAGGAAAAATAATTTACAGGGAGTAATCCCTGTAAATTATGGCTTTTACTAATTATTGTTAAATAATGTTTTTTTAATCATCCCAAAGCATAATGGCATTATCTTCAGTTAAGATTAAAGGTGGAGCAAAAAGGTGTTCTTTTACTTTAGTTGGTAAAATGTGCATATCATTAAAATTAAATTGCAATTCAGGATAAACATTAGCAATTTCTTTTATCCGAGTATTTAATAATTCTTTTACTTTGTTTGACTCTTTAGCAATAGCAATATCATCTTTCAGCATACCAATTTGTTTTTTATGGTGTTCTGATTCAAAAACTTCACTGAAAACAAAAGAAAATCCTTTTTTATTGTTTTTGTTAATATCGTGATACTCTCTATATTCAGAGTGATGCAATTTAAGCTCTTTAACACGTAAGGCAATAATCTCATCGACATGATCCGTATAATAATTTAATGTCGGATCTAAATAAGCCAGTGTTCTGTGTTCAGGTATTGCATCATTGCTATGTACTAAGGTAAATAACGGTTTTTTATATGTATTCATTCTGCAACTTCCTTTTTAATTAGAATAAAAAAGTAACAAAATTTTCAATAATGAAAAATAAATGTCATTTTTTATGTAAAATGTTTTAGGTTAACATAATGCTTAAATATAAAAATAAACAAAAAATCAAATAGTTAATGATTTATCTATTAGATATTTAAATTGATGAATTTAAATTTTAAAACATAAAAATTTAAAAAATAAAACATCACGAGAACGGCTACTATCAGGAAAAACGGTTAGGCTTTAATATAAATAACATTATTTATACGCAAACCTGCTTTAAAGACTAACTACGGGACATTACTAATACTGTTTCACAATAACTACTTCTATAAGACATATCTAACTTTAGAAAGTTCAATAATATTGCTAGATTTACTCTTTTATTAAAATTTTTTTAAGGTCTTACAGATAAATATGTAATAAGGAAAGTAAACAAATATATCATAATAATTTTTAATTTGTTTGACTATTAAAGCTATTAAATTAAAAAGTAGGACTTTTGTCCTACTTTTTAATTTAAGGTTAATCTGTTTTTTTGATATGTTTTAAATTAGGTAAAGCGATAGCTAATAAAATAATACTTACTCCAACCCATTGATTAAAATGAACTGACTCTTGTAAATAAAAATACGAGCAAGTCACCGCAACAGGTAGCTCTGCTGCCGACAAAATTGCACTTAATGAAATACCTATTCTTGGAATTCCTATCGAAAACAAAAAAGGCGGTAATACGGTTCCGAGCAATGCTAATAAAAAACCTAATTGATAAAGTTTATCGCTAAAATCAAGTTTGAAGAAAAACAACGGTGGAAATATTAAAAAAGTAATAATACATGCGCCGGTTATCATCAAGGCACTTTTTTCGAGTTTAGGTAACTCATTTCCAATATTGCTACTAGTGCTGATAAAGAGTGAATACATTAATGCTGCTAAAAAACCAAAAAAACAACCGGTTAAATTTAAGCTAATATCTTGATTAAAAATACCTGCTGCCAAACTACTACCCAATATAATCACAATAACCACTGCTAATTGAATCATGCTAGGTTTATTTTTGAATATGACAAAATCAATAAAGACACTAATCCACAAATATTGCATTAATAAAATGATGGCAATTGATGCGGGAACCAACTGTACACATTGGTAATAACAAATACCTACCAAACCAGGAAAAAGGCCAACGGCGCAAACTTTCCATTTTTTTGTTAATTGAGTTTTTTTAGAGCTTGAAGTTGCCAATGATTTATCAGTCGATGTTGTTATTTTGGGTTTGTATACTGTTTTAACAATAAAGTGAATACTCCACAGCATTAACATTCCCAAAAAGCATTGAACACCAGTAACTTCACCCAGTGAATAGCCTGCTTTATAAGCTGTTTTCACGATAGAAGAGAGCACACCAAAACTACATGCCCCCAAAAAGACTAGAAAACCGCCTAAAAATTTATATTGCATATTTAAATCTCACCAAACTAAAAAAACATTGCTAAAAATTATGGATAGAAAAAACAATAAAAGCCCTCAGGGGTATTTTTCAACCCCTTATGGCTTTTTAATGAGTTAAATTAAAATAAAATGATAAATAATATTTTAAAATTCATTGAAATGAATAGATAAATGGTTATACATCAGATTGGTGTTTAGTATGCTCATAATTAAATGAATAATAAAAAACAACACCAAGTATAAGTGCATAAGATGCAAAAATTAGCCAAATTGTTTGCCAATCTTTAATGCCATCATGTGTACACATGTCAACTACAAAACCACTTAAAATCGAACCAAAATAAGCACCAATACCATTGACCATTGTCATAAATAGTCCTTGGGCACTGGCTCGAATATCTGAACTAACTTCTTTTTCAATAAAAATAGAGCCAGAAATATTAAAAAAGTCAAATGCACAGCCGTAAACGATCATCGAAAGCATTAGCAGTACAAAGCCAAAAGGCGTAGGATCGCCAAACGCAAATAAACCAAACCTTAGCGTCCAAGCAATTATACTTATCATTATGACTTTTTTGATACCAAATTTTTTGAGAAAAAATGGGATAGTCAAAATAAATGCGACTTCAGCCATTTGTGAAAATGACAATAAAATAGCTGGGTACTGAACAACTAGACTTTCTTTAAATTCTGGTATTTTATCAAAGTCATGTAAAAATGCTCCACCAAAGGTATTGGTGATTTGTAATATTGCCCCAAGTAACATAGCAAAAAGGAAAAATATTGCCATTACCGGTTTTTTGAATAACACAAAAGCATCTAATCCTAAATAAGAAACCCAAGACTGTTTTTGGCTTTTTGATACAGTAATATTAGGTAATGTTGTACTATAAATTACAAGTACAATAGAAGCTGCACTAGCAATATAGAGTTGAGCATTACTCAATTCGAATTTGCATAAACTCACTGTCCACATCGCAATGATAAAACCGATAGTCCCAAATACACGTATTTTGGGAAATAGAGTGACAGTATCTAAGTTATCTTTGTCTAAACAGTGATAACTAATTGAGTTTGATAATGCAATGGTTGGCATAAATGTTAACGCATTAACTAACATTACCCAAAACAAAATAGCTGAATTATTAATTGATGCAGCATAAAAAAGTGCAATGGCACAAACAGCGTGACAAAACATATAAAGATATTTAGCTTGCAAAAATTTATCAGCAATGATGCCAATAACAAATGGTGTAATTAAAGCGGCTAAACCTTTAGTACTAAAAATCATAGATACTTCAACACCAGAAAAGTGTAATGTATTAAATAGATAAGCCCCAAATGTGGTTAACCAACTTCCCCAAATAAAATATTGGAGAAACATCATCAATTCTAATCTATTTGCTATGTTCATTGTTTATTCCTAAAATAAAGTGGACTTTTCATAGAAAGTCATCAATAAAAAGCACTACTTAAAAACGTTCAATTGTTTTTGTAATAAGTTGTAAAAAGGTTGATTTAACACGTTCAGCTGTTTCAATCACTTCTTCGTGACCTAATGGTTGGTCTAAAATCCCGCAAGCCATATTAGTTAGACATGAAATTCCGATAGTTTTAATACCTGAGTGGTGAGCTATGATTGCTTCAGGTACGGTTGACATACCAACAGCATCAGCACCTAAAACGCGGATCATTCTAATTTCGGCGGGGGTTTCATATGTTGGACCTGTCCACCAAGCATAGACACCTTGTTGTAAAGTGATATTTAGTTCTTTTGCTACATCAACAACAATTGAGCGTAATTGTTTATTGTAAACTTCACTTACGTCTAAAAAACGAACTCCTAATTCTGGATTATTTGGTCCTATTAATGGATTGTTAGCGGTTAAATTAATGTGATCGGTAATTATCATTAAATCACCTGGTTTGAATCCAGTATTTACTGCACCACAGGCATTAGTAATAATCAGTTTTTCAACGCCAAGCATTTTCATCACACGTACCGGAAAGGTAACTTGATCTAAAGTAAATCCTTCGTAGTAGTGAAAACGTCCTTTCATTGCAACTACGGTTTTATCGCCACTTTTTCCTATTACTAATTCATTAGCATGCCCCACTGCTGCTGATTTAGCAAAATGAGGAATATTGTCATAATGGATATGAACAGCATCTTCAAGAGTGTCAGCAAAAGGACCTAAACCTGAACCCAAAATAATCCCAATTGTTGGTTTCTTGTCTGTTTGTTGTTGAATATAGTTAACAGCTTGTTGAATGTCTGAAGTTTGATGCATGATGGTATCCTTTCAAAAATTAAATACTAGAGTAAAACAGGGTAAATAAAATTAACGGTAATAGACTATTACTGGTTTTATTAATAATACGTTTACAAAATAATTAAAAAACAAAGTAATCCCTGTTTTGCGCATATATTATGATGATCTTTGCTCAATAAGAAAAGATGTGAATTGCGATATCTTAGAATTAATCAGATGAATAAATTTTTTTATTTTATTAATCAAATAATTAAATTCAATGTTAATTTAAGTATCAAAATAGTTAATACTAAAATAATTATTAAATTAAACGATCTTCTCCAGAATAAACTACGCCGTTCCTTCCTCTAAAGAATCCAAGTAAAGTTAAATTACACTGTTTAGCCAAATCAACAGCTAATGAAGTCGCCGCTGAAACAGCTAACAAAAATTCTATACCACAATTCGCTGTTTTTTGCACCATCTCGTAGCTAGCACGGCTTGATACTAACACTACACCATGTTGATATTTAGGATCATTAGGTAATTGCATTGCTCTAAAGCCCAATAATTTATCTAAAGCTACATGTCGACCAATATCTTCAAATCCAGCTATAAATTGTCCTTGTAAATCCAACCATACCGCGGCATGAGTGCAACCAGTTTGATTACCAACATGTTGGACTTGCGATAAATAATTTAGACTATTGCTAAAATCAGCTAAACTAATCTGGTTCATTAGCGGCAAACTAGAAATAGTTTGGCAAACTTGATCTATCTGCTCACTGCCACAAATACCACAGCCCGTACGCCCAGTTAAATTACGGCGCTTTTCTTTTAGTTCACTAAAACGTCGTGACGAAAGTTCAATTTGTACTTCTATGCCTTTTGGGGTCTCAATAATATCAATACCGTAAATATCATTAACTGACTGAATAATATTTTCAGTTAACGAAAACCCAACTGCAAAATAATGTAAATCTTTGGGGGTTGCCATCATCACAACATGTGAAATCCCGTTATAAATTAAAGCAACAGGCTTTTCGACAGCTAATTTATCAAGTTGGGGGGCTTTAAATTCGCTATTTTTAAACTTCCGTACTAGGATTGATTCAATACCAATTGTCATGATTTGTCTCTTATTAATTGGAGTATTTCGATTAGGACTACTATCAACATAATCTTAAGCGTTAATAAAACTAAAAGAATGTTAACGTCTTGTAATGTTCTATCAATAAGTAAAGTATCAAGTCCTAAGTGACTAGTATTATGGTAAAATAGCACACCATAATCAATTGATAATTTACACACATAAACTTATGTCGCTACACGAAATCACAATAGCAATTATGCAATTTATTGAGCATCATCAAGTTTGGGCTTTACCAATTATATTTTTATTGGCATTTGGCGAATCTTTAGCAATTATCTCGCTTTTGGTCCCTGCAACGGCAATTTTATTCGGTGTAGGCGCTTTGATAGGTAGCGGGGCGATATCATTTGTACCAGTATTAATTACCGCTTCGATAGGTGCTATTTTAGGCGACTTAGTATCTTATTGGTTAGGTAAACACTATCACCAACAAGTTATTACATCATGGCCTCTTAATAAACATCCCAAATTAATTTATCGTGCTGAGCAATTTTTTCAGCGTTATGGAACGTTAGGGGTATTTATTGGACGATTTTTTGGGCCATTACGGGCAATAGTGCCATTAATAGCAGGCACAATGCACATGCCTGCAACGAAATTTAATGTGGCCAATATTGCTTCGGCGCCCGTTTGGGCATTTGTATTGCTTGCGCCGGGCGCTTTTGGTGTTCCATGGCTAGCAACGCTATTTGGTTAAACAGTCCCAACTGTATAGCCACGACGTCCACTTTTGCGACCTAAAGCTTCTAAATTGGTCTGCAATGGTGGAAATGGTAATGTCAAATGATGCTTGCGGTAAGCTTCAAGTATTAGCTTATGTATAGCGCTCCGTAGCAACATTCGGTGCCCCATTTCAGCAGCAAAAACACGTAATTCAAATAGCTGAATCCCTTCTTGAATATCCACTAAAAATACTTGAGGCTCGGGATCTTTAAGTACATATTCGCATTCATCTGATGCTTGTTGTAAAAGCTTAATAACCAGATCACTATCAGCATCAATAGTTGCAGGAATGGTTAATACAATTCGAGTGATCGAATCAGATAACGACCAATTTACCAATTGTTCAGTAATAAAAGCCTTATTAGGCATCACAATTTCTTTACGGTCCCAATCAACGATGGTAATTGCACGAGTATTGATTTTAGTGATGTTACCAGTCAAATCACGAATTGTCACCGTATCACCAATCCGCACTGGTCTTTCAAATAAAATAATTAAACCAGAAATAAAATTCGCAAAAATTTCTTGCAGGCCAAACCCTAATCCCACACCTAGTGCAGCAATTAGCCATTGAATTTTGGACCAATCTATACCAATAAACGAAAATGCAATCATACAACCAATCATCAAAATAATGTATTTTGAAACCGTTGAAATTGCATAACCTGTTCCTGGGGCTAAATCTAAATGTTGTAAAATGCCTAATTCTAATAAAGCGGGTAAGTTTTTAACCAACTGAACGGTAATTGTCATCACTAAAATAGCGATACATACTGCACCAAGAGTAATATATTGCTCAATTTCAGTACCATTGACAATAACACTGGTTCCCCATAATTTGATGTTATTCATAAAAGCAAAAGCTGAATGTAGCTCAGACCACAGCAAAATCATACTAATGAGTGCAATCATCATAATTATTGATCTGACTAAATGTAAAGATTGAGCGCTGATGGCATCTAAATCGATCACAGGTTCATCGACATTTTCATTAAGTGAATTAGAATCGTCTTCATGCGATTTGGCGCGTTGCATACGCTCTAAACGGCGTTGTTTTGTGCGTTCAAATTCAATACGACGTTTTTGGATCCACATCCAACGGCGAATCATAAAATAAACCACTAACAGTGCAAACCAAATAATAACCGACGCTTCAAGTCGCCCTAATAGTACTTGAGCTGTTGATAAATAACCTAAACAAGCAGCAATAATGGCAAGCCATGGTGCACTTAATAAGATAAACCACAAGATATGACTTAATAAATTATCGCCAGATCCTTTTTTATCGATATAAAGCGGAACGCCAGCACGATGGAGCGAATTAGTCATAAACACTAAAGCAAAGCAAAGAAAAATAAACGCTGTACGACCAATGGTTGCAGCAAATTGGCGATTATTATATTGGTCAAAACTCATCACTATCACGACCAACGGAATTACAAGCCAAATTGAAAGTTGGTAATATTTCATTGCTGATCGTACACTACGTTCAGACCAACCAAAATGACTAATAAAAAGTCCATTAGATGATGCAAAATGTGCTGAGATAATAAACACCCATAAAATAGGCGCAGCGGCATTCACACCATAACCTAAAGCAAACGCGACAGGATAATCGGAATTAATCTGTAAAGCATAGCCAAACACTGCCCACAAAATAGGAACAGGTAATGCCATGATTAAGGAAAATATAATGACTTTTAAGGTTAAAGAATAACTATCTTGTGTTACTTTACCTACACGTCCTGCTGATTTATTTAAAAAAGTATTATATTTTGCACGCATCTTAAAGTGTGCAAAGACAAACATTAACGATAAAACAATTAAAAATAGTGGCTTGGGAGCGCTTAGTACTTCAGCACTAGCATTATAAAGCTGTGAAAGCATATCGATCGAAAAAACCACATAAACAACATCTTTAGCTAAATCGATAGGATAACTCAACGATATAGGATTTACATTTGCCACCCAAAAGAAATATCGATGAGCAGCATCGTTCACTTCGTCGATGGCATTGGTTAACTGTTTATTGGCAATTTTTAGTTTGGTTAGTTCTAAAATAGTGGTATCAGTTCCTGAAATAAGCGTTTTAAGCAATTCAGTCTGTTCACGAAGCAAACGACGATATTGTATTGCCTCTTTAACACTATTAAGTGGACTGGTTAATGTTGGATAATTATCTAAAGAAGTTAAAGTATCACTATAGTTAAGTTGTTGAGCTTTTGCTTCGGCAATTTCAGCATCTAAAGCTTGCGATTTAGGTTTTTCGGGTAAGCGCAATAACTGCTGACGCAAAGTTTCACCCAAAGAGGTTGAAAAACTCAACCACTCGCCTTGTTCAGCGAGAGTGGTTAATGTATTTTGCACATGAGAAATCTGGGCGGTGATGTTGTTTTGCTCATTAACAATATTAGTTAAATGATTCTTTTGGAACTCCATATTTTGACGTAGCTCATCATTTTTATCACTTAACTGATGAACAACTTGAGAAAGATCATCCTCATTATTAATGATTGGCGTAGACTCTTCGGCGAAAGTCAGTGAAGAAAACAACACAGCAACAAAGCAAAAAACACCACGCATCCACATAATGTTATATCCTATCTGCTAATTTTTGACCTACACGAGCAACACTACCCACTTTAAGGTGACTATCAAACTCAATTGCATTTGACGCAAACAAGGTAATTACGGTCGAACCTAATTTAAAACACCCCATATCTTGCCCTTTGGTTAATTTTATTTCGTCACTATAAGTCCAACGTTTCATAATACCTTCACGCGGTGGAGTGATGATGCCTTCCCATGGAACTTCAATACTCCCAACAATGGTTGCTCCCACTAAAATTTGTGCCATTGGACCTAATTCAGTTTCAAATAAACAAATTACTCGCTCATTACGAGCAAAAATATTAGGTATGCTTTCGGTTGTGGCTTTATTGACTGAAAATAGCGAACCAGGCACATAAATCATCTCACGTAAAACACCATCACAAGGCATATGAAAACGGTGATAATTTTTAGGAGACAAGTAAGTGGTTGCATATAATCCATTTTTAAAAAACTTGATCATCTCAGAATTACAAGCAAGTAATGATTCTAAAGAATAAAAATGCCCTTTAGCTTGTAGCAACTGTGTATCTTGAATAGAACCAAACTGACTAATGATTCCATCTGCGGGCATAACAACAGCGTTATCAGCAACATCAATTGGACGGGCATCTTCATTCAATTCGCGAGCAAAAAAATCGTTAAATGTTTTAAATTTGCTAACATCATTAATTTTTGCCTCGCTCAAATCCACCTTATACACTTTACAAAAAAGCATAATCATCCATGTTGTAACTTTACCTAACTGTTTCTTTGCCAGCCAACCAAAGATCACGGTTAATAACTGTTTAGGAAGAAGATACTGAATAATTGCTTTTAATTGATTTAACATATATCACTCTCAAAATTATGGTACAAACGTTGCATTATACCAAGTTTTATATACAAAGTGTAAAACTCATAACAACAATAACATTTATAACAATATGCACTAAAACAATACAAAAAACACCAAATTATCGATAATAAACACAGGAATCAAAATGCCTATTGACCACTTCATATAACCAAAAAAACTCGGCATATTAATTTTGTTTTGTGTGGCAATGCTTTTGACCATAAAATTAGGCGCATTACCAATGTAGCTTAGTGCGCCCATAAAAACAGCGCCCATTGAAATAGCAAGCAGGGTTCTTTCTAACGTGGTCATTAAAGTGATAGCATCGCCAGAAGCGAGATTAAAAAAGACCAAATAGGTGGGGGCATTATCTAAAAAACCAGAAAGCAAACCTGACAACCAAAAGTACATGCTGTTGATTGGTTCGCCTTGCTCATTTGTCACCAGTGAAACTATTGGGGCTAATGCCCCATGACTACCTGCTCGTAAAATAGCAAGTACAGGAACAATAGTAATAAAAATCCCGATAAACAGCTTAGCAACTTCAATGATAGGTTCCCAATTAAATTCGTTACCGGCACGGACTTGTTTGGGGGTGATTAATATTGAAATAAAGGTGATCACAACAAACATAATATCGCGGACTAAATTAGATAAAGTAATAGGTAACCCTAAAACCATAACCTCAACAGACGATCGCCAAATGCCTGACATAAGTACACAGGCAATAATAGCCACCAATAAAAAAATATTGCTTACACCATAAACCTTAATAGTGTTAGTTTTTGAAGTCGAAGTTAACGCAAGGGAATGACCATATTGGCTACGAAAGTAGTGGCAATCAATCTTATAATAAATTGCTAATAACAACATTGAACTAAGCAAAACGGGCAACAACATATGTTTAACAGTCCACCCAAAATTCACACCTTTTAAAAAACCAATAAATAAAGGTGGATCCCCAAGTGGTGTCAAGCCACCGCCAATGTTCGCTACTAAAAAGATAAAAAAGATAATGGTATGTACGGCATAATTTCGTTGACGATTAGCTCTAATTACAGGTCGAATCATCAACATTGCCGCACCTGTTGTTCCCATAATTGATGCTAACAAAGTTCCTATTGCTAGCAAACCAACGTTTAGTTTGGGCGTACTAAGCACATCGCTCTTAATTAAAATCCCGCCCGAAACAGTAAACAAGGCTAGTAGTAATAAAATAAAAGGAATGTATTCAGCTATTACTGCATGGGCAGTAAGATGAATTGTTGATTGCAAACCAAACGAATACAAAGCAAACAGCAAAAAAAACATCGTCCAGCACATCGTTATTTTACCGTAGTGATGGTGCCATAATCGTGGCAAAAATAACGGCAACAATGCAATAGAAAGCAACATCCCCACAAAAGGGATCCCCCAATAAATCGATAAATCATCACCGCTAAAATCAGCAGCAAAAAGATCAAAAGGTATTAGTATTAAAACGATAAAGGAATAGAGGGCTTTCATTAATTTTTGAATTTTGATTTTTAAAGAGGTCAAATTATAACAAAGTTTTTAGGTTTATCGAATTTTAAGATTATTAATAAGGATAAGGCAATAATATTGTGATGGGGACTTAATAATATAAAACCACCACCCCACCCACCATCTAACAAATCTTTACAATAAATTAACAAAAAAAGTGGCAGATTATGCACCATCAAGTTATAATTTTAAGGCTTATTCAAGCAGGGAATCGCTCAAAAATAAAGCGAACGGATAGAAAAATCGAGAAAAAAACAATAAATTACTTGACAGGGAATAAAAAATGCATTACCATGGTTGGCATCTGGCATCTGGCATCTGGCCTGCCAAACCTATGCCCTAAATCTTATTGATTCGCACGGTGGTCAAAATAGAGCGCCACAGTTATTTTCATCACCGAAGTCATTTCGCGTAGCGAAATCGACGCCGTCATCGCGGTCTTTATTGGCGATGTCTTCGGCAGGTTCTTCAGCAGCATCTTCGGAAACATTTTCAGGAACCTCTTCGGTCAGGTCATCAATCACATCTTCGGCAAAATTATCACCGATACCCAAGTGGTTACTCAAACCGCCATTACTATTTAAATCACCATTATTATCTAAATCGGCATTATTCTTAGCGCCATTGTTGTTATTGTCGTATACGCAGGATACAGAGGCGTTAACGGCTTATACTTCAAGGGCTATCGAGGGGAGTGCGCCGTATTTAACGTTTGATGGTGGGGTAACAAAATTAACGAATACAGACCGTTTATTGTCAATAAAGTTGCAGGATGGCACGGTATACACAAGGTCAACCAATCCATCAACACCAAGCAATCCAATCAGGTTGCCATATGTGGGGAGTAACTTAAGTCATATAGAGACGATAGTACCTGCATCAAGGAGTTCAATCACGATGAATGATTTGGTGAGTCAGGGATATTGGCGAGATGATGATGGAGACGGACAGGGAGTAGGTGGAGTAACGGCATCGGGGAGTATATCGGTAACGTTTAAGGATAAAAACGGTAATACGGTTAATCGTAGCGATGTATTAAGTATATGTAGTGCACCTTATAAGGTAACTTTAACAAGTACAGGTGGCATATTAAGTACGCAGTATGGGGTCCCAAGGAGTAGTAGTTTTAGTGGCGCTACGGTGGATTATTATATTAATCCATATGATAATGCAGGTATTTGTTCGGTCAGGCCGAATTTGTTGTTTGGTGGAACAACTGGCATTGATTCTGACGACAACCGCCGCTATGCAGGTCCATCTAACATATGGAATCCTAGTAAGGGCTTTTTAGTTCAGTCAACGAGTCCATCATCTTACGACAGGAACTTTCCAACAACGGGTTCAGATGGGTTGTATTTTGATTTGGATATAGGGGGTATTGACGGAAGTCAGTTAAGTTGGACAGTTAACACAAGTGGTAGTCTAAGCGCAACGGTGAGTTGGACAAGGCCGCATACAGATTCACACCGAGACCCATGGAATGGAACTACCATACAACACGATAATTGGATTACTGATAAATCCAAGAATGTAACGCGGGTAACGTTGCATGGTCCTAAAGCTGATAGTACTCAAATAAGTTCAAGTAATCCAAGTTCATTAGCACGTCCATCTTTGCCACAGACATTTGAGTTGGTCGGTAGGGATAGTAGTGGTAATGAGGTTCGTTATGGATTTGTGTTAAAGCAGTGGTTCGTCCATCGGGATAATCAAAGGAAACCTTATAGTGACCAATTAGCATGGTGTAGAAGTTTGGGTTATCGTATAGTACGGGTAAGGGATTTAACCAATTCAAACTATAGCCATTTAGGCACCTCACCTCGTTCATCAGGTAATTATTACGAGCGTCACATAGGTGCAGGATTTTTCACGGAGTGGGGCTCCATGCACAACTACGCTGATGCGGGCTTCGTCTACAACTCCTACGGCTACTGGACGAGCGACGCAACGAGTCGCAACCAGTTCCTTGTCAGCTCGGGCACCGGCCACGTCCACAGCGACAATGCCATCTACTCCAACTATGGCCTTTGCACCGCACCTTAGCTTTTAGCGTTTAGTTCTTAATCCTTAGGGCGCGGGGGGCGATTATGGTGCCTGAGAGGACAATATAAAAAAGAATCAAGCCCCCGCGGCAGTTGGGGCTTTGAGCAGGCAAAGCCTGCGGACTCAGCGGTTTCATGACTGAAGGTCAAAAAACCGCAGTCCGACCGAAGGCGCCGAAGGCGTGGTTGGCGGCCCCCAAGGCAATAATTGGAGCAAATAATAAGGTGTCATACAATGAAAATTGAGGAAAAACTGGCATTAAGTGAAACCCCGATTAGTCTTTTGAAGGAAGGTCTTTTTTTAAAGGCCTATAACCAATCATTTTATGTGCTGAATCAGCTATTGGGGTTTAACCTAAAACCGTTAATCGATCACGTAAAAAAGCTCGACCGAGTGATTATACATGGAGGATTTCCAGTAAGTGTCATCAATAAACGGGTTCCTAACGCAGTACCGACTGTTTATGGATATAAGTTGCTTGGCGACTACGATTTAAGTGGCTATCAAGCTTGGTATCAACAGCAGTGCCACTTATACCAAAAAAGAAAAGCTCAACAAAACCCACCACAGCAAACCACCACTCATGCAAACGAAGTGACTGCACCGAAATCATCGATTTTCACAGACTCCGAACCAATAGCCGAAACCGCACTGAGCAACATAAATAAAACATTAACATTACAACATTTGCTGTTTTTATCATCATGGCAACCTAACAAATATCCCCCGATTGTGGATAGTGCATTTATTCAAGAGTTAAAAAACTATTTCAGCCAATAGCAGCGCACACGGTGCCCGATGGGGCTATTGTTTTGGGTGTGTTTTTGCTAAAAACACATCAAGAAAAAACTTCAATAAAATCAATACCTTTCCTGACCGATTTTTTAGCGAAAAATCAAGCCTTTTTTGTTTTTGTGAATAGAGTGGATTGAGTGCAGAGGTTTCGGACGTTCTGACCTTTGGTGAACAAAATAGCTACAGTGACAACGTCCGAGCAAAGGGAATTAAAGCGAATTCCCTTTGCAAACCCTCGCTTTGGCTACAGAATGTGGCCTTCGGCATTACTCGTATCATCCTGATACTCGCCTCTACGAGGCCACCTTCGCTGTGCTCAGGTGTTCAAATTTGTTCCAGACAAATTTGTCCGACGCCGTAATAAGACAGACAGCATAACCTTGAGTGGCTTTTATAAGTCACTTTTTTATAAAAAACAACGCAAAAACCCTCCAAAAAGTGGTCAGGAAAGGTATTGATTTTATTGAAGTTTTTATTTAACTCTTTTTAAGCAAAATCAACCACTTGCATAATTAGCATTAAACACCAACAACTAACAAACCCGCAAAACCAATAAAAGTACATTCTGGATAACTGCATTTAATCGCAAAAAATCAGTCAGGAAAGGTACTGATTTTATTGAAGTTTTTATTTGACTCTTTTCAAGCAAAATCAACCAATTGCATAATTAGCATTAAACACCAACAACTAACAAACCCGCAAAACCAATAAAAGTACACTCTGGATAACAACACTTAACCGCAAAAAAGTGGTCAGGAAAGGTATTGATTTTATTAAAGTTTTTATTTTGCTGTTTTTTTTAAAAAACAGCAAATCCCATCAAACTCTCTTTGCCAAAAACCTTATGTCAGTGCATAATATATGGTCAATAACGAATGCGAATAATCAACAATAACAATTATTATAGATGAGAGGTAAGGATAAAATGGGATTAGTAAAACCTGTAGCGGTGTTGAGTATGCTGTTAGCGTTAGCAGGCTGTGATAATAAAGATGTTAAGCAAAATGCAAATACTGAACAATTAACAACGTCATCAGCATTACAATCTCTTGATGATACCCCTACAGCGGATACCAATGAGAATACGGAAATCGATAACCAATCCAAACCTGTTTTTAAGCCTACCCCTGAATTAGTCGAAAAATACCATAATAAAGCGTTAACGGTTATTGATAGTTCAGAAGTTATTCTTGATGGTTCAAGTACGCTAGTTATTACTTTTTCGGTGCCTTTAAATCCCAATCTTAAGTTTTCTAATTTACTCCGTTTGGTTGATCGTCAATCGGGTAACGTTGATGGAGCTTGGGAGTTGTCTGACAATGGGTTGGAATTACGGCATCGTTACCTTGAACCAAACCGTGATTTGGAACTTACAATCGATAAAATGTTAGCAGGCATTAATGGCAGTAATTTAGCTTCGGTCTATCAAACTCATATTAAAACTCAAGATCGTAAGCCAATGGTTGGGTTTGCTAGTAGTGGCTATTTGTTGCCAAGCAAATCAATGAGCGGTTTGCCTGTGGTTACGCTTAACGTTGATAAGGTTGATGTTAACTTTTTTAGAATTAAGCCTGAAAAACTATCCGATTTTATCGCTGATTATGGTTTTGCTAAGCAATTGTCAAGTTGGGAGTCTAAGAATTTTCAACAGGTTGCTGATTTAGTTTATACGTCTCGATTTGATTTAAATCCAAAACGTAATTCGCAAGAAACAGTATTACTTAATTTATCGTCCATTTCACCATTGCAACAAGAGGGTGCTTATTTTGCGGTGATGAGTAAAGCGGGTAGCTATGATTATTCAAATCCTGCGTCTCTATTTTTTGTCAGTAATATTGGTGTTTCGGTACGTGATTATAATGACGGTTATTTGACGATCATGACGCATGCTTTAGATGATGGTAAACCGCTTTCAGGCATTGATGTATCGGTATTATGTGACAAAGGCGTTCGCGATAGCAATAAGGGTTGTAGAACGATTTCAACAAAAACCGATGAAAATGGTTATGCCGATGTAATGTTGCCAGATGATATGAAATATGTCTTGCTGACAGCAAGCGATGGCAAGCAAATGTCTTTGGTTGATTTGGAACATGGTGCGTTGAATTTAAGCGAATATAATTTAACGGGATCGCCTTTTTATCAAAAACAATTATTTGCTTTTGGTTCTCGTGATTTATATCGTCCAAAAGAGACCGTCTATTTTAATGCACTTTTGCGTGATGCCAATGGTAAGCCATTGCCTGCTCAACCGATTGTGGTTGATGTTATGTCGCCCGATAATTTAGTGGTTGACAATTTTACGGTTAAAGAAAATGCGGATTCGAGTGGTTTGTATCAATGGAAATATGTAATTCCGGCAAGTGCGGCAACGGGTAAATGGGCATTTCGTTTTAATTTAGGCGATGTTAGTTACCGTTATGCTTATTTTAATGTGGAAGAGTTTTTGCCTGAACGCATGGGGATGGAAATTACAACCGTATCAAATAATCCGATTCAGTTTGATAAACGCATCAACTTTGACGTTAAAGGTTGGTATCTTTATGGTGCTCCAGCATCTGGAAATAGTTTAGAAGGTAATATTTATCTTAGAAAAATGGATTCAATTCCTGAACTTGCTGATTATAAAATTGGTGATGTAACTGACAAAAATATTGCTAGACAACTTGATAATGTTGAGACGACTTTAGATAAAAACGGAAGTGTGCAAGTCGCAGTTGATACTAGCAATTGGGGTAAGTTGAGTTCTCCAGTTAATGTGGTTTTACAAGCAAGTTTGCTTGATTCTGGTGGTCGCCCTGTGACACGTTATGCAAGCCAAGCGATTTGGCCAAGCGTTCAAATGCCAGCTGTGCGGGCGTTGTTTTCTCAATCACCTTATTATGATTGGTCAACAGATCGATATGAAAAAAGCCCAACGGTTGATAAAGGCGATAATGCTGAGTTTGAAGTCGCTTATGTTGATGTTGAGGGTAATAAATTAGCAACAAAGGATTTAAAGGCAAGGATTGTTCGTGAGCGTCGTAATTACTATTGGAGCTGGTCTAGCGATTCAGGATGGTCTCAAGAGTACAATTCGAGTGAATTTGTTGTGCAAGAGCAACCGCTTTCTATTGCTGAAAATGGTACTGCTAAAGTTTCTTATCAAACCAATGATTATGGTTTTTATCGTATTGAGGTGGTTGATACTAAAAGTAGTGTGATAAGTAGCATGCGTTTTCGAAGTGGTTATAATTGGGAAGATAATACCAACGGTACCAATTCTGTTCGTCCTGATCAGGTTAAATTAAGTCTTGATAAGACGGCTTATGCAGTCGGTGATACCGCAAAAATTCATGTTCAAGCTCCTGTTGCAGGTTCTGGTTATATTTCGCTTGAAACTAATGACGGTATATTGTGGAAGAAAGATATTACCGTTGATGATAATGGTCTTGATGTTGATATTCCTATTGAAGATTGGGAACGTCATGATGTTTATATTAATGCGATGATTATTCGTCCATCAACCGATGCTGCTGTGCAGACAATTAAACGAGCTATTGGTTTACTTTATTTACCAATTGATACTTCTGATCGTCAATTAAATGTCAATATCGAAGCACCGAAAAAGACAGAGCCTGAAAAAACCATTCCAATAAAAATTAAATTGGATAAAAAATCAATCCAGCAAGATCGTAAGGTAACGGTGTTGGTTTCGGCTGTGGATTCTGGCGTGTTGAATATTACCAATTTTGTTACCCCCGATCCTTATAGTGCGTTTTTAGGGCGTAAACGTTATAACATCGATATTTATGATGTTTATGGTAAGTTGATTGAAGGTAAAGGCCGTAATGTTAATATGAGCTTTGGTGGTGATGCAATGCTTGAGGCTAGCGCCGGCGGTAAAAAACCATCAAATGATGTCAATATTGTGGCTCAGCAATTGCAAACCATTAAGTTAAATGATGATGGCGAGGGCGTTGTTGATCTTGCTTTGCCTGATTTTAATGGTGAATTGCGCATAATGGCACAAGCGTGGGATGATACACGTTTTGGTAAGGCTGAACAAACGATGCTAGTTGCATCACCAGTTGTTGTTGAACTATCAACACCGCGTTTTTTATCGGGTGGAGATCAGGCTGACTTGGCATTGGATTTGAATAATTTAACCGAAAAAACACAAACGATGCAGATCGATGTGTCTACTGATGGTTTAGTTCATCAAGATTCAGCTAAGGCGACAACCTTAACGATAGATAGTAAGCAAAGACAAATTATTCAAGTACCGATTATGGCCGATTATGGCTATGGGCAAGGTTCAGTCACCATTAATGTTAAAGGTATTTTGTTAGAAGATGGTTCTGAGTATCAAATCAAACGATCTTGGAATATTGGCGTTAGGCCGGCTTATGCTGCAACCACACGGTATTATGCTGTAGCAATCAATGGCGGTGAAAGTTGGTCATTACCAGAGGGTAGTCTTGTTGACATGATTGATAATACCGTTGATGGTAAATTAATTGTATCGAATCAGCCTCCACTTAATATTGCTCAGTATATTAAAGAGTTATTTGCTTATCCATATGGGTGTTTAGAACAAACTGTTAGTGGTTTAATGCCATCGTTATATGCAAACCAAGAGCAGCTTTCTGCATTGGGAATTAAAACTGAATCGGATGCCAAACGACGTGAAAAAGTGCAATTAGGTATTTCACGCATTTTATCAATGCAACGTAATAATGGTAGTTTTGGTTTGTGGAGTAACGATAGTGCTGAAGAGTATTGGTTAACTGTGTATGCAACTGACTTTTTATTGCAAGCCAAAGAGCGTGGTTATAATGTGAATAATGGCGCACTTGATGCGGCAATTTCGCGTATTAATCAATATGTTTACGATGCTAATGCGTTTAATAGTTTGCAAAATTATTATGATAATTCACAAGTAAGTGATTATACGAAATTTGCAACTAAAGCTTATGCGTTAGTTGTGCTAGCAAAACAAAATAAAATCACGGTATCTGTGCGTAATGAAATTAATCGCATGTATCAACAGATCACCGAGGGTAATATTAAGGTGTTTTCACCATTGCCAGTTGCTCAGTTAGCGTTATCAGCTAAATTGGCTGGTTTTGATAATATCTATGACAGCTTAATGCCACAGGTATTTACCACAAGTTATGACAAACGATATTCTTGGTTGGGCGAATATGGTAGTGCTATTCGTGATAATGCATTGGTTCTATCATTATTAATTGAAAATGGATTAAATGCTGATAAACAAGCGGATTATTTAATTCACTTATCTGATTTACTCAATGATACGCGTTATTTTTCAACGCAGGAGCTCAATGCTTTATTTATGGCGGGTTGGTCGTTAGATCAACATAAATCTTCACAAAAATTTGATGTTGTGATTAATCAACAAGCAAATAATGTCAATTCAGCATTATCGCGCTCTTTGATTTTTGACGATTTGGCTCATGGCTTGACTATTTCAAATCCAGAAAACGCACAGCCGATTTATGTTAAATTTACGGTTTCAGGTTATGGTAAAAGGTCTCCTGCGCCAACAAGTGATAATAATGAATTAACCATTAAACGTACTTACTACGATTTGAAAGGTAATAAAATCCAACCAAATCATATGAAAGTAGGAGATTTGATGGTGGTTTTATTAGAAGTTAATGCGCATAAAGAAACTGTTCACGATGCATTAATTGTTGACTTTTTACCAGCTGGTCTTGAGTTAGAAAATCAAAATCTAACTAATAGTAGCGTGAGTTTGCAGGCAATTCCTGAATTAGCGAATTTGTTGAAAGATGAAGACAGCAATGATGTTAAATATCAAGAGTTTCGTGATGATCGATATGTTGCTGCTGTTGATATTAATCACTATGTAAGCAATGGTACTTATCGTACTCGTGTTGCTTATTTAGCTAGAGCGGTAACGGCAGGGAATTATATGATTCCATATCCTTATGTTGAATCAATGTATCGTCCTGATCGATTTGCTATTGGTCAATCCATTGATGTTATGTCGGTTGAGCGTAATGGCAAATCAAATACTCCAGATACGGCCAATACATCAAATCAGCAACAATAGATCTTAATTGGGGTTGTTGGTTAAAAATATAAGTAAATAGCTACCGCTAATGTTTGTTAGTGGTAGCTGTTTTGTAATCAACTATTTGAATTTTAATAAAATGAAAAAGTGCCTGCGTAATATTCTGGCTTTCTTGTTTTTTTGCATCCTTTTATTATTAGGTGGCTTTTTTGTTGCCGATCATTTTTTTCCGCTTTCTATTACAAACACTAAAACCACTCAAACCATTCTTGCCGAAGATGGTACACCTCTTTGGCGTTTTGCTGATGAAAATGGTGTTTGGCGGTATCCTATCAAATTAGATGAAGTTCCTAATGATTATCTTGATGTGTTGTTAAATTATGAAGACCGTCATTTTTATGAGCACTTTGGTATTAATCCAGCTTCTTTATTGAGAGCCGCTTGGCAAAATATTACCAATAGGCGGATTATTTCGGGAGGGAGCACTATTTCGATGCAAGTTGCAAGGTTGCTCTATCCGCATGATCGTACGGTAATAGGTAAGTTAAAGCAGATATTTCGAACGTTGCAACTTGAGTTGCATTTTACGAAAGATGAAATTTTAACTTTATATATTAATCGTGCCCCATTCGGTGGCACTATCGAGGGCTTAGGTGCGGCGAGTTGGTCGTATTTTGGTAAAGAACCAAAAGCATTAACGCGTAGCGAGGCTGTGTTATTGGCTGTATTGCCACAAGCACCAAGCCGTTTGCGTCCAGATAGATATCCTCAACGAGCTAAACAGGCTCGAGATAAGGTTTTAGCAAGGTTAGCTCAATATCAAGTTTGGTCACCCGATATTATAGAGCAAGTTCAAAAAGAAGATGTTTGGGTTTATCCTCGTAAAAAGCCACAACTTGCTCCATTGTTAGCTCGACGTTTAAGTCAGCAATACCCAAATGAAGATATTATTCATTCAAATATCGATCTGTCTTTGCAATATAGTCTTGAAGATATTGCTAGTAATCGTAAAAATCAGTTACCACCCAAAACGTCATTGGCTATTTTGGTTGTGGATCATACCGATATGTCGGTAAAAGGGTATGTTGGTTCGGTTGATTTTAATAATAAGGAGCGATTTGGTCAGGTTGATATGATAAGCGCACTGCGATCGCCTGGGTCAACGTTAAAGCCTTTTATGTATGCACTTGCGATTGATGAAGGTATGATTCATTCTGAGTCGTTATTGCAAGATACGCCACGAATTAGTTCTGATTATCGACCTACAAATTTTGATGAAGATTTTTATGGACCAATCAGTGCTTCAGAGGCATTAAAAAACTCATTAAATTTACCCGCAGTTCAGTTAATTGAACTTTATGGCCCTAAACGATTTGCCGGCAAACTTGCCGGCATTGGTTTACCGCTTGAGTCTAACGGTAATACACCTAATATATCGTATATATTAGGCGGTGCATCGTTGAGAATGGATAACTTGGTTAGTGCCTATAGTGCTTTTGCTCGCCATGGGCAAGTTAGTCCTTTACGTTTTGTACAAAACGAACCTCTGTTAAGTAAACCATTTATTAGTGATGGTAGTGCATGGATCACAAGACAGATGCTTGTTAATAGTCATCAACTTGTTTATAAAACAGGAACTAGCTATGGTTATCGTGATGCTTGGGCGGTTGGCATGAACCCTCGTTATTTAATTGGTGTTTGGGTGGGACGTCCAGATGGCACACCTGTTGTTGGTCAATATGGCAGTATTACCGCCGTGCCAATTTTGCAACAAGTTAGTTCGTTATTATTAAATAAAGAGCGACGAATGAACCGCCCATTACCTGTTATAACTAAACCTGCTAGTGTTACTTTACAAAAAATCTGTTGGCCATCAGGACAAATTCTGCCAGCAAATGATGAAAACTGTCACCGCCAGAAAAATGCTTGGATATTTAATAAAATGGTTCCCCCTACGCTTGATACACTTACAGCGCTTAATAACAATGTCTATCGGTCAGGGTGGATCACTATTTGGGTTAATGATGCAGGAAAACGTGTATCGGCTGATTGTAATAATGCGCATAAAAAACAGATTGCACTGTGGCCCATCGCGTTAGAAAATTGGTTGTTACCAAAAGAGCGCAGGCAATCTTTACTTCCTGAGGTTGATAAGTATTGCCCTGTTTTTGGTAAAGATGCTTTTTCGCCACTCGATATTATTGGTTTGCGAGATAAACAATGGGTAAAACGATTATCCGGGCAACAAGATGTTACTATTGATTTAACCCCACAAGGGGGAATAGGTGAAAAATGGTGGTTTTTAGATGGTAAGCTTTTTGAGCACAGCGATGGTGATCAAAAAGTTGCCCTAACAGTAAGCCAAAAGGGTATACATCATTTATTGTTATTAGATCAAAGTGGGCAAATTTTACGAATGACATTTACCCTTGATTAGTTAGGAGCAAGTATATGGCTATTGAACGAACATTATCTATCATCAAACCCAATGCGGTTAAGAAGCAGTTGATTGGTGAAATAATCATGCGTATCAAACAAGCAAAACTTAATATTGTTGCGCTAAAAATGCTTACATTAACGCCAAAACAAGCAGGAGGCTTTTATGCCGAGCATCAAGAAAAACCGTTTTTTGAAAAATTGGTTAATTTTATGATATCTGGTCCTATTGTTGTTTTGGTTCTTGAAGGTGACAATGCTGTTAAGCGTTATCGGGAGCTAATGGGGTCTTCTGATTTGTCTAAAGCCACTGTTGGCACTTTGCGGGCTGATTTTGCAGATAACGCAACCGAAAATTCCGTACATGGTTCAGACTCTCTACAATCAGCAGAAAGGGAAATCGCTTACTTTTTTGTAGATAGTGAGATAACGGAATAATCTATATAACTTTAAGTTATAAGTATGTGAGTATTTGTTATTTATTCATTTGATTCTTTGTTGTTAGACTTTAACTGAAAATAACATAACCTTTATTAGGGAGAATCAGGATGAAATTGTTGACTAAATCACTAACAGTGGTCGCATTAATAAGTAGTTTGTTAGGTGTAAATTCTGCTTATGCAGATCGCCTTGATGACATTGAAAAACGAGGCGAAATCAAAATAGCCGTGTTTGATAGTAACCCACCATTTGGTTATGTTGACGAAAAAACCAATAAAGTTGTTGGTCTTGATGTCGATTATGCAAATGAAATCGGCAAAGCCCTCAACGTTAAAGTTGACTTAGTTCCAACCAATCCAGCCAATCGAATCCCATTATTAACATCTCAAAAAGCCGATTTAATTGTCGCCAATTTTACTGTTACAGATGAAAGAGCAAAAACCGTTGATTTTAGTTTGCCTTATTTTGCAACTGGTCAAAAATTTATCGCAAAAAAAGGTGTTTTAAAATCACCGGATGATTTAAAAAAACTCCGTATAGGTGCTGACAAAGGTACGGTTATGGAAATTACACTACGTGAAAAATACCCAACAGCAAAAGTGATTTCTTATGATGATACACCATTTGCCTTTGCAGCATTACGTAATGGTGTTGTGCAAGCAATTACTCAAGATGATGCTAAATTAATTGGTTTATTGGCTAATGTGCCAGAAGAACAACGTGCCGCATTTGAAATTTCGCCATTTAGTATTACCCAAGAATATCAAGCCGTGGGTATCCCAAAAGGGGAGGCTCGCTTAAAAGAAAAGGTGAATCAGATTTTATTAACGCTTGAAGAAAAGGGTGATGCATTAACCATTTATAACCGTTGGTTTGGGCCTGATACTACATCGGCAATGCCTCGTGGTGATTTTAAAATAGGTAAAGGTCAGTAAGCGTTATGTACGAGCAATTACTTGAGCCCCGTTACCTGTGGTGGTTATGGGATGGTTTTTTAGTTACGTTAGCTATCTCATTACTTACTATTATTTTTTCAACATTATTGGGGTTTTTACTGGTTATTGCTCAACAAAGTAAAATTAAAATTATTCAAATCATCGTAATGGGGTATAACGCAATTTTCCGTTATTCTCCATTATTGCCACAGCTCTTTTTTTGGTATTTTGGCGTGGGTAATTTATTACCTGTTGAATTTAAATTATGGTTATTCGATGAACCGCAAATTTGGTTGTTCTTTTTTTCACTGAAAATGCCATCGTTTGAGTTTATTATTGGTTTAGTTGGATTGACGTGTTATTCAAGTGCGTTTATTGCTGAAGAGTTTAAAGCTGGCATTGCTGGCGTTAGGCGAGGGCAAGAACATGCATCATTAGCTTTAGGTTTAACTTGGTGGCAAAGTATGCGATTTGTTATTTTACCGCAAAGCTTTCGTATTGCCTTTCCGCCTTTAATTGGTCAGTACATGAATATCATCAAAAATTCGTCATTAACAATGGCTATTGGTGTGTTAGAGCTTTCTTATGTATCGCGTCAAGTTGAAACCGAATCATTAAAAACTTTTCAAGACTTTGCCATTGCTACTTTATTGTATATTTTAGCCATTATTATTGTTGGTACTTTAGGTAATATTTATCAAGCAAAACGATTACAAATAGGTAAGGTGTAACCACTTATGGAGCTTAAAGGGTTAGAAGTTATTTATAATAATTTAAGTTATATGATGTGGGGTAACTTTCCGGGTGGCATGTTTTTAACATTGTTAATGAGTCTTATTGCTATTCTATTTTCAACCTTTTTAGGTATTTTAGCCGGAGTGGGGCTAACGGTTTTTAAAGGGGGAATGCATCATTTGTTAGTAGCTGTGCTTGGTTTTTTAAGAGCAATTCCCGTTGTTATGCTTATTTTTTGGACCTATTTTCTTTTGCCTGTATTACTCAATATTGATGTCCCCGCTATTGCAACTGTAGTTTTTGCTTTATCACTTATTGGTGCTGCTTATATTGGTCATTCAGTTCATGCTGGCATGATTGCTGTGGCTAAAGGACAGTGGCAAGCAGCGTTTTCATTGGGGTTGACTAAAAAACAAGTTATTTTATTTATCATTTTACCTCAAGCTCTTAAAATGATGTTGCCTTCTTTTGTTAATCAATGGGTTTCAATCATTAAAGATACGTCGTTAGCCTATATTGTTGGAGTGGCAGAATTTACTTTTATTGCAACACAAATTAATAATCGTAGTATGGTTTATCCAACGGAGATATTTTTGTTTGTTATTGTTGTTTATTTTATTATCTGTGCATCACTTGATTTTGCGGTTTCGATTTTACCAAAATTAAAGTTATTTCATTTTAAATAACCTATACAAAAATGTCTTATTAGTTTTTAATAGATCATTTTAATCATTGACGGATAAGCAATTCACTGCTTTTCTACACTTTAGATATATAAAGTATATAATAGGTAACGAAAGTTTTAACATCCACATTAGGGTGACTGAACAATGAAGATATTAATTGTCGAAGATGATAGCTTGCTACAAAAAGGGTTGTATGATGGTATCACATCAAGCGGTTATGTCTGTGAAGTTGCTTCAAATGGCAAGCAGGCTGAAGAATATATTCAATTTGGGAAATTTAGTTTAATTATTTTAGATTTAGGTTTACCAGATTGTGATGGACTGGAACTGTTAATCCGCTGGCGAAAAAATAACATATCAACTCCTGTACTGGTTTTAACTGCTCGCGATACGATTGAAGATAGAGTAGATGGTTTAGATAATGGTGCCGATGATTATTTAATTAAACCTTTTGTTTTAGCCGAATTATTAGCTAGAGTAAGAGCATTAATTCGTCGAGATCAAGGTACTGCTGATAATCTTATTAGCTATGGCCCGATTACTATTGACATTAAACATCAAAACGTAATGCTTAATAATCAAAAAGTAGTATTGACTCCCAAAGAGTTTATTGTATTGTCTCGATTAATGCTAAAAGCTGGCGAAAAGGTACACCGAGATTTATTACAAAATGATCTTTATGATTGGCAAAGTGATCCAAGTTCGAATGTTTTAGAAGTTTATATTCATGGATTACGTAATAAATTAGGTAAAAATTTTATTCGTACAGTACGAGGATATGGTTATCAACTTAGTGATGGATGTTGATAAGCCGATTAATTTAAAATTCGTTTAAATTAGACAATTAGATTATGATTTCAAAATCACTCAATAATATACGCCATAGCATTCGTTGGAACCTCTTTTTTACTTTAGGTTTTATTATGTTGGTTTGTCAGATTATTACTGTTTTTTGGCTATGGCATGAAAGTAAAGAACAAATTGATGCATTGGTTAATTTAACTCTAAGTCAAAATAAAATTGATGAAGTTGTTGAACAAGAAGAGCTAGAAGCCATTTTTGTTTTATTTTGCTCTGCGTTTTCAATGATGTTAGTAACACTCTTTTTAGCATACCAAGCCATCAAACGAATAACAAAACCTCTCGAAATTTTAGAAAAAGATCTTAATCAGCGTACCGAACAAAACCTAAACCCCATTGCACCAATTAGTGATATGCGTGAGATTAAATCGATTACGTCAGTATTAAATAACCTTTTTGTTAGATTGAATAATACATTATCTCAAGAACGTCTTTTTACCGCTGATGTGGCTCACGAAATGCGAACACCTTTAGCGGGTATCCGTTTGCATTTAGAATTATTAGAAAATAAACATAATATTGATTGTTGTGAATTAATTAGTCGTATAGATCGTTTAGTTAATACTGTCGAACAACTATTAATGCTTGCACGAGCTAGTCAAAAATTTACAATAGGACAATATCAACATATTAATTTTTATAATGATATTATGATTCCGTTATCCGACGAGCTAACAGAATTAACCTCAAAAAAACAGCAACGCCTTGAATGGTATATGGTTAATAAAAATCTTGTTTTTAATGGTGATGTGACTTTGATAAGGCTATTAGTGCGTAATTTAGTCGAAAATAGTTATCGTTACAGTCCAGATAACACCAAAATTATGGTAAGTTGTTATCAAGACAAAAAAGACATTGTTATTACGGTCGAAGATGATGGTAAAGGGATCGATGAATCTAAAAGCGAACAATTGACCCAAGCCTTCTTTCGGATGGATCGTAAGCATAATGGTATTGGGCTTGGCTTAAGTATTGTTAATCGTATTGCCAAATTGCACCATGGCCTATTTACCTTAAAAAATAGGCCTGATAAAGCGAACGGTGTTATTGCACAATTTCGAATTATTGATTCAGATCGTCAACTAAACGTGTGATCAATTGGTTGTCGCTATTTTCTTTAATTATTGATATTAAAAAACGTTGCCAAGTTCGTTCAATTTTAGCTTTAGCAAAAAATGGAATGTAATTGGCAATCGGAATTAAGGTTGAGTTACCAATATTATCAATAATAACTAAGCGGCTTTTTTCAGTACTTAAGTGTTGAAATAAAATATTTTTGCTTTTTATTGTCATTGTAATAATGCGGTCTTTTAATAAAGCTGATTTTAGCGTTTTTAAAGCAAGCACTAAACCATCATAATATTGCATAGTTAATTTTTCATCAGCGAGGTATCTTTCAAGCGGTATAGCTATTTCACCATTATAATCCCGAATAAGTTCAAAAGCATGACCTTTACCATAACTCGTTGAAACTGGGCCGTAATATTTTGCTAGCGCATCAAATGAAACGTTGCGTCTAATTAGGTGTTTATAATAGGAAATTTCTCGATTTGTTTCCTCTTCGGCACCAACATTATAATTTACTTTGATACACTTACTTGGATCATTCGGATAATGATAACATTTTCGATGCAATCCTCTGCTAATATAATCTTCTTCTGAAAGTTGAATTGTATTGTTCATTTATTAAAATATTCTGTCATTCAATATTATTTTTTAGTTTATCAGCAAGCGTCCCTTCTCGCTATGATTTTTTCTTTTTTACTCTAGCGCTTTTATATTATTTCTGTATAATATCGCAACCCACGTTACGACAATGTTTTTCCCAACGTTGTTTGCGGTTGTCGATATTAATATAACCACTCGAAGGGGTGAGTTGGTTAATAGATACAATCAAAAAGTGTAAATAAATCAAAATGATTTATTAACGTGAGATTAATTTAAAATTGGATAATTACGAATGAGTACTTTTTCAGCTAAACCAGAAACAGTTAAACGCGACTGGTATGTTGTTGATGCAGCAGGTAAAACGTTAGGTCGTTTAGCTACTGAAATCGCAAGCCGTTTGCGTGGTAAACACAAAGCAGAATATACACCACATGTTGATACAGGTGATTATATTATCGTTATCAATGCAGAAAAAGTTGCTGTAACAGGCAAAAAACGCACTGATAAAATTTATTATCGTCATACTGGTTACATCGGTGGACTTAAAGAAGCGACTTTTAAAGAAATGATTGAACGTCATCCTGAACAAGTCATCGAAATTGCTGTAAAAGGCATGTTACCGAAAGGTCCTCTTGGTCGTGCAATGTACCGTAAACTAAAAGTTTATGCTGGTAATGAGCACAATCATGCGGCACAACAACCGCAAGTATTAGATATTTAAGGGGATAGAAGATGGCTGATAATCAATATTACGGTACAGGTCGCCGCAAAAGTTCCGCTGCTCGTGTATTTATCAAACCAGGTAGTGGTAACATCGTTATTAACAAACGTTCATTAGAGCAATACTTTGGTCGTGATACTGCTCGTATGGTTGTTATGCAACCATTAGAGTTAGTAGAAATGACTGACAAACTTGATCTTTACATCACTGTTAAAGGTGGTGGTATTTCAGGTCAAGCTGGTGCTATTCGTCACGGTATTACTCGTGCGTTAATGGAATATGACGAAACCTTACGCTCAGCATTGCGTCAGGCAGGCTTCGTTACTCGTGATGCACGTCAAGTTGAACGTAAAAAAGTGGGTCTACGAAAAGCTCGTCGTCGTCCACAATTCAGCAAACGCTAATTGTAAAATTACAAAAAAGTTACAATTGTCTTTTAATAAAACCCAGCATCAGCTGGGTTTTTTTATGTTAATTTTTAGAGAAAAAAGTAATTTATGAGCTAGTTGAATTAACTAAAATGATAAATAGGCATCTATAAAAGTTAATAAAATTATTTAACTTAATGATATAAAATAGATTAACAATTGTTATATTGAATTGTATTTTTTTCTAAAACTTTTTGTTGTCATTACAAATTGATGAAAAAGAATAGAATAAAATTAAATTTTTTTAACAAATTTGTTATCTAATTTGTTAGAATAGCAATCAAATAGACTTATTTTAATTTTTACAAATTTGGAGTGGATATGGTTGTTGCTGTTAATAAACGTTCTGTAATGACATTATTTTGTGATACAACAGATATTTACGGGCATCAGATCCGTTTTGTTTTAGCAGAAAAAGGGGTAACTGCCGAAATCGAGTTTGTAACGGCAGATAATTTACCGCAGGAATTATTGGATCTTAATCCTTATGCTTCAATTCCAACATTAATTGACCGCGATCTTACGTTATACGAACCTCACATTGCTTTAGAGTATCTTGATGAACGTTTCCCTCATCCACCATTAATGCCTGTTTATCCAATTGTTCGCGCTAATTCACGATTAACAATGTATCGTATTAAAAAAGAATGGTATAGCGCTTACGAAACAATTATTGCCGATCCTAATAGCGATGCTGCTAAAATAGCACGGAAGAATCTTATTGATGATCTTGTTTCAATTTCGGTTATGTTTAAAGAAAAAGACTATTTTATGAGTGATGATTTCACATTATGTGATTGTTATTTTGCTCCATTGCTTTGGCGCTTACCATTACTTGGTATTGAATTACCCAAAGTAGCTGAAAAGAATTACCTAGCTTATATGGCACGAATTTTTGAACGTCCAGCTTTTGTTAATTCATTAACTGAAGAAGAAAAAAGAATAAGATCATAATCAATTAAATTTATTTTTTTATAATAACCTTAAACAAGGTAACCTTAATGGAACTTGAACAAATGTCTCCACGTCGCCCTTATATATTTAGGGCTTTTTATGATTGGATTTTAGATAATGAATTGACACCTTATATTGTGGTTAATACATCAGTACATGGTGTATTAGTGCCACAAGAATTTATCCAAAACAATCAGATAGTATTAAATATTGCGCCACAATCAGTTGGGCAATATTTAGCAACTAATGAGCAAATTGAGTTTAATGCTCGCTTTTCAGGTGTCCCGCAACACATTGTAGTTCCAATGGCGGCCATCGAAGCAATTTATGCTCGTGAAAATGGTGTAGGAATGGGATTTGAAGATGAACCTCAATATAAATCAAATCAAAAAACACCATTACAACAAGAAGCAGTTACTAAAAAAGCAAATCCATTCCGTGTTGTTAAATAGCTATTTTTTATTATTTAATAAGATGCTTTTTAATTAACTAATCTAAACTATAAATATTACTATTGCCCGCAAATAAGAGGGCAATAATAGCGTTACTTTATAAACAAAATTATAAATATATTTTTTATCAAATTTAGTTTGATAAAAGAGAATAACAAGTAACAAATATTGTCTTGAAATATAAAGAATAAATCATTTTAAATTAATATGTTATGTATTGATTTATCTTTTAAAAAATTATTCATAATTTTCTTTTTAATTTGTATCTAAAAAACAGACAAATTAGTTGCTTTTTTATTAACTTAGCTCGTTATTGTAGTGAACATATATAGTGTTAATTATATTACTTCCACTTAAAGGATTAATTATGATAAATTTAAATAAAATCACATTGTTAGTTAGAGGGGCATTAGGTGCGCTGCCTATGATTCCTATGTTGGCTAACGCCACAGTGAATATTGATGATACTAATATTGGTAGTTACAGAACTACAGGGATTAGCACTATTAATACCTCTGATGATATTTTGATAGACACCACCTCTTCGACTGGCCCTCATATAGATATGAGTAGCGGAGCCGGACTTATAGTACAGGCAAGTAAAATAATCACTATTGGACAACCAAGTAGTACCGAGAAATTTATCATTAGAAGCAATGCCGTTGGTAACCAGAATGCTTTTTATGGTGCTAATTTAAGATTTTCAGGAAAAATAGTAGCTAATAGTGAACTTGAATTCAATATGGTTGATGGCACAGGTATTTATATTACTAGTGGCTCGGAAGGATTATTCCAAAAAAAGGTCAGTATTATAAGTACAGGAACAGGTAGATTTTATGGTATACGGGGACACAATGCATCATTAACAGCCGAATCTAAAGGTGAGTTTAATGATAAAGTGTATATCACTTCTTCAGGCCAATATAGTTCAGGTATTATTTCTGTTAAGTCTAATAACCCTAACGCATTAGCTTCTCATTTAACTTTTAATGATAATGTGACTATTCGCATGACGGGACCAAATGGTATTGGTGTTCAAACGGGAGTTGAAAGCGGAAACGTAAATCCTAATGTAAGCTCTACTATTAACTTTAATAATGGATTAGATGTTATTACTGATCAAGCCACAACAATTTATGCCAATCAATTGAATGGTAAAGTAAACATCAGAAGTGGTTCAAATATCAACAATATTATTTCTCGTGCTAATCAGCAATATAATGCAATACAAGCGGATATTGGCGAAATAAATATCGATGGTAAAACAAATATTGAAGGTGATATTTATGCAATAGCCGATTCAGTTGGTAGGGGGATTATTAATCTTAACCTGACCGATGGTTCAACGCTATTAACTGCGATGGAAAACAATGTATTAACACCGGCAAGTAAAGGTGATATTAATTTATCTCTTCTAGGCAATCAGAGCAGATGGAAGATGACTAATAATTCATTCCTTGATTCATTAACATTAGGTAATGATGCTAAAATTAGCTTTGGTTATAGCTATGCAACACCAAGTTCAGTTGACGTTCTTAATAGTACTAATGCGATGACTTTAGCGACAAATTCATTATCTGGTAATGGTACATTTGAAATGCGAACAGGTATTGGACAAGGGATTGCTAATGATTTGCTTAAAGTAATCGGTTCTGGTTTAGCAACGGGTAATCATAACATTACGCTTATTGATAGCAAAACCGGTGCAAATTCCGTAACTGGAAATGAAAGAATAACACTTGTTGAAACCGAAGGAGGCAGTGCTGTTTTTGGGCTGTCATCACAATCTTTTGATGTTGGTCCTTATCAGTTTAATACCTTAACTAAAGTTAATGGTGCTCGTGGTGCGGGTACTGAAGATTGGGTTTTATCTGGAACACCAATTTCTCAAAATGGAAACAATAACAATAATAATAACAACAATAATAATGTTGGTGGTAATGGAATAGGTAATGGTAACACCCCAAACAAACCAAGAACTCAAAAGCCACTATTAACACATACCGCACAAAATGCCGCCAATATCCTAAATTCAAGCTATTTAATGAATTATGTTGAAACCCAAACATTATTGCAACGAATGGGGCAACTTAATAGGAAAGATGACGATAACGGTGATGCATGGGGGCGAATTTATACAGGTAAACTAAGCTCTTTTGATGATAGTCGTCTGTCTAATTTTGATATGAATTATTATGGTTTACAACTAGGTGTTGATCGAAAACTTGATAATGATAACTACGATATCTATTACGGTATTATGGGTGGTTTTAGTCGAGGAAACATTGATCACAATGTGGGTGATGGCAATACAAAAAGTTATTCTGCTGCATTATATTCTACATTACAAACACATGATGGTTTATACCTTGATAGTTTAGTGAAATATATGCGAATGGCGAATAAATTTAACAGCCGTACTGGTGGTGGTTATAATGTTAAAGGTGATGGCGATACAGACGGTTTTTCAGCTGGAGCCGAAATCGGTCAACGTTTTTATTTGTCGCAATGGTATATAGAACCACAAGCACAGTTAACATACTCTCATCAAAATAGTGCAACAATCAAAGCAACAAATGGATTAAGAACCAAACTAAGTAGCTATAATTCATTAATTGGTCGAACTAGTGTTATTTTAGGTTATGAAATACAAGACGATGATAACCCAACAAATATCTACTTCAAAACTGGTTATCTAAAAGAGTTTGATGGTGAAACCGCTTACACCTTTAACCATATTGCTAAAGAAAAATATGATTTTGGTGGTAACTGGTGGGATAACGGTATTGGTATCAATATGCAATTTAACAAAAATCACCAAATTTATGGTGATATAGTCTATTCACTTGGTAATAAGTTTGATCAAAAACAAGCAAATATTGGTTACCGTTATAGCTTTTAAATAAATGAACATAACTTTATTTTGTGTAACAAAATAAAACGTATATAAAAATCCCCCCCTATTGGTCATCTAGATTAATGGGGGGATATTTAAAAAACACAAAGTTTACTTAAAAATTTGTCAGGAAAGGTATTGATTTTATTTGATTTTTTTGTGTTGCCAAAAGCAGTTATCACTAACCACCACCTAAGAACTGTTCACCCAAGAACTATTCAACCAAAAACTACCCACCCAAGCTAAACTAAACAAACTGTACTTTCACTCCTAACAAATGATGGAATAACTGCCTCTATGGTACCGTCACCCGTTTTAGGTATGACGCGAGTCACGTTAACCGGTCCTAGGGCAAGTGATAGTCAAATAAAAGCCAGAAACCCTAGTCCACTTAGTGTCCCAAATTTGCCACAAACATTCGAGCTCAAGGGCAGGGATAGTAGTGGTGCAGTGGTCGCCAAATATGGATTTAAGTTAAAGCAATGGTTTGTAAACCGGGGGGATCGAGTTACAGGTGTTAATGGCCACACAGCTTGGTGTAATGGTTTAGGGTATCGTCTTGTGCAAGTTAGTGATTTAACTAACGCAGTACGTAAAAGCTCTCCTTCCATTTCTGGCGCTATGCCTTCTTCAGATGGCAATAATTATCAGCGTCAAATTGGTGCGGGTTTTTTCACTGAGTGGGGATATATGCAAGATTATATTGACGCCGACTTTCGCTACGATTTCTACGTGACGAGTGTTCCTAAAGGCAGCAGTCAGTTTAATGTCGGTGCATCTCGCGGTTACATACACAGTGTGAGTTCAGGTGGTTCCGACAGAGGTGGGCTTTGTGTTACTCCTTAAACCTTAGTGTTTGTTTCTCTATTCTTAATATATAGAGGTTTAGAAGGTTAGAGTGGAGCACTTATCAAAGAATAAATCCTAGTATTAGACAGGGATATAAGTAGTTTAATAACGTTTGCCAAGCGGTTTTGCGATTTGATAGCAAAACCGCTTTTTTAATCTACACAACAAAATACTTACTCAATATTGGCAAATTTATGACTTTGTACACTAAGTAGCCATTTATTATCCAAGCGATCTTTGTTGATTTTCCCCAATAGCTCAATGGTTTCAAACATATTAAACGCGCCATCTTTTTCGCACGGCGACAGGTAATAGCGTTTGGCGTGGATTTGGGTTTCGATATATTGGCAAAAATCGATAAAATCGGGGTGATTTTCAGCAACAATACGCACCTCGTTAGCGGTGGATTGAACTATTTTTTGGTAACGTGCTTGGTAGCAAAACTTAGGGCTAAGTGCAATGTAATCAACGAGTGGATCGACCTTACCAAGCCCATTGCTTTCAATAGCAATAAAATAGCCGGCCTCTTTTAATGGCAGTAACAGTTCTGGTAGTGCCTTGACCATTGTCGGCTCGCCGCCGGTAATGATAACGTTTTTGCTGTTGTATCCGCTCACTTTGGCAAGCAGTGCGTCTAATGTAAAACGGGTAAACTGACGAAAATTAGTATCGCACCAAGTACAATTTAAATTGCACCCAGCAAAACGGATAAAAACCGCAGGCATGCCAGTATTATAACCCTCGCCCTGTAAGGATTCGAAGATTTCAACAATACGAAACTCAATCATATTAACTCCGACGGTATTCGCAATACGAAGTGGGTGTTTCCCATAATTTGATCATCGAAACAGGCAAATATTGCGACAGATGATCAAAAATAAACTGACTCATTCCCTCGGCCGTTGTTCGGCAAGGAAAGGCAAATATTTTACGATCCATCTCTTGCAGTAAGGATGCAATACGGCACTCATTAGGATTATTTTGATTGTAAAGGTAAGCGTGATCGAGTGGATCAACAATATGCTGTTTAACGATTTGCTTTAAATCGGCATAATCCATGACCATATCTTGGCTTGAACCGCTATCAATAAGATCACCGCTGACTTCGACTAATAAACGGTAAGTATGACCGTGCAGATTATGACATTTTTTATTATGCCCATCTAACATATGACAGGCATCAAATTGAAATTCTTTGGCTATTTTGAACATGTTGTATTCCTAGTTTTTTTGCGTGGGATGGGTTACGAACCACGGTTAGATAAGCTAACAAAATAAAAGGCGGCTACTATAATCGATAAACAGCAATTTGTCATCTTTGATATGTTATTGAGTGTGATATTTATTGGCAATTATTGGGTATTGAGGCTCTTTATTTTGGCTTTTTTTAGGCATAAACTAGCAAAGATCGTGTTGTACAAAATGTGTAAAAAATATTCTTAATTTGCTCTTGAAAATTATTCTTCCACACTCATTTAGTGATCAATGCAAATGGTATAAATGTGTTAAGCATTTTAACCAAATCTATTGCTCAGGAGATAAACTATGAGGTTAGATAAACTTACTAACAAATTTCAACAAGCTTTAGCTGATGCGCAATCGCTAGCATTAGGTAAAGACAATCAATACATTGAGCCTGTACATGTCCTATCAGCCATGCTCAACCAAGATGGCAGTAGCGTTGCGCCATTATTGAATGCAGCGGGTGCTAATGTAGCTATTTTACAGCAAGAATTAACGCAAGCGATTGACCGACTCCCACAAGTACAAGGTGTTGGGGGCGAAGTGTTGCCATCACAAGAATTTATTCGAGTCTTGAATTTGTGCGACAAATTATCCCAAAAAAATGGCGATAGCTATATCTCGTCAGAACTCTTTATACTCGCCGCTTTAGAAGACAAAGGCAGCTTAGGGGATATCCTAAAAAAATCGGGCGTCAATAAAGACAAATTTAGCCAAGCAGTCAACCAAGTAAGGGGAAGCGATAACGTGAACGATCCTAATGCCGAAGATCAACGAGGGGCACTTAAAAAATACACCATCGATTTAACGCAGCGTGCAGAGCAAGGCAAGTTAGATCCTGTAATTGGTCGTGATGAAGAAATTCGCCGTACTATTCAAGTATTACAACGCCGTACCAAAAATAACCCAGTACTTATTGGTGAACCGGGTGTAGGTAAAACCGCCATTGTTGAGGGGCTTGCACAACGTATAGTTAACCGCGAAGTGCCTGAAGGTTTGCGTAACAAACGTGTCTTATCATTAGATATGGGCGCATTAATTGCGGGCGCAAAATACCGTGGTGAATTTGAAGAACGCTTAAAAGCGGTACTTAAAGACTTAGCCAAAGAAGAAGGGCGCATCATTTTATTTATTGACGAAATTCACACCATGGTCGGTGCAGGTAAAAGCGACGGTGCAATGGATGCAGGTAACATGTTAAAACCAGCGTTAGCGCGTGGTGAATTACATTGCGTTGGGGCAACTACACTTGACGAATATCGCCAATATATTGAAAAAGATCCTGCTTTAGAGCGTCGCTTCCAAAAAGTCTACGTTGCTGAACCAACAGTAGAAGATACGATTGCTATTTTGCGCGGATTAAAAGAACGCTACGAATTGCATCATCATGTGCAAATTACCGATCCTGCGATCGTGGCGGCGGCAACTTTGTCGCATCGTTATATCTCAGATCGTATGCTACCAGACAAAGCGATAGACCTTATTGACGAAGCCGCATCAAGCATTCGTATGCAAATGGACTCTAAACCGGAGTCTTTAGATCGCCTTGAAAGACGTATCATCCAACTTAAATTGGAACAACAAGCGCTTAAAAAAGAGTCTGACGATGCCAGTAAAAAACGTCTTGAAATGCTAAATGAAGAACTGACTGAAAAAGAAAAGGAATACGCATCGTTAGAAGAAGAATGGAAATCTGAAAAGGCCGCTGTTTCGGGCACGCAAAATATTAAAGCCGAGTTAGAAAAGGCACGCACCGAAATAGAACAAGCACGCCGAGCAGGCGATCTCAGTAAAATGTCCGAATTACAATACGGCAAAATACCAGAGCTTGAAAAGAAACTCGCCTCGGCAACGCAGTTAGAAGGCAAAACCATGAAGTTATTGCGTAACAAAGTCACCGATAACGAAATTGCCGAAGTGCTATCAAAAGCAACAGGCATTCCTGTTTCAAGAATGCTCGAAAGCGAAAAAGACAAGCTATTACATATGGAAGATGCGCTACACAAACGTGTTATTGGGCAACAAGAAGCCGTTGTTGCTGTTGCTAACGCAATTCGACGTAGTCGTGCTGGGTTATCAGACCCGAACAAACCAATTGGATCATTCCTATTTTTAGGACCAACGGGTGTTGGTAAAACCGAACTATGCAAATCGCTTGCTAACTTTATGTTTGACAGCGAAGATGCTATGGTGCGAATTGATATGTCCGAATTTATGGAAAAGCACTCAGTCGCACGTTTAATTGGTGCACCTCCGGGTTATGTGGGTTATGAAGAAGGAGGGTATTTAACTGAGGCGGTAAGACGTCGCCCTTATTCGGTCGTTTTACTTGACGAAGTTGAAAAAGCGCCCCCAGATGTGTTTAATATCTTACTACAGGTGTTAGACGATGGACGCTTAACCGATGGGCAAGGTCGTACCGTTGATTTCCGTAACACGGTTATCATCATGACATCAAACTTAGGTTCTGATTTAATTCAAGGTCAAGCAGATCTAAGCTACGACGAAATGAAAGCGCTGGTTATGACTGTTGTCACTAAACACTTTAGGCCTGAATTTATCAATCGAATTGATGAAACCGTCGTGTTCCATCCACTTGGACAAGAAAACATCAAAGCGATTGCCAAAATTCAATTAGCACACGTTGAAAAACGTTTAGATGAACGTGGTTACCAAATGGATATTTCTGACGCGGCATTAGAACATCTTGCCAAAGTGGGCTTTGACCCAATTTATGGTGCAAGACCACTAAAACGCGCAATACAACAAGAGATCGAAAATCCATTAGCGCAACAAATATTGTCAGGCAAATTAGTTCCGGGTAAAACCATCCATCTGGATTTAGTTGGCGATAATATCGAAGCGAAACAGCAATAACACATCAAACAACAAACCGACCTAAGCGGTCGGTTTTTTATGCACTAAAAAAACACCATAACAACCGCCAACAAAAATAAATCACCTCAAATTTTATATAAAAAACAATTGTTTTAATTTATAATTAAAAAATCAAAAGAACAAAAACCATCGTCAAGCGCTAAAATCAAAAATGACCTCCTAGCCTTTCAACAGTTTATTGATGTTTTTTATAAAAAAGTCATTGATAAGGACTTCGACTTAATCGCAAGGGAATTTGACGATCCTGTTTCAAGTTAAGAAAAAAGATGTATACAAGAAAGTAACAGATTATTACGCCAAAAAACGGTCAGGAAAGGTATTGATTTTATTAAAGTTTTTTCAAGGCATTTTTATCAAACAAAACCACCCCCAAAAAAATCCAAAGCAACGCACTCAACCTTCTAACAAATCTTTACAATAAATTAACAAAAAAAGTGGCAGATTATGCACCATCAAGTTATAATTTTTAGGCTTATTCAAGCAGGGAATCGCTCAAAAATAAAGCGAACGGATAGAAAAATATATAAAAAACAATAAATTACTTGACAAGGGAATAAAAATGCATTACCATGGTTGGCATCTGGCATCTGGCATCTGGCCTGCCAAACCTATGCCCTAAATCTTATTGATTCGCACGGTGGTCAAAAACAAGCGCCACAGTTATTTTCATCACCGAAGTCATTTCGCGTAGCGAAATCGACGCCGTCGTCGTGGTCTTTATTGGCGATGTCTTCGGCAGGTTCTTCAGCAGCATCTTCGGAAACATTTTCAGGAACCTCTTCGGTCAGGTCATCAATCACATCTTCGGCAAAATTATCACCGATACCCAAGTGGTTACTCAAACCGCCATTACTATTTAAATCACCATTATTATCTAAATCGGCATTATTCTTAGCGCCATTGTTGTTATTGTCGTATACGCAGGATACAGAGGCGTTAACGGCTTATACTTCAAGGGCTATCGAGGGGAGTGCGCCGTATTTAACGTTTGATGGAGGGGTAACAAAATTAACGAATACAGACCGTTTATTGTCAATAAAGTTGCAGGATGGAACGGTATACACAAGGTCAACCAACCCATCCACACCAACTAATCCAATCAGGTTGCCATATGTGGGGAGTAACTTAAGTCATATAGAGACGATAGTACCGCCATCAAGGAGTTCAATCACGATGAATGATTTGGTCAGTCAGGGTTATTGGGGTGATAATGATGGCGACGGACAGGTAACGGCATCGGGGAGTATATCGGTGGCGTTTAGGGATAAAAACGGTACTACGGTTAATCGTACTGATGCATTGGATATATGTAATGCACCGTATAAGGTAACTTTAACAAGTTCAGGTGGCACATTAAGCACGCAGTATGGGGTACCAAGAAGTAGTAGTTTTAGTGGCGCTACGGTGGATTATTATATTAATCCAAATGACGATATCCGTATTTGTTCGGTCAGGCCGAATTTGTTGAGGGGTGGAACAACTGGCATCGTTTCTTGGGACGACCCCCACTATGCAGGTCCAGCTAACATATGGAATCCTAGTAAGGGCTTTTTAGTTCAGTCAACGAGTCCATCATCTTACGACAGGAACTTTCCAACGACTGGTGCAGATGGTTTGTATTTTGATTTGGATATAGGTGGGCTTGACGCAAGTCAGTTAAGTTGGACAGTTAACACAAGTGGTAGTATAAGAGCAACGGTGAGTTGGATAAGGCCGCGTTCTGGTACATTCACAGACCCAGATAACCGTACTATCCAAGCTGATGAATGGATTATGGATAAATCCAAAAATGTAACACGGGTAACGTTGCATGGTCCAAGGGCAAGTAGTAGTCAAATAAGCTCAAGTAATCCACGTTCACTAACACGTCCATCTTTGCCACAGACGTTCGAGTTGGTGGGTAGAGGTAGTAATGGTAATGAGGTTCGTTACGGCTTTGTGTTAAAGCAGTGGTTCGTCAATCGGGGTGGTCAATGGAAACCTCATAATGACCAATCAGCATGGTGTAGAAGTTTGGGTTATCGGATGCCTAGGGTAAGGGATTTAACCAATGCGGTTTGTTCTGGTTGGAATATGAATAATAATTATCCTTGTACTGGTGCAGTAGGCGCTACGCCGTCGTCTAGTGGTAATGGTTACCAGCGTAACATAGGAGCAGGCTTTTTCACGGAGTGGGGGCTTATGTCCGACTACGATGCGGGCTTCGTCCGCTACTTCTACTGGGCGAGTGACGCAGCAGGTAGCAACAAGTTCGCTGTCTCTTCGACCTTCGGCAAGTTCGGCAGCTTCAGTGCCAGCGACCGCTATCACGCTGCTTGCACCGCACCTTAGCTTTTAGCGTTTAGTTCTTAATCCTTAGGGCGCGGAAGGGGGTTACGGTGCCTGAGAGGACAATATAACAAAGAATCAAGCCCCCGCGTAAGTTGGGGCTTTGAGCAGGCAAAGCCTGCGGACTCAGCGGTTTTATGACTGAAGGTCAAAAAACCGCGGTCCGATTTCACAGACTCCGAGCCAATAGCCGAAACCGCACTGAGCAACATAAATAAAACATTAACATTACAACATTTGCTGTTTTTATCATCATGGCAACCTAACAAATATCCCCCGATTGTGGATAGTGCGTTTATTCAAGAGTTAAAAAACTATTTCAGCCAATAGCAGCGCACACGGTGCCCGATGGGGCTATTGTTTTGGGTGTGTTTTTGCTAAAAACACATCAAGAAAAACTTCAATAAAATCAATACCTTTCCTGACCGATTTTTTAGCGGAAAATCAAGCCTTTTTTGTTTTTGTGAATAGAGTGGATTGAGTGCAGAGGTTTCGGACGTTTGGGCTTTGGTGAACAAAATAGCTACAGTGACCACGTCCGAGCAAAGGGAATTAAAGCGAATTCCCTTTGCAAACCCACGCTTTGGCTACAGAATGTGGCCTTCGGCTACGCTACTCGTATCATCATGATACTCGCCTCTACGAGGCCATCTTCGCTATGCTCAGGTGTTCAAATTTGTTCCAGACAAATTTGTCCGACGCCGAAACAAGACAACAACATAACCTTAGGTCTTTTTTGTGAGTTGTTTTTGTGTTAAAAAGCAATGCAAAAACCGCAAAAAAGCGGTCAGGAAAGGTATTGATTTTATTAAAGTTTTTATTTAACTCTTTTCAACCAAAATCAACTATTATCCTATGACTTAGTACATGTTTAAGTATATTTCTTCAAATATTCAAGATATGATATAGCAAAATAACCAATATAAAACAGAACAATGAGTAACGAAATCGAATTAAAATTTGAAATCAATACCAACGATATTGCCAGTTTAAAATATTATTTAGATCAATGGGCTGATTGTGACGAGGCCGAATTTTCGGCATCGTCAGCATTATCATCAACAAAACGCTGTGTTACCAAACAAAATTTGACCAATACTTATTACGATACTAGTGATTATTACCTGCGTAATCATGGTTGTGGGCTACGTGTAAGAGGGGGGGATGATGGTTTAGTAAAACGTTTTGAAATCACATTAAAACGTGACAAAAAATCGATTGCGGGGTTGCATGAGCGTGCTGAATTTAATGTCGATTTGCCAGATTCTGTTCCTGATTTAACTGTATTACCTTGCCATGCTTTGCCAAATGACTGTGATATTGCTGAGCTACAACGGAATTTACTGCCTTTGTTTACCACTGATTTTGAGCGGCAAGCGTGGTTAATTTCGTTTGCAAGTAGTGAAATTGAAGTTGCGTTAGATCAAGGGCAAATTAGTTCAAATAATCAATCTATCCCCATTAAGGAAGTTGAACTTGAAATCAAGCAAGGCAATACACACGATTTACTTAATTTTGCTATTGAGCTAAGTCGATTTAATTTACATCTATTTTCACAAAGCAAAGCTTCTAGGGGGTATCGATTATTGAATAATTTGGCACCTAAAAAGTGCGCTTATGCGCTTTCAAGTCAATGTGATTTGCCTAAATTGCTTGAGTTTTGGCAACAAAACGAAGAATATGCGTTAGAAGTGAATGATTTAGAATACTACAAGCAAACTTTAAATCAGGTAAATGATCAGTTAACCAATAAACTACTTTTTAACGAGCCGGAGTTTGCTCAATGGCAAGCGGCATTGTTGGTTATTAATTCTGTAAAAGAATTTGCTTTTAGTGAGATAAATACGAAGCTAAAACTAATGCTAATTATTGCAATAAATAAAACGAACGTATAAATATAAGGATATAGAGATGAAAACGTCATTTTTTAAATTACCTTTATTACTCGTTTTATTCTATTGGGTATTTAATATTGTTTTTGTTGTTACTTATTGTGTTGGATTTGATGATTATTTTTTTATATCGTCAGATATGACAATCTATCAGATTATTATAAAATTTATTAAACAAATATTACCCAATTTCTTTTTACAGTTGCCTAGTTCATTTGTACTATTTACGACTTCCGCATTGATATTGAATAAATATGCTATTAATCAAATCAATCAAAAAAATATCATCAATAGCTTATTTATTGCCGCATTAATTACATTAGGCGATATTGTTGGCCGATTGTATTGTTACCCCTATATTTATGAGTGGATGCAGGCTGGACGACAATATTTAAATCCCAATATATATTTCTTTTTTCCTAACTATATAACTAATCTTTTAAAGATAACAATAGGTTATTTTTTTATAGTATTGTTAACTTGCTTTAGCATCAAATTGTTTAATAAAAGTTATATGCATAACGACAATGCATTAACTCAAAACGAGAGCCAACAACTACATTTAGGTTTATTTATAGCACTTTATAACTGCTATTTTCTTACTGCATTATTTGCGCTAATTTTTTTATATGAAGATATGTATTACAGTTATTACAGTTTTAGAAAAATCATTATTGATATAGTTGGTTTAACTGTATTTTTATCAGTTGTGAATTTGCTTGGTTATTTTTTGTTAAGACGATGTTTTACTGGCGTAACGGAAACTATCGCTTTTAAAAAGCTTGTTTTTAGTTCAATAGGCATTTTTCTATTAAATCTTCTATTAAATTGTTTATTATTGATCGTATTAGTCATTTTTAGTATTTCATTAATAAATTATTTGAAATATTGGCACAAAATAAGTGACTTAGAAATAATAATGATTTGTTTTATGATCGTAGTTATTTTACTTATTTCAAGCTGTGTATTGGTGAGAATAGCGGTTAAACTACTATTTGGTAAAATGGATAAAAATTATCAAAATATGTCAGTCTAAATATAATTATTTATTAGCTAGCACTGCTTTTTATTATTGTGAATGAATTCTAAGAGAGCTTGCCCATGTCAGAATTTAACTCGTCGTTTTCTTCTTTGTTTGAACAACAAAAGCAAAAAGTCGCCCTTCAACTTGAACAATGCAATCTAGCTCAAGTGCAAGCTCACCTTGATATTTTGGTGCAGAGTGATTTTTTGGTCGATGCGTTTTGTCGATTCCCTAATTGGTTTGCCGATATAGTACAAAACCCACCGCAAGCCGATGAACGGCAATTTTATCAATCTTGGTTAGATGCACAATTAGCAGATGTGACGGATGAAGCTATTTTTATGAAAACGCTTAGGCTGTTTCGGCATTTTATGTTAGTGCGCCTTGAGTGGTCACAATTGGCTAAAATAAGTCATGATGAGCAGATTTTATTGCAATTGACCGAATTGGCCGAGGTGATTATTGTTACAGCTCGCGATTGGCTTTATGAGCTTAGTTGCAAAGAGTGGGGAACACCTTGTAATGCTCAAGGTCAGGCGCAGCCACTGCTGATTTTAGGTATGGGTAAATTGGGCGGTGGGGAGCTGAACTTTTCGTCCGATATTGATTTGATTTTTACTTATCCAGAACATGGGCAAACAAAAGGTGGTCGGCGAGAATTAGATAATGCTGTCTTTTTTACTCGATTAGGTCAACGCTTAATTAAAGCGCTCGATCAAATTTCCGAAGATGGTTTTGTGTATCGTGTAGATATGCGTTTACGTCCGCTTGGTGATGGGGGGCCTTTAGTTCTGAGCTTTTCTTCTATGGAAGATTATTATCAAGAGCAAGGTCGAGATTGGGAACGTTATGCTATGGTTAAAGCCAAAGTTCTTGGTGATCAGAACGCCCCTTATGTAGGTGAACTGTATCAAATGTTGAAGCCTTTTGTTTATCGTCGCTATATCGATTTTAGTGTTTTACAATCATTGCGTAATATGAAAAGCATGATTGAACGTGAAGTGCGTCGTCGTGGTTTAAAAAATAACATCAAACTTGGCGCTGGTGGGATTCGTGAAATAGAGTTTATTGTGCAAGTTTTTCAGCTTATTCGTGGCGGACGAGTAGTAGGGTTGCAAACTCGTTCGCTATTAAATGCACTTAATGTGATTGAACAAGAATCGCTACTTGCATCGAATGAAGTATCGTTATTACGAGAAAATTACCTGTTTTTACGTCGTTGTGAAAATCTTCTACAAGCTATTGCCGACGAACAGACCCAAACCTTGCCAGATAATGCACTGGACCAAGCTCGTTTAGCAACAAGCATGGGTTTTAATCATTGGCATGATTTTGAACAAGAATTATCAGTGCAAATGCAATGTAATCGCCAAATTTTTAATGAACTTATTGGCGAAAATGAATCAGAATCTGCTTCAACAACCAAGTCTTATAATGATCAATTTGACGATCTTTGGGTGCCAGATCTTCAAATAAGTGATGTCAGTGCCGTGTTACCCAATTATTCAGAAACACAAGCCACACAGATCCATCAAATGCTAATACAATTTCGTGATGATATTGGTAAACGTACAATTGGTGTACGGGGGCGTGAAATACTCGATCAATTAATGCCACGTTTATTAGAATCTATCTGTAGTGAAAAGCAAGTAACAATCGTGTTATCAAGAATTTTGCCGTTACTTGTTAATATTGTTAGTCGTACTACTTATTTAGAACTGTTACTTGAATATCCAACCGCTTTGAAGCAATTAATTCGTTTATGTAGTGCTTCGCCAATGATTAGTGATCAACTGGCTCATTACCCTATATTGTTAGATGAGCTTATTGATATCAATTCGCTTTATCAGACCGTTGCTCCAAATGAATATAAAAGCCAGCTTTATCAATATTTATTGCGTATTGAAGTGGATGATGAAGAACAACAACTTGAAGCTTTACGCCAATTTAAGCAGATGCAATTACTGCATATAGCAGCTGCCGATGTTGAGCATGTGTTAACTACTATGAAAGTTAGCGATCATCTAACTTATGTAGCCGAAGCTTTATTAGATTTTGTAGTGCAAATGGCATGGAATCAAATGATTGCTCGTTATGGCAAGCCTGAGCATTTGGCTGATAATCATAAAGGCTTGGTGGTAATTGGCTATGGTAAATTAGGCGGTTGGGAACTGGGTTATGGTTCGGATCTCGATCTGGTTTTTTTACATGATTGTCCTGTTAATAGTGTCACCGATGGTGATAAGCAGATCGATAGTCGTCAATTTTATTTGCGCCTTGTACAACGTATTATTCATTTATTTAATGTACGTACTAGCTTTGGTATTTTATATGAAGTTGATGTAAGACTCCGCCCTCAAGGTGATGCAGGACTTCTTGCTTGTAGTTTAGATGCGTTCGAAGATTACCAAATAAATGAAGCGTGGACATGGGAACATCAAGCTTTAGTACGAGCCAGAGCTGTATATGGTGAAGCCGAATTAATCGATCGTTTTAATCAAATTCGTCATAATGTACTTTGTAAAAAGCGTGATGAAGTTGTATTAAAAAAAGAAGTGCGTGAAATGCGCGAAAAGATGCGAGCACATCTAGGTAGCACACAAGATAATTCATTTAACTTAAAAATTGATGAGGGTGGAATTGGTGATATTGAATTTTTATCACAGTATTTGGTGCTTAATTATGCTTACCTGCATCCCCAAATGACAAAATGGAGTGATAATGTTCGTATTTTAGAGCTCGCAACAAAATATCAAATTATCGATAGTCACGAAGCACAGCAACTAACACAAGCTTATATTGATATGCGCAATAAAATCCATCAACTTGCATTGCAATTATTACCAAGCACGGTGAATGGTACACCGTTTAAGCAAGAAACACAAATAGTTAATCAAAGTTGGCAAAAGTGGTTAACGTAATTCATTGACTTTTATTTTAATAGTTTATTTTACTATCTCATTGATTTAAAAAATTTAGAGAATATAAAAAACAATGCCACATTAGTGGCATTGATGAGAAAATAGTTTGAGTATATGTAATACTTAGCAACTATTTTGCTTCTTTCCATAAAATCAAATCTTGATCTTCAAGATCTGAGCTATCAAAGCCTACAATCGGTTTGATATCTTCACGGTCAAAAGCGATATCACCACCATTCACGGCAAGATCACCTTTTTTAATGCCTTTAAAATCAAACAAATTAGTATCACAAAGATGGGATAAGGTAATGTTTTGTGTGGCACGGAACATGGTTTCAATTCGTCCCGGGAATTTTTTATCCCATTCATTAAGCATCTCTTTAATCACTTGCCTTTGTAAGTTTGGTTGCGAGCCACAAAGGTTACAAGGAATTATTGGAAATTGCTTAATTTCGGCATATTTAGCAATGTCCTTTTCTTTGCAATAAGCCAGTGGACGGATAATGATATGTTCGCCTGAATCATTCATTAATTTAGGTGGCATTGCTTTGAGCTTGCCACCATAAAACATGTTTAAAAAGAGCGTTTCTAAAATATCGTCACGATGATGTCCAAGGGCAATTTTAGTTGCACCAAGTTCGGTGGCTGTGCGATATAAAATGCCTCGGCGTAGTCGTGAGCAAAGTGAGCAAGTTGTTTTTCCTTCAGGAATTTTATCTTTGACAATGCCGTAGGTGTTTTCTTGCACGATTTTATATTCAATGCCTAACGAATTTAGGTATTCAGGCAATACATGTTCAGGAAATCCCGGTTGTTTTTGATCTAAATTAACCGCTATTAGGTCAAAATGTACTGGTGCGCTGATTTTTAAGTTAATAAGAATATCAAGCAAAGTATAACTATCTTTACCACCTGATAAGCAAACCATAATACGATCACCTTCTTCGATCATATTAAAGTCAGCGATTGCCTCGCCAGTTAAGCGACGCAATCGTTTGTGTAGTTTATTTTGATTATATGTATTCATCACAATTTTATTGGTTATTCAGCTCGGCTCATGTAACGGCGTTCAGCAATATGAACTTTGACTTTTTCGTAGTTATCAATATATTCAGGAACCTGAATAACAAGCCCTGTTGATAAGGTAGCCGGCTTGGTTCGTGCACTTGCTGAAGCACCTTTAATACTTGGCGAGGTTTCAATAATTTCTAGATCAACGGTTTGCGGTAATTCTAATGCAATAACTTCATCATCAGCCATTAATACCTGCATTCCATCCATTCCACCTTCTGGAATAAATAAGAGTTCTTCTTCAATTTGTTCTTTTTTGAAAGTAAATGGTGTGTAGTCCTCGTTATCCATAAACACGTATTCGTCGCCATCAATATACGAAAAGCTAACAGGACGGCGTGATAGTTCAATCGTATCAAGAATGTCATCGCCCTTAAAGCGCTCTTCCACTTTGCCACCATTTTTGACATCGGTAAAACGCATTTTATAAAGCGTGCTAGCTCCTCGTGCGCTTGGGCTTTGTACATCGATGTCTTTAACCAATAATAATTTGCCATTATAAGTGACAGCATCGCCACGTTTTATTTCATTTGCTTTAGCCATAATATTTATTCTTCACAATTAATAGAAAGGTTAAAAAATTAGCTCGCTATTTTACCGCTAACTTGCTATTGTCACCATCAAAATTTATTGGTTATCCTTAAAATGAAGGAAATATCGTGACAGATTTAGCAATATGTCGAAAAAACTGTGGAGCTTGTTGTATTGCCCCTTCAATTTCATCGCCTATCCCTGGCATGCCTAAAGGAAAGCCAGCTGGTGTGGCTTGTATTCATTTAGACGATAATTATCAATGCAAATTATTTTTGCATCCATCAAGGCCAACCGTATGCGGTCATTTAAAACCTTGTGTTGAGATGTGTGGCAATAATCAAGCACAAGCATTGAATTATTTAACTCAATTAGAACAGTTAACTAAAGGCTAGGTATTGCTTAAATTTAACAAACCAATTCAATTATTAGAATTATTTATCTCGCACTATATTTTTTTTGATAAACTTCTCGCACTTCATTAGAAAATGATAAATATCAATAATTTTAAGTTCGATTTTTGGTCATTAATTGCTTTATAAGCATATCAAATAATTGACTAATTTATTATCAAGCTTAATCCTTTTAGACAGAAGAAGTAACTATGAAAAATAAATTAAAACGAGATTTAAAAGCACGTCATTTAGCAATGATTGCTATTGGTGGCTCAATTGGTACGGGGCTATTTGTTGCATCGGGTGCAACAGTTGCACAAGCTGGTCCTGGAGGTGCATTACTTTCATACGCTGTTATTGGTGTAATGGTGTATTTTTTAATGACTAGTTTGGGTGAACTAGCTGCTTATTTACCTGTTTCAGGCACGTTTGCTACTTATGGTGCACGTTATGTTGATGAAGCCTTTGGTTTTGCTATCGGCTGGAATTATTGGTACAACTGGGCAATTACTGTTGCTGTAGACTTAGTTGCTGCTCAGTTAGTCATCTCTTATTGGTTTGATGCAGGGGCTTATAGTTGGTTATGGAGTTTTTTGTTTTTAAGCATTATCTTTTGCCTAAACTACATTTCAGTTAAAGGTTTTGGTGAAGCTGAATTTTGGTTTTCATTAATTAAAGTTGTCACAGTTATTATTTTTATTGTGGTTGGTTTATTAATGATTATTGGTATTTTTCATGGTGCTGAAGGGGCAGGCTGGAAAAATTGGACTATTGAGGAAGCCCCTTTTGCTGGTGGATTTTCAGCAATGATTGGCGTGGCGATGGTGGTTGGTTTTTCATTCCAAGGCACAGAACTTATTGGGATTGCCGCTGGTGAATCAAAAGATCCAGAAAAAAATATACCTAAAGCTATGCGCCAAGTATTTTGGCGAATATTATTATTTTATATTTTTGCGATTTTAGTCATTAGCTTGATCATTCCTTATACTGATCCTAATTTATTACGTAATGATGAAACCGATATTAGTGTCAGTCCATTTACTTTGGTGTTTCAAAATGCGGGATTATTGTCAGCGGCGGCATTTATGAATGCTGTTATTTTAACATCGGTATTATCAGCAGGTAACTCAGGACTTTATGCTTCAACGCGTATGCTTTATGCACTTGCCAAAGAAGGTAAAGCGCCTAAAATCTTTGCTAAATTGTCATCTTCGGGCGTGCCACGCGTAGCGTTATTGGCAACAACATTTGTGGCTATGCTTTGTTTTTTAACTTCTATGTACAAAGATCAGCAAGTCTATTTATGGTTACTAAATATGTCAGGCATGACAGGATTTATTGCTTGGCTTGGTATTGCCATCAGTCATTATCGCTTTAGAAAAGGTTACATAATGCAAGGTAATAATATTAATCAGTTACCATATCGTTCAAGTTTTTTCCCATTTGGTCCTATTTTTGCCTTTGTATTATGCCTAATTATCACTCTTGGGCAAAATTACGAAGCTTTTTTACAAGATACCATTGATTGGAATGGCGTAATAGCTACTTATATTGGTATACCACTATTTTTGATGATTTATTTTGGTTACAAAATAGTGAAGAAGACAAAATGGGTTAAATACGAACAGATGGACTTTTCTAAAGAAGAATAATTCATTCGTGTCGTTTAATCTCTTTCTCTTTCCGTCGACTAGGGTCGACGGATTTTTTATTAAAAAAGAGAAAATAAACCGTTATATAACTTAAACTCGTTTATTTTGATAACGATATTAGCGACTACGGAAGATGATACGTGCTTTAGATAGATCGTAAGGTGTCATTTCAACAGTAACTTTATCGCCTGTTAAAATACGAATGTAGTTTTTTCGCATCTTACCAGAAATATGTGCCGTAACGACATGACCATTTTCAAGTTCAACACGAAACATCGTGTTTGGAAGTGTATCAAGTATGGTACCTTGCATTTCAATGTTATCTTCTTTTGCCATTGGGGCCTCTTAATAATAAATACAAATTAAATATATTTAACTGACTCATCTACCTTATCACGCTAAGCGTACAATAACAAAACAAGAATGATGCTTTTATATCATCTTATTAGTGTGTTATTTGATGATTTAGCAAAGTTAAATATAAACACAAAAAACTGAATTTAAAATATATAAACACAGCGGCGAAATAATGCCGAAAAAACTGTCAGATGTAAAGTTCTTTCTACTTTTTCTTTGTACCATAAAGTCCTTGTGTATGAATATATTGCCAAACTTTAGGTGGTAGCAAATTTTTACAACTTTGTGAGTTGTTGATATTTTGTCTGATCTCTGTTGCCGAAATATTCTCAAGCGGTGTCTGCGCCAAATAGATATAACCATATGGTGAGTCGTGTAAATTTTTTACATTGGTGGTTTGGTGCGTATCAACCCATTGTTGTAATGTTGCATTATCAGTCTTGTCAGCATAACCTGGTCGGCGGCAAATTAGCAAATGACAATAATTAAGCAACGTTTGCCATTTATGCCAAGTTGGCAATCCTAGTAGTGAATCTTGTCCCATTATAAATGCTAGCGGATTTTGGTTACCATGTTTGCGTCGCCATGCTTGTAGGGTTTCAATAGTATAAGACGGGCGAGTCGATGTTTCGGGTAAGATCTCACTTACATCTAATGCAAATAAAGGTAAATCTTCAATAGCTAATGATAACATTGCTAAACGTTGCTCTGTATTAGCTTCTGGTTGTGGTTTATGGGGAGGAATATGATTAGGCAACAAACGAATTTGTTTTAAACCAATTTCATTAGCTAATGAAATAGCAGGGCGAAGGTGTCCATAATGGATCGGATCAAAGGTTCCGCCTAATAACGCAGTTAACATTTATCTAAACCCATAAATTGCATGGATAAACTAAATATAGCATCCCATATTTGCACTTGGTTATCATGCTTTAAGCTAATTTCAATTTCGGTCAATTTTGCGAGTAAATGAAACAGGCTTTTAAGATCGCAACGATTTAGATAGTTTGTATAAATCGTTCTTTTATTTTGCCAAACTTTATACTCATCAAAGGTTTGTTTCAATGATTTGTGTTGCAAACCTTTTTTTAAATTAATTAACAATATTAACTCACGTTGAATAATCCGTAATAAAAATAACGGCTCAAACTCATTTATTTTTAGCTGTTGTAAAATATGAATAGCTCGCTTAGTTTTATTTGCAAGCATTGCATCAGTCCAATGAAAGGGCGTAAATATGGCAGAATCGTTAATATTGCTTTCAACTTGATCATAAGAAATGTTTTGGTCTGGATACAACAATTTTAATTGTGCAATAACCTGTGTTAATGCTAATAAATTCCCTTCATAATAGTAACAAAGTAACTCAATTGCTTTTGGTTCAATGGTTATTTGTTGTTGCTGTAAATGGTTTTTAATCCATTGTGGTAATTGCAAAGTATCTGGTGTTGTACAATTAACCACGACTAACTTATCTGATAGTGTTTTATACCAAGTAGCGTTTTCTTGTGATTTTGTAATTTTATTGAGCGTAATTATTAGTGCAATATCCGGTGTTAAAACCTCACTTAGCGTATTAAGTTTGGCACTAGTACCTGCATTTAATGCGCTATCACCAAAATCAAGCAAAATCAAAGTATTGTTTGAAAATAGATTCATTGCTTGGCAACTATCCAAAATGACCGCCCAGTCAGTTTGATTATCAATTACAAACGTCAGTTGCTCATCAAATCCCGCATGGGTAAAGGCTTTTCGTAACTCTGTTTGAACGTGATTTTGTAAATAAGGATCACTACCTAAAATTAAATAATAGGGTGATCCTAATTTATGGCTAATTTGGTCAGCATTAATTTTAATCATGACAACGTTAATTTACCGCATCAATCGATTTTAATTTACGAATAACTTGTTTAGCAGCTTGTTTAAACATTTCATTTTCAATCAAATCTTGTTCGACTGTTTTTGCTAATGCCTCCGATGGATTATCAAAGAAAGTCCTAAAGACTCGAACATTAATTGGGTATGTTTGTTGACCTGCGATAACAACTTGTGCATCAACCGTTAACACTAATTGATATTCAGCCGCTTTACCATCTTGATAAATCGAAATTGTATTGCGACTGAGGTTTTCGCTTAACATCCTTAATGATGGCACTTTTTCAGTCGCATTACTCGTTAGCGTTACTTTGTTATCGTGTAATAGTTCTTTCATTTCACGAGACAGTCGTCCATAAGGATCATAACTTATATAAGAGAGCGTCTTAAATCGCTCCGGGACTTCTGTCTCATGCTGTAAATGAAATCCACATCCTGTTAAGGATATTGCCAATAACATCAATAAAGCTAAATACTTTTTCATATCTATAACCGCCTAAATTTAGTTATCAAACAATATTAACCAACAACCAAATTTAACAGTTTACCTGGAACATAAATTACTTTACGGATAGCAACATCGCTCAAGTATTTTTGAATATTCGGTTCTTGTTTTGCTTGTGACACAACAAAATCCTGATCTGCATCAGCAGGTACTGTAAATTTGCCACGGACTTTACCATTAATTTGTACAACAATGAGTTTTTCGTCCTCGATCATTGCCGCCTCGTCAGCAACAGGCCAAGTAGTATCATCAATCGACTCATTATGGCCTAAAGCTTGCCACATCACAAAACAAGCGTGTGGCATCATTGGGTAAAGCAAACGAACAATTGCGTTTAATGCCTCGTTCATTAGGGCGCGGTCTTGCTCGGTTTCTTGTGATGCTTTTTGTAAGCGGTTCATAAACTCCATGACAGCGGCAATAGCAGTATTAAACGTTTGACGACGTCCAATATCATCACTCACTTTCGCAATGGTTTTATGTAACTCACGGCGTAATGCTTTTTGTTCACTATCCAAAGCAGCAACATCAAGTTTAGCGGTTTGACCTTTTTGCGCATGTTCATACACTAAACGCCACACACGTTTAATAAATCGGTTAGCACCCTCAACGCCAGATTCTTGCCATTCTAGTGTCATTTCAGCAGGAGACGCAAACATCATAAATAATCGAACGGTATCAGCGCCGTATTTTTCAACCATTTCTTGTGGGTCGATACCATTATTTTTGGATTTTGACATCTTTGTCATACCCGCATGAACTAATTCATTACCCTGTTTATCAACGGCTTTAGCAATTCGACCTTTATCATCACGTTCAATGGTAACTTCAGTTGGCGATACCCAAATACGCTCATTGGTTGGGCTGGTATAATAAAATGCATCGGCTAATACCATGCCTTGGCATAGTAAACGTTTTGCTGGTTCGTCTGACGATACCAAACCAAAATCACGCATTAATTTATGGAAAAATCTAAAATAAAGTAAATGCATAATGGCATGTTCAATACCACCAACATACTGATCGACTGGCAACCAATAATTTGCTGCTTTTTCATCTAACATACCTTTATCATAATTCGGGCACGTATAACGGGCATAATACCAAGATGATTCCATAAAGGTATCAAAAGTATCAGTCTCACGCAGAGCAGGTTGACCGTTTACGGTTGTTTTTGCCCAATTAGGATCAGCCTTAATTGGACTGGTGATACCGTTCATTTCAACATCTTCTGGTAAAATAACCGGTAACTGATCTTCTGGCGTAGGAATGGTTGTACCATCTTCAAGGGTTACCATTGGAATTGGCGCGCCCCAATAACGCTGACGTGAAACGCCCCAATCACGTAAACGATAATTTACTTTACGCTGACCAATACCCAGTGAAACTAATTTATCGGCAACAGCATTGAATGCTTGCTCAAAATCAAGACCATCAAACTCGCCAGAATTAAATAATTTTCCGTGTTCAGTATAAGCTTGTTGTGAAAGATCTGGTATGTTACCGTCTTGCGTTAAAATAACAGGATTAATTGGTAAGTTATATTTTGAAGCAAACTCATAATCACGCTCATCATGTCCAGGTACAGCCATTACTGCACCTGTGCCATATTCAATTAACACAAAGTTAGCGATCCAAACTGGAACTTTTTTACCTGTTAGAGGATGAATTGCATAAAATCCTGTCGCAATACCTTTCTTTTCCATCGTAGCCATATCAGCTTCGGCGGTTTTGGTATTTTTACATTCAGCAACAAATTCAGCAATTTTAGGATCATTTTTTGCCGCTAATTGTGCAAGAGGGTGCTCTGCGGCAACCGATACAAAGCTAACACCCATTAATGTATCAGGACGAGTTGTGTAAACACGTAATTTATCAGCATAATTTTCAACAGCAAAATCAAACTCAACCCCTTCAGAACGACCAATCCAGTTACGTTGCATGGTTTTTACTTGCTCAGGCCAGTTTTCTAATGTATCTAAATCGTTTAGTAACTCTTCGGCATAGTCTGTAATTTTAATAAACCATTGAGGGATCTCTTTACGTTCAACTGGTGTGCTACAACGCCAACAGCAACCTTCAACTACTTGTTCGTTAGCAAGAACAGTTTGGTCGTTAGGACACCAGTTAACGGCAGAGGTTTTTTTATACACTAAGCCCTTTTCGTATAACTTAGTAAAGAACCACTGTTCCCATTTGTAATATTCTGGACGACAAGTTGTTACCTCGCGATCCCAATCGTAACCAAAACCTAACAGTTGTAATTGCTTTTTCATATAAGCAATATTTTCATATGTCCACTTTGCAGGCGCGGTATTATTTTTAACAGCAGCACCCTCAGCAGGTAAACCAAATGCATCCCAACCAATTGGTTGTAAAACGTTTTTACCATTTAAACGCTGATAACGTGAAATCGTATCACCAATAGTATAATTACGCACATGCCCAAGATGCAAACGCCCAGAAGGGTAAGGAAGCATCGATAAGCAGTAATATTTTTCTTTTGATGGATCTTCTGTAACATGGAAAGTTTTATTTTCTTGCCAGTGTTTTTGTACAGTGGCTTCGATTTCATCTGGGCGGTATTGTTCTTGCATGACGAGTTAATGTCCTATCTATTATTGCTAATAAAAATATGTTGCTAATTGTATTGGTTATTGACAAGTTTTACAAACAATATATAAATCACGATATTGATTTTTTGCCATGATAAATTTAAACATCTATTGGTTAAAATAATCGTTATCAGAAAGAATATTGTGTTACACTTGAAGCTATAGAAAAAGCTTGCAAGGGTAAATATAAAGGTCATGAACATACTAGAGGTTATCCCCTAAAAGAAGTATCAAAAATTGTTTGGTAAAAAATATTTATTTTGGGGATGGTTTGTTTTGTGATTAACTTATCAAAGTTAACTTATCAAATTCATCATTAGCATTAGCCAATAAAGAAAAAACATTATGATACGTTTGTTTGCAAAAAATAATTTAAAATGTTGGTATCGCTACTTGATTGCTATTTAACCAAAATTAAATAGCAATCGATGTGATTTAAAATAATGATTGAAATTTAAATTAAAACAGCCTAACCGCCATTAAAAACGCTAGTAAAGCGTGATAGGAACGATTTTTCTTCTTGTTTTGGCATGTTTTCAATATTGGCTTGAATTAGCTGATCAACTTTTTGTGTTTCGTTAACTAAACCTAACTCGTTATAAGCATTACGCATTAATAGCAATGCCTCTTTTGTTGAATCGGTATCAGGGAACATCGATAGCATGTCAGTCACACGATTAATTACCGCTACATAAGCACCGCGCTTAGTATAAAACTGAGCTATTTTTAACTGATAGCGTGCTAATCTATTTTTCAAAAAAACAAGACGTTTTTGTGCATCGGCCGTATATTGACTACTTGGAAAACTTGATACTAAATAAGTAAAGTCCTTAAATGCAGCAGCTGCATAATCAGCATCGCGGTCTGAACGATCAACGTTAAACCAACCTTGGATCATGTTATCATCTTGCGCCATATTTGAAATACCACGCATATAAATAACCCAATCAATATTTTGGTGTGTTGGATTCAACTTTAAAAAACGGTCAATTGATGCAATTGCTAATGGTAAATCAGCTGACTTATAATAAGCATAAATCAAATCAAGTTGTACTTGTTGTGAATAAGGACCAAATGGATAGTTCTTGTCCATAGTCTCTAATACAGCAATACTGGATTTAATATTTCCATTTTCAAGATCTGATTTTGCTTTATTATAAAGCTCAATTTCAGGTACATTTTCAACATCGGGTTTGGATGACGTACAGCCAATTAGCATGCCACTTAAAACAATTGCTAACAAAGAGTGTAAACGTAGTTTCATTCAGTTTTCAATCCAAATATAATTAAACATTAAAGACCATGATTGGTATATAATACTCTAAAACATAATAGCTTAAAATAGATAAATTACACATGCATAAGTTAAAATTATCAACCGAAATTGAACAAACCCAATTAGGAATGCGCTTAGATCAAGCTTTATCAGCGCTTTTTCCTGATTACTCACGCTCAAGAATAAAAGATTGGATCGTCAATAATAAAGTTACTGTTAATGATGTTATTGTCAATAAACCCAAAGAAAGAGTGCTAGGTGGTGAAAAAATTATAATCAATGCTGAAATCGAAGAAGAAACCTATCACCAGCCAGAAGATATAAAACTCGACATTGTTTATGAAGACGACGATATCCTTGTCATCAATAAACCTCGAGATCTTGTCGTACATCCTGGTGCAGGTAATCCTGATGGTACGGTATTAAATGCGTTATTACATTATTACCCCGACATAGCTCGTGTGCCACGAGCTGGTATTGTTCATCGACTCGATAAAGACACTACAGGTCTAATGGTGGTTGCTAAAACCATTAATGCGCAAACACATTTAGTTGATGCACTTCAACATCGTGAAATTACACGTGAATATGAAGCTGTCGCTATGGGCATTATCACTGCAGGAGGCACGATTGATCAACCTATCACTCGTCATCCAACCAAACGCACTCACATGGCGGTATTTCCGACAGGAAAACCTGCCGTAACACATTACAGAGTGATGGAAAAGTACCGCCTACATACTCGCTTACGTTTGCGCTTAGAAACTGGTCGAACTCACCAAATTCGTGTACATATGGCGCATATTGCTCACCCATTAATTGGCGATCCCCTTTATGGTGGGCGCCCAAGACCCCCTAAAGGTGCAAGCGAATCGTTTATTCAAACCTTGCGTGATTTTGATCGTCAAGCACTGCATGCAACCATGTTACGTTTGTATCACCCTATTACAGGCGAGCTTATGCAATGGAATGCTCCAATACCGCAAGATATGCAAACGCTAATTCAAGCCTTGCAAGAAGATACCGAACAACACAAAGACGAACTAGATTGGTAACCAACATGATAAAGTCGATTTTCCCATATTGGATAGCGCCAAAAAACATCCATGCTCTGACCACAACACGAATAGGCGGTGTCAGTCTGGCACCATTTACGAGCTTAAATATGGGAAGTCGAACTGGCGATAATTTAAAAGATATAACCCAAAACCGACAGCGTGTTATACAAGCGGAACAAATACCCAGCGAGCCCTATTGGTTAACTCAAACCCACAGCACCATAGTGCTAGACATATCGCAAAATCCCTTAAAAGCAGCAACCGGTAATATCCCTAATCAAACGGTAGAAGCCGATGGATCGTATACTAATCAACCCAAACAAGTGAGTGTTGTACTGACAGCCGATTGCCTGCCAGTCTTATTTTGTACAACTAAGGGGGACGAAGTTGCAGCAGCACATGCAGGATGGCGTGGATTATGTAACGGAATATTAGAAGAAACCGTCAAAAACTTTTCTTCATCACCGTCAAATATTATCGCATGGCTTGGACCAGCAATTAGTGCTAAAAAGTTTGAAGTTGGTATTGAAGTCAAGGAACAATTTGAAAAAATTGACCGCAATGCACAAATCGCTTTTAAATTAATCAATCCTACTGAACAAAAATACCTAGCTGATCTTTATTTAATTGCGAAACAACGCTTACAAGCAATGGGCATAACTAAAATTTTTGGTGGTGATTTTTGTACTTATACTGAACAAGACAAGTTTTTTTCATACCGTCGGGAAAGCAAAACGGGTAGGATGGCGTCAATGATCTGGTTTGAGTGAGTTTTTTGTAAAAAACAGCAAAATAAAAAATTTAATAAAATCAATACCTTTCCTGACTGATTTTTAGGGTAAAATTAAAATGTCTGAAATTATAGTGTCGATCTTATTTATTGTTCTGATAAAATTTTGGATGAGGATTGATTTTATTGATGTTTTTTATAGCTGTTAATCCCTAGCTTCTTTTTATAAAAAATAACCCGCTTAAGCGGGTTAGTCTCAAAAAATACCGTGTCTTTAATTTGCGATTAAAAATCAATATCCATCCCTAATTGGAATGTCCTACCTGGTGCGGTAAACATTTCTAGGTATTTATAATTTGATGTTTTGTATAATTTATTATTGCTCAGGTAATCCCAGTATTTTTGATCGGTAAGGTTATAAATACCACCACTTAATTTTACGTTTTTAGTGATATTAACATAACCTGTTAAATCAATAATTCCATGGCCTGCAATTCTAAAATAATCATCAGTTGAGTCTTTAATTGGTTTACCATCGTTGTTATATGTTTCACGAGTTGTACCGTCAGTTTTTTTGCCTTTTTGGAATGTTGTTGTCAATGCAAAACCGTAGTATTGGTTAGGGTCATCCCATGCGAGTCCAATAGTGCTTTTTAATGGCGCTATGGTGTCCATTTCAATGTATTTGTCGCCCAAATAACTTGATTTTGATTTGCCTTGGTTGTAGCCGATGGCAAATCTTGCACTTAAGCCATTGACTGATTCAAACCACGTTCCGATGTTAAATTCGCTACTTAGTTCTGCACCGTAAATGTAGGCTTTATCTCGGTTTTCAGATTGGTAGACGATTCGGTTACCGACTCCTACAAAGTTCTTTTTGTAACGAGAATAAGCAATAAAGTTTTTGTATTTATTATAAAAAGCCGCTGTCGATAATGTAATGCCCGCTGTCGGTTGTCCTTTTAGGCCTAGTTCAAAGTTATCGCTGGTTTCAGTTTTTAGATTTGAATCCCCCACAAGTACATACATTTGGCTATGTGCTAAATATGAGCCATATAATTGGTTTTGATTTGGCATTTGTGCACCACGTTTGTATTGTAAGTAAGTGGTGAAGTTGGGGGTAATGTCGTACATGAATGACAGCGATGGTAGGATTTTGAAGTCACTGTTGCTGCTGTACTGTTTGCCAAGTTGGTTTGCGTTGATATTAGTTACGCTCATGTTTTCAAGATGTTGAGGTTTTGTGTTTTGGTATATTGCTCTTGCACCCGGAACTAAATAAAAGTTGTTGCTGTTGTTGATATTAAAACTAATACGGTCTTCAATAAATCCACCTAGTTGATAACTACGGCTGTCTGCTTGTGGTTTTGTGTAATCACCATCAGGGAAGAAATTTCCATATTGTGATTTTGCTGATGTATAAAATGGTGATTCGTCTTTGCCCCATTTTGCATTTAAGCCTGCGCTGATTTTTTGGTTGTCATAGCTTTTTAGTAAGGTGGTGATGAAGTTGTAGGTTTTTGTGTTGTAGTGTGTTTGTGTGTTGAAATTGCCTCTAGATATATGTTTTAGGTCTGTGTTATCGTAAACGTGAGTTTGTTGGTAGTTGATTTGAGTCGTTAGGGTATCAATCCAGCTAATGTTAGTTGGTTTCCATTGATCTTTGAAGGCTAGATTAAAGCGATTATTTTTGCTTTTTTGGTGATCAAGAGATTCAATTTTTTTGCCGTATTTATCCCATGTGTTGTAATGAGCATTTTTTGTTTTTGTGTTGTAATCAATAGTAGTATTGAAAAGGTGTTCACTATTTATTTGCCAACCAAAACCCGCTAATAGTGAATTTGAGTGCCAGTTTTCTGGGTAGTTGTTGATTGAGTCGCCATGATTACGGCCTTGTTGACCATCGCGTCGGCTTAATACTAAGATACCATTTAAGTCGTCATCACCACCAGCCATAGTTAGTCCTTGATGGTAACTTCTATCAGTACTGTCATAATTGTTTTGGTAACCAAAGTAACTTGTTTTACCTGGATATAGATAGTAGCTAGCAGTTTTTGTTTGGAATGATACCGAACCACCTAATGCATTATTGGCGTTACTAACCGATGTTGCACCTGATTGGATATCAACGTTGTTGTACATGTAGGTATCTATATAATCGCGACCAATACCATAAGTCCCAAAACCAGCTCTACCCACTGAGTTGACGCGTCCTTGTGCGATGGGTAAAGGCATGCCATCAATGTCAATAGAAACTCGGTTGGCGTCTAATCCACGGATGTTATAACCTGTAAACCCTCCACGATCCCAACTACTTTTGCCACTGCCTGAGCCAGAAATGTTGCCCGGTGCCGAAATGAGTGGTTGATAACGCATGAGTGTGCCAAAATTAGTGCCACCATCGCGTCTGATATCTTGTTCTGATATTTCCGTTTTGCTGCCGGGCTTTTTTGTTGCTTCGTGCGCAGTAACTGTCATGACGTCATTGTATTTTTCATTGTCATTATTTTCTGCTGCAATTGTTGGCATGGCAAAGGATAAACTAAAAGCTAATGCACTAGTTTTTTTTAAATGAGTAAAGTTAAGCATTTTATTCCTTTCAAACATAATAAATTAAATAATACGCTTCAATTGCTTCGCTTAAAATTGTTATAAATCAAATATAATTATTATGTTATAAACCATTTTCCCAATATTATTTAGGGTAAAAATGTTGGTAAAGTATTTGCGCTACTTCGTCAACTCTTGGTCCTATACCAAATAGGTAGCTGTCATCGATGGTAATGATGCGATTATTTTTAAATGCTGATGTTTCGGTAATTCCCGCAATGGTATTTAGTTTTTCGATCCCGCCTAATTGTTCAATTGAATATTTATTTAATACGATAATTTCAGGATTCATAGCAATTAAAGATTCTGCGGTATAAGTTTTGTAGCTGGTATGTTTGGCAAGGTTTTCCCCACCTGCGATGGTGATTAGGGCATCAGCTGTGGTATTTTTACCGGCGACTGAATTAGTCCCCCCCATGCTCATTAAAAAAAGCACTTTTGCTTTATTAGGATGGTTGTTGGTTTTTTCTTGAATTTTAGTTATGTTAGTTTTGATTTTATTGATTAGCTGTTGCCCTTGAGTTTGTTTATTTAGTTTGTCAGCAATTTTTTCAATATTAGTATAGAGTAAATCAAGTGTACCTGGTACACGCTGTAATGATAGTACATCAACTTTAGCTTGATTGACTTGGCTGATTATGTTATCCGGTTCGACATCGCTTAATGTAATAAATAATGTAGGTTTTAGAGATAAGATCCCTTCAATATTGAGTAATTTCCAATAGCCAATTTGTGGGAGTTTTTTTACTGAATCAGGGTAACTACTTGTTTTGTCAACCCCCACAATCTGATCACCTGCACCAAGGGCAAAGACGATTTCAGTTAATGCCCCCCCTGCAATTACAATTCGTTCATTGGCAAAACTGTTATTAAAGCTGTTAAGGGCGAATATGAATAAAAATAGCCCGATTTTTAATATAAAATTTTTTTTCATTGGTTAATCTCTATCCTTGTGTTTTTGAAAAAAACACCAATCACTATAATTAAAATGATAATCATTATCAATAAAAAATATGGTGTTTATTTACATTTTGTTACTTTATTAAGAACAATTAAATTGATCTTTAAAGATTTTTTTTATTTTTATAAGACATTTATCAATATAAATATCAAATGGTTATAAAAATAACTAATAAAAAATGTTGCTAAATGATAATAATTATTATTTAATTTATGGAGATTATTTGTTCAAGAAATGTTGTTATGAGATCATTAGATGTTAGTGCGTTTTATGCAGAAAACGCCGCGTTACCTTTTAAAAATCGTTGGGCAGTCATGCCTTTACAAGCCAGTTTACCTTTATCTCCACAAGATGTTGTGCCTCAATGGGAAGTTATCCAAAATACTGCTTTAGTCGGTAAAAAAAGATTAATTTATATTCATATTCCTTTTTGTGATATTCACTGTCAATTTTGTGGTTTTTATCAAAATCCGTTAAGGAAGTTTAATACTGAAACTTATATTGATTATCTATTGAAAGAAATATCACTAGAAATCCATAGTAAAGCGATGCAATCAGCTCCTATTCATGCTATCTATTTTGGCGGTGGTACGCCATCGGCTTTAGCCGCTGGGCAAATTGCACGAGTGATTCGTTATTTTAAACAACATGCTCCTTTGGCTCCCGATTGTGAAATTACAGTAGAAGGGCGCATTTCTGATTTTGATGATGAGCGGGTTGATAGTTATATTGAAGCTGGTGCAAATCGGTTTTCAATAGGAGTGCAAACGTTTAATTCTGAAATTAGGCAGCGGTTAGGTCGTGAATCAAACGAAGCTCAAATTATTAAACGCTTTGAGCGCATTGCATTGCGCGATAGTGTTGCTTTGGTATGTGATTTAATGTTTGGTTTACCCAATCAAACCACGCAAACTTGGCAGCGAGATTTAGATATTGCAAACGATTTGCCATTAGACGGTGTTGATCTTTATTCGCTAAATTTGTTACCGACAACGCCATTAGCTAAGGGCGTTGAGAATAAACGTATCGAGATCCCGTCTGTCACTGATAAGTGTGACTTTTACCATCAAGGCGCTGAGTTTCTTGCTAAGCAAGGTTGGGTTCATTTGACTAATGCGCATTGGGCAAAAAATAGTCGTGAACGTAATTTGTATAATTTTTTAATTAAGCAAGGTTCAAATTTTTTTGCTTTTGGATCTTGTGCTGGTGGGCGCTTAGGCGGGCAATCGTTTATGATACAACGTGATTTGAACACCTACTATGCGCAGCTCGATCAAGGAAGAAAACCCATAATGATGCTAACGGGGAAACCGTTGGTAGGTGAATGGTTGTATCAATTACAAGCCGGTATTGAAAAAGGGCGTATTGATTTAACTCAGCTAACTGAACATTTTCAATTGTTTGATCCTTTGATTCATCAATGGTATCAAGTTGGGCTTTTGCAAAATAAAAGCCATTGTATGCTTTTGACGTTATCGGGACGTTTTTGGTCAAGCAATATTTTGCAAGCCTTGCAACAATTATTGTTACAACTTAATAACCCTGAATATATCCAATTACAACAAAAAATAGCACAAGCAAAACAATCAAAACAATCAAAACATGGTCAAGTTGTAATGCCTCATTCTGCTGTTAAAACAGTAAAAAATCCACATAACATTTAGTCATTAAAGGAATTATTATGGTAGATAAACAATCACTTTTAGCCAACTTAGCAGCTTATATGCAAACCAACCCTGAAGAGTTATTAGAAAAAATTGCTCAGGATCATCATGTTACTTTGACACAAGTTATTCAAGCATTGCCGGATGCAAAAATCGTTGAAGGTTGTCATTTTGATACAATTTGGAATGAAGTGACAACTTGGGGAGAAGTGCTGTTTTTAGTGCATACCGGTGATGTCATCGCTGAAATTTCGGGCGAATTGCCACCGGGATCGTATAGCCAAAAATATTTTAATTTACGTCATCAGACAGGGTTAAGTGGTCATATCAAAGCAGATCATTGTCAATATATTGCTTTTATTGAACGCAAATTTATGAAAATGTCTACAGCGTCAATGATATTCCTTAATCATAAGGGGCAAGCAATGTTTAAAATTTTTGTTGGCCGTGATGAAAAACATCAATTAAAAGCTGACCAACTAGAAAAATTCAGAGCATTATCTAAAAGAATTGATTGATTTTAAGAAGTTAATATTATGAAAACATTATTGATCTTTGGGGTAAGCTCAAAACTTGGAACGGGCTATCAAGTTTTACAGTTAGCAAAGCAAATTTATCCTAATTGGCGGTATATTGTTTTAGTTCGAGATAATGATTTTGCCAAGCAATTATCAAGTCAAGGTGTTGAAAGCTATGTCGGCGATGCGACTGATGTTTCACTTGTAAAGCAGTTGTGTGAGTTAGCAAGTGCAGATGCTACGATTGTGTCAACCTTGGGTGGCGAAACAGGAAACTATCAAGCACAACGCGTCATTATTGATTGTGCCGAGCAAGTTGGTATTAAGCAGATGGTTTTAGTTACTTCGTTAGGGTGCGGCGATTCGTGGCCTACGTTATCAGATAAAGCTAAACAGGCTTTTGGTAATGCTGTAAGGGAAAAGTCATTAGCTGAACTATGGTTGCAAACCAGTACGTTAAATTTTGTTATTTTAAGACCAGGTGGTTTGCGAGATGGTGAAATGACACAACATGCCGAGTGTTATTATCAACAAGAAGTTCATGGATTTGTTTATCGTATTGATTTAGCGAAAATAATTATTGACAAAATTGCCACAAATCAGTTTGAACAACGTGCTTATAGTGTTGTTGATCCTAGTTTGAATGTGACTTATTGATGGGTGGCATGACGTGAATCAATCGAAACAAAAAAGAGGTTAGTGGGTGCAAAATAATGATCATCGTTCCAATCGCCATCGTTCGTTGTTATGGGGATTAATCGGTCTACTTTTGGTACTTGTTTTGTTTTCTGCCAATTTAGGTGCTTTGAAGTTGTCTATCACACATTTAATAAGTAAGCCATTTGATGATCCTTTGTGGAATATTTGGCTTAATGTTCGTATGCCACGCATTATGTTAGCAGTTATTGTTGGTATGGCGTTAGCCAGCTCTGGGGCGGTGATGCAAGGTTTGTTTAGAAACCCATTGTCCGATTCAGGTTTATTGGGTATTAGTAGTGGTGCATCTTTAATGGTTGGATTATCGATTTTGTTTCCTACGGTCTTTCCTCCTATTATGATGCTTTACGGTAAGATGGTTGCTGCGTTTACTGGTAGTTTGTTTATTTGTCTGTTGATTTATGTTTATAGCTTAAATGCGCAATGTAATTTGGCCAAAATGGTTTTGTTAGGCGTGGCGATTAATGCCATTATTGGTGCGATTATGGGATGCTTAAGTTATATTGGTGATGAAATCCAATTACGGCAAATTTCGTTGTGGTCGATGGGTAACTTGGGTAAAGGGTCGTGGGATCTGGTTTTAGTTGCAGTATCATTGATTATTCCTGCTCTGTTTTGTGTTTTTAAATTGTCTCATGAGCTTAATATTCTTCAACTTGGTGATGAAGATGCGCATTATTTAGGTATTAATGTACAGCGAATAAAACGTTATCTGTTATTACTGTGTGCAGTTTTAATAGGAACTTCGGTCGCAGTTAGTGGTATTATTGCTTTTGTTGGTTTAGTTGTTCCGCATATGATTCGCTTGCAAGTAGGGGCAAATCATCGTTGGTTATTACCTGCCTCTGCACTGGGTGGTGCTTGTTTGTTGCTACTTGCAGATACTTTTGCACGAACTTTAGTTGCTCCTACCGAAATCCCTGTTGGGCTTTTTACAAGTTTGATTGGTGGTCCTTATTTTCTATGGTTAATCTTAAAACATAAATAATAGATGGAATCTGATTATGTTAACTGCTGAACATTTGACTTTTAGTTATGCAAATCGCACTTTAATTAATGATGTGTCTTTAACGATAAAAGCTGGTGAAATTATAATTATAATTGGACCAAATGGTGCAGGTAAATCAACACTGTTGCGTTTGTTAACTGGGTACCAAAAACCATCATCGGGAGAGTGCTATTTATTTGATAAGCCGTTATCACAATGGTCAGAAAAGCAGTTATCTAAGGTCAGAACGGTGATGTTACAACAAAGCCACTTGACCTTTCCTTTCAAAGTGAAGGAAGTGGTTGCAATGGGGCGTTCTCCTTATGGCAAGGCCGATTTTAATCAAGCTGTTCAGGAAACCATGTCACAAACTGATTGCTTAAAGCTAGCTGAGCGTGATTACCGTAGTTTGTCAGGGGGGGAACAGCAACGTGTACAGTTAGCTAGAGTTTTGGCACAATTGTGGCAACCGAAGCCAACCGAAAAATTGCTGTTTTTAGATGAACCGACCTCTGCACTTGATTTATATCACCAGCAACAGACTTTAAGATTATTAAAACAACTTGCGTGCAAACAAAAATTAGCAGTGTGTTGTGTTTTGCATGATCTTAATTTAGCAGCATTATATGCCGACAAAATCCTATTAATTAATCAAGGAAAAATTGTTGAGGAAGGCTCTCCTAAAGACGTTTTAACCGCTGATAATGTTGAGCGTTGGTATGGTGTGGAATTGGGTATTTATCATCATCCTGACAATTCTTGTATTCCACAAATTTATTTAATGCCTTAGGGTAGAATATAAACACTAATTAGTAGCTCCATTTTAATCTAAATTCAGTATATAATTTAAAAAAACCATAACAAATGGGGTTATAATGACGAATCAAAATAGTGAAAGTGTTATTTCTGTTTCTCATCTTTTAGAGGCTAATCCAGCATTTTGTTGTCAATTAGATGGTAAAGGCAAAGCTATACCGCTTAATGAACATAGCATTCCTTCTGTTTCACAACCCTTTTGGATTCATTTAGACTTTGCTAAACAAGAAACGGTCAATTGGATAAACACCACTCCCCTAATTCCTGATTTAATTAAAATTGAGTTAGTAAAGCCAAATCAAATATCCAAAGAAATCCGTTTTGATTCGGGGGTTTTAGTAGTATTAAAAGGCGTTAATTTTATTCCCAATGAGCTTCCTGATCCTATTGTTACCTTCCGTTTTTTTATTACCGATAACATGATCATTTCAACTCGACATCAACAAATTTCTGCTATTGCTGAATTAAAAGATCATCTAGAAAAGGGTATTGGTCCTGTGGATGTAGCAGATTGGTTGATTCAAATGTCTGATTTAATAAGTGATCAAGTTAACTTATCTTTTGATAGTGTCCACAATAAAATTATTAAGCTAGAGGATTCTGTATTAAATCAACGTATCTTTTCTTATAAAGAGATCGGTCGAGTTCGTAAACAATTGATCGTTTTACGCCGATTATTGTCGCCACAACGTGATATTTTTGTAAAAATTTCGACTGAAAGAATATCATGGATTGACGATAACGATCGTCAAAGGTTGCATGATATTTCTTATCAACAAAATCATTATGTATCAGATATTGATAGCTGTTTGTTGCGGTTAGCTTCAATTATGGAGCAGATTAATAGCTTTTTGGCCGAATCAACCAATAAACGAATTTACTTAATGTCGCTATTTACCATTATTTTCACACCAATTACGTTTTTAACCAGTTTACTTGGGGTCAATTTAGCAGGTATTCCTTTTAGTGGTGAAGGTTGGTCTTTTGTTGGATTAATATTGTTACTTGTTATTATTTGTATTATTTCGGTTATTTGGCTTAAATATAAAAAATGGTGGTAATTAGGCTAATCTTTTTTGTAAAAAACGAATAAGCGTTTATAATTTTTGGTATTTTTAATGAATAATTGTTGTTATGCAGTCTAATCAGCCCTATCGTTTATTTATTGCTGAAAAACCCAGTTTAGCTCGGGCCATTGCTGATGTGTTACCAAAACCTCATCAAAAAGGTAATGGTTTTATTAAAGCAAGTAATGGTGATGTCGTTAGCTGGTGTATTGGGCACTTGCTTGAACAAGCCTCCCCAGAAGTTTATGATCAGCGATATAAAAAGTGGGTAATTAACGATTTACCCATTGTGCCTGAAAAGTGGATATTGACGCCAAAAAATACGACAGAAAAACAATTTAATATTTTGGTGGATCTCATTAAATCGGCCGATCAAATTGTGCATGCAGGTGATCCGGATAGGGAAGGGCAGTTGTTGGTTGATGAAGTTTTAAATTATTGCCAATTACCACTAGATAAACGCAAATCAATAAAGCGCTGTTTGATTAGTGATTTAAATGCTAGCGCTGTTGAAAAGTCATTACAGCAATTACGCAGTAACCAAGATTTTATCCCTTTGTCTACATCAGCCTTGGCAAGAGCACGAGCCGATTGGCTTTATGGTATCAATATGAGCCGACTTTGTACTATTGTTGGGCAAAAAAACGGTTATCGGGGTGTATTGTCAATAGGGCGAGTACAAACGCCTATTTTAGGGCTAGTTGTTAGGCGTGATTTGGAAATAGCACAATTTGTACCAAAGCCATTTTATGATGTGTTCGCTGTTCTGCAAACCAAAGATAATGAAATTTTCAAAGCCAAATGGCAACCAAGTGAAGCTTGTGCCCCTTATCAAGATGAAGAAGGGCGAGTATTAGTCAAAAAATTAGCCGAAAACGTTTGTCAGCGTATTAACCACCAACCTGGAACTATTGATAAAGTCAGCAATAAAAAGAAAGAGCTTGCCCCGCCAATGCCATTTAATTTATCGGCACTGCAAATTGAGATGGCTAAAAAAAATGGACTGAGTGCTCAAGATGTGCTTGATGTTTGTCAATCGTTATATGAAAAACACAAATTAATTACCTATCCAAGATCAGATTGTCGATTTTTGCCTGAAGAGCATTTAAAACAGATTGCTGGTATAAGATCTGCCATTGAAAATAATTGTCCAGAACTGCAAACCGCAATTAGTAATGCCGATTATACTTTACGCACTAAAGCGTGGAATGACAAAAAAGTAGAGGCGCACCACGCTATTATTCCAACTTTACGTAAAGCAAAAATGGATAACCTAACTGTTAACGAAAAAGCTGTTTATCAAGCCATTGCAACGCAATATTTAGCGCAATTTTACCCCGCTTACAAGTACGCTGAATTACAAATTGATGTTGATATCAAAGGTGGTAAATTTGTTTCTAAAGCTAACCAAATGCTTGATGAAGGTTGGAAAGTTTTGTTTCGAAGTAAAAACAACCAAATAGAAGCTAATAACGACGATAATGAAAGTAATGGTTTATTAACTAAATTAGTTAAAAAAGGCGAAACAGTGCAATGTATTGATACTGAACTGGTTAGCAAAGAAACGCAACCACCAAGGCCGTTTACCGATGCAACACTATTGTCGGCAATGACGGGGATTGCTCGATTTGTTAAAGATCCTGAAATCAAAAAGATACTGCGTGAAACTGATGGACTAGGCACAGAAGCAACTAGGGCAGGGATTATTGAATTGTTATTCAAACGACAGTTTTTAACCCGTCAAGGTAAAACAATACGCTCAACCGAGGTGGGTAAAAAACTAATTTTATCGCTGCCCGATATAATGTCCATGCCCGATATGACAGCCCATTGGGAATTACAATTGGATGAAATTAGTAAAAAAGCATTTTCGTATCAGCAATTCATGCATCAACTCAATTCATCATTGTTAGATCTTGTTAATCAGTTAAAAAACACAAGATTAAACATTCGTGCTTAGTTGTTATCTATTAGTTGTTATCTAAAAAACAGGATGAAAAGTCATGACTATAATTCACCCTGTTGATTGAATTGTTATGGATTGGTTATTTTTCTGATTCTGTTGTTTCTTCTAACATTGAGGTGTTATTTTTATCTTTTATTACTTTAGCCAATTCATTATTTGCTCTTTTTAAAAAGCTGTTATCTTTTAAAATTAAAAGATAAATTTTGAATCGTTTTATTGGTGCTAATGCAAAGCGAAACAATGCTATGATGATGATAAAAATAGTTAAAATAGCAACCATAACATTGATTATCCAAGAAGAACTAAAGATCGTAATTATATTAGATAACAACACAATAAAGGCAAATGTAAATGCTGCACCGCTAAGTATAACTTCTTTAATTAAATAAGGTTTTATTGGTATTATGCTATTATTTTTAATACTAAAATATTGTGTTAATAAATCCAATTGAGTTAGTTCTATAAGGTTATGAACGTCAGCATTAATTAACGAAATAGCAATACTTTCTTTATCAACATTACCCGCTTTATAAAAGCAGACCTTGTCCCAAATAAGTTTCTTTTTGATATTATTTAAATAATCTGTTTGATATTGGGGATGGGGTGTTTTTGCTAAAATATCAGCATATTTAATAATATTGTCAAAAACATCATTTTGTGGACGTTTTTTATAAATAAACGTGACTAAAGAAAGCATAAAAATAGTGATTAAATTGAACCAATTGTCATGGAGTAATTCAGAAATATCCATTTTAAATATTCTCATTAATTAATTGTGTTACGATTTTATCTTATATTGGATAAAATCGGTATTAATTCCGCATCAAAATGAGTATGAAAAAGACGAAAAGTGCTGTTTTCCAACAATCACTACTTTCTTTTTTCTTTATGGGTTGACTTTTGCCTCTTAAAAGCGTATAAATTGCCCGCCTTTTGAGCTTTTCTTCCTTTTTTAGCTATGGAAGTTAAAAACGAGGGTGAAGGGAAGTTGAAATATAAAGTGAAGAGTTCAATTTACAGGAGAAATATGGACACTCAATCGGGTCACCCCAAATGTGGGGGAGATAAATTTAAACACATCATTATCGGTTAATGAACCTGTCTAAATCATCATTTTTTCAGTTCACAAACCGAAATTGATAAAACGGTAATGGTGAACGATATGCATTTTTTTACACGCTATCACACAAATTCAAAACATCAATGCGCACACAGCTTTATGCAGTGTATTTTGCACCTTTCAGAAAAACATTTAGAACCACCGAGTTGTATCTAAATTCTTAATTAACACTTTTGCTAATTAAATTTAATGCTTAGGGCTAGCTATACAAAGTAGCTTTATAGGCTAGTTTTGCTATGCAATAAAATTTTAGCTTATCACAAAATTTAATCACTTATCGTTATTTGATAACAATGAGTTGGCATGCTTTTGCCGAAATTATGAATATAGGTACTAAAGATGACAAAAAATGTATCAAAAAATAAAGCACAAAATAGTGCAGATATCAAAGCTATCAACGAAGCGCAAAGCAGCCTTGATAGTATTTTATCTAAATTTCAATCTAGCCTTTCTGGTTTAACGCAAGAGAGTGCAAAATCACGAATTGAACAATATGGTAAAAATGAAGTTGCTCGCGAAAAGGCGCCGTCAATTTTAGTGCAATTATTAATGGCATTTAATAATCCATTTATATTTGTATTATTAGCGTTAGCTATTGTTAGTTTTGTGACTGACTATTGGTTACCTTTGCAAAATGGTGAAGAGACTGATTTAACGGGGATTATTATTATTCTAACGATGGTCTCACTCAGTGGGTTATTGCGTTTTTGGCAAGAGTTTCGCTCGAACAAAGCGGCTGAAGCCTTAAAATCAATGATTCGCACAACAGCAACCGTATTGCGTCGTGCGCATAAAGATATGACCCCAGAGCGCATTGAAATTCCATTAAGTGAAATTGTTCCGGGGGATATTGTTTATTTATCAGCGGGGGACATGATTCCAGCAGATATCCGATTGATTGAATCTAGGGATTTATTTGTTAGCCAAGCGGTGTTAACAGGGGAATCAATTCCTGTTGAAAAGTATGACACTTTAGGTGCTGTAACGCAAAAAACGACAGATAACATTGAACAAGCAAACATCGACAAAGATAATGCCCTTGATGTCAATAATATCTGTTTTATGGGCACCAATGTGGTTAGTGGTACTGCTACTGCCATTGTAGTTGCCACAGGTGCTGATACGCATTTTGGTTCGTTGGCAAAGTCAATTGTTGGTTCCCGTGCTGAAACTTCGTTTGATCGTGGTGTTAACAGTGTGAGTTGGTTGCTTATTCGCTTTATGTTAATTATGGTACCAATTGTCTTTTTTATTAACGGTTTTTCAAAAAATGATTGGGGTGATGCGGCACTGTTTGCACTAGCGGTTGCTGTTGGTTTAACACCAGAAATGTTACCAATGATTGTAAGTGCCAACCTAGCCAAAGGCGCGGTTGGTATGGCAAAACGTAAAGTGGTTGTTAAACGCCTTAACGCTATCCAAAATTTTGGCGCAATGGACATTTTATGTACCGACAAAACAGGCACTTTAACGCAAGATAAAATTATTTTAGAGCATCATCTTGATATTAATGGACAAGTTGATTCATCCGTTTTAGAGCTAGCTTGGCTTAACAGCTATTATCAAAGCGGTATGAAAAACTTAATGGATAAAGCCATAATTCGTTTTACCGAAGAAAAGACCCGTATGAAAAAGGTAGGTACCGGCCTATACAAAAAAATTGACGAATTACCGTTTGATTTTGTACGTCGTCGTTTATCAGTAGTAGTACAAAATGGAAGTGATAATCATTTGATGATTTGCAAAGGTGCCGTTGAGGAAATGTTATCTATTGCAAGTCATGTTTATGAAAATGGCGAATATTTACCATTAGATGATAAACGTAAACAAGCATTAATTGCTTTAGCGCATGACTATAACAAAGATGGTTTTAGGGTATTAGCGGTTGGTATAAAAGACATTCCCGCTAGCGAAACAAAAGCACAATACACTGTACAAGACGAAACAGCCCTTGCGATTCGTGGTTTTTTGACCTTTCTAGATCCACCAAAAGAAAGCGCATTTGAGGCTATTTCGGCATTGAGTGAACATGGTGTCGGCGTTAAAGTGTTAACAGGTGATAACGAAATCATCACTATCAAAGTGTGCCGAGAAGTCGGTTTAGAACCAGGTACACCATTACTCGGTACTGAAATTGAAAAGATGGATGATGCTGAACTTAAAATACAAATCGAACAACGTACTATTTTTGCTAAATTAACGCCATTGCAAAAATCAAGAATTATTCGATTATTGCAAGATAATGGTCATACCGTTGGATTTTTAGGGGATGGTATAAATGATGCGCCAGCCCTTCGTGATGCCGATGTTGGAATATCAGTTGATACCGCAACTGACATCGCTAAAGAGTCGGCCGATATTATTTTGCTTGAAAAGAGCTTAATGGTGTTAGAAGAAGGTGTAATATGTGGACGTGAAACCTTTGGTAATATCATGAAATACTTAAACATGACAGCAAGCTCAAATTTTGGCAATATTTTTTCAGTATTGGTTGCTAGTGCGTTTCTACCATTTTTACCTATGCTAGCGATACATTTACTCATTCAAAATTTGCTGTATGATATTTCACAACTATCATTACCATGGGACAAAATGGATGATGAGTTTTTACAAAAACCACGTAAATGGGATGCGTTAAATATTAAACGATTTATGATCTGGATTGGACCTACGTCGTCTATTTTTGACATCTCAACGTATGCTTTAATGTGGTTTGTTTTCAGTGCTAATAGCATTGAAATGCAATCATTATTCCATTCGGGGTGGTTTATTGAAGGGTTACTATCACAAACGTTAGTGGTACACATGCTTAGAACACAAAAAATTCCATTTGTGCAAAGCACTGCGGCATTCCCCGTAATTGTGATGACATTGCTAATTATGGCTGTGGGTATTTATATTCCGTTTTCTCCACTTGGTGGGGTAATTGGATTAGAACCATTACCTTGGTCATACTTTCCATGGCTTTTAGCAACCCTATTTAGTTATTGCTGTGTTGCACAATTGATGAAACGGATTTATATTAAACGCTTCGGACAATGGTTTTAATGCACCAATAACAACTGATTAACAATAACGGCTAAGCGATATCAATATCGCTTAGCGATTTTAAAATTTATATAGTAAAAATTATTAAAAAATCAATTTATTAACCATATAATTATAACAAAAGGAAATAATCTATGAAAAAACCACATAAAAATTTAATTATGTTGCTCAAAAGCCGAAAACAAAAAAAAGCACAAGCGCAGCTAAACAATTAAAACCAAAAGGTTAGTATAAACAATTAGGTTTAAAGATAATAAAAAACCCCAGCTATTGGGGTTTTTATTTGCTCTTTTTATAATAAATTAATTAAAATATTGGATTATATGGCTCAATCCGTATTAGACACCTTTTTCAAAATTTCATAAATTTCATCTTTAATTTTTAGTTTTTGTTTTTTTAATGCTTCTATCGTTTCAGTTGTATTGATAATAATGCCAGATTCAATATTTTTGATTTTTTGATCAAGCTCATTATGTTGATCAAACAATTTTTGAAAACGTAAATCGGTATTTTTTAATTTAGAAATGATTTCTCGATATTCTGGAAACATAACGCCTCCTTATATAGGCAAGATGGAATAATAACAATAGCGACTATTGCTAATTCAGAATACAATATTATCAGTTGTTTTCATAGAGAAATTGTTTTGTGACAGATTTAACAGTATAACGATATCTTTTAAACACAAATTAATAAGGGGTAAACCCATGAGTGAATCGATTGTAATTGCCAAAAGCCAAGGCAAAGATTTATCTATTATAGCGGCGTTAGCTAACCGTCATGGATTAATTACTGGCGCAACAGGTACGGGTAAAACAGTAACATTGCAAAAAATGGCTGAAGGTTTTTCGAAAATTGGTGTACCCGTCTTTCTTGCTGATGTAAAAGGTGATCTGACAGGCATTGGTGAACAGGGCATATTATCTGAAAAGTTAAGAGCTCGCTTAGCTAGCATTGAAGTAAATGATTGGCAACCCGATTCATCACCGATTGAATTATGGGATGTGTTTGCTGAAAAGGGAACCCCCGTTCGCAGTACAGTGTCAGATATAGGACCGATTTTACTTAGTCGATTACTCGATTTAAATAACGTTCAATCAGGTGTATTACAGCTGATATTTAAAATTGCTGATGACAACAACTTATTATTAATTGATTTTAAAGATCTTCGTACATTAATTCAATTTGTGGGAGATAACGCAAAAACTTTCACAAACCAATACGGCAATATTTCGTCATCATCAATTGGTGCAATCCAACGAGGATTATTAACATTAGAACAACAAGGTGCTGAATTTTTTCTTGGGGAACCGATGTTAGATATTCAAGACCTAATACAAGTCAATGATCAAGGTCGTGGTGTCGTTAACATACTATCGGCAGAAAAATTATATAATTCACCAAAATTATATTCTATCTTTTTATTATGGCTATTGTCCGAAATTTTTGAACACTTGCCTGAAGTAGGCGATCTTGATAAGCCTAAACTTGTTTTCTTCTTTGACGAAGCTCATTTTCTTTTTAACGATATTTCCCCTGCATTATTACAAAAAATAGAACAAGTTGTACGCTTAATTCGTTCTAAAGGTGTTGGTGTTTATTTTGCCTCTCAAAATCCGACCGATATCCCTGATACAATCTTAGGACAATTAGGCAATCGTGTGCAACATGCCTTACGAGCATTTACCCCTAAAGATCAAAAAGCAGTCAAAACAGCCGCTCAAACTATGCGAGCTAACCCAAATTTTGACACCGAAAAAGCAATTATGGAACTTGGTGTTGGTGAAGCGCTTATTTCATTTCTAGACGAAAAAGGCCGCCCAAACATGGTTGAGCGTGGTTATATTATTGCACCCAGTTCCAAAATGGGGGCAATGTCACCAGATAACCAATCATTGATTATGCACCAATCTTATTTTTATAAGAAATATGAACAAACTTTAGACAGGAAATCGGCCTATGAAGTATTAAAAGCGGGATTTTCGTTAAATAATATGTCTAATCAAAATACTGATAAGAGTGATAAAAAAGACGATGAAGATACCAACAATAAACAACATAATGGCGGGTTGCTTAACTTTTTAAGCACGCTTCTTTTTGGCTCAAAAGGACCAAAAGGTGGACAACATGATGGCATAACCCAACAAATTGCCAAAAGCGCAACAAGACAAGTCGTTAATCAAATTGGCAAGCAGATTACTCGTGGTATATTAGGCAGTTTAAAAAAATAATCGTGCTGAATTTATTACCTTTAAAAGTTAGCAAAATAGGAGTGTTTTAATGTTAAAAATGTTTATTGAATGGTATAAAAAGCGCTTTAGCGATCCGCATGTCGTATCACTAATGGCGGTTATTATTGGTTTATTTATTATCATCTATTTTTTCAATAAAATTCTTTTGCCTGTTTTTATTGCTATTGTGCTTTCCTATTTGCTTGATAGTCCTGTTAACTTTCTACACAAAAAAAATATCCCAAGAACGCTGGCTGTTGTAATTGTATTGTTGCTTTTTATTCTTGTAGTATTGGTAGGATTTATGATCTTATTACCACTAATTTGGCAACAAAGTATTAGTTTGATCACCAATATTCCAAACATGCTAAATTTTGCTAACAATTTTTTAACTACTTTGCCTGAACATTATCCAGAGTTGATTGATGTAGGCTTGTTTGATTCTATTATTCAAGGTATTACCAGTAAAGTAGTACAAACAGGTAATTCATTGTTGCAGTTTTCAATTGTCTCTTTATTAGGATTAGTTTCGATTGCGATTAATGCGGTATTGGTACCAATTATGATGTTCTTTTTATTAAAAGACAAAGCCAAAATATGGGGGTACTGCTCAAAAATTTTACCTAAAAATCGTACAATCTTAAATAAAGTCGCTATTGAAATGGATATGCAAATAGCTAACTATATTGTTGGTAATGTACTACATATTATTATTTTAACCATTTGTGTTTACCTCCCTTTTTGGTATTTTGGTTTAGATTACGGACTTTTATTAGCTGTGATTGTTGGTTTATCGGTATTGGTGCCTTATGTTGGTATTATTATCTCAAGTATTCCTGTTGTTCTTATTGCACTCTTTCAATGGGGATTAACCGCTCAATTTGGCTATTTGTTGTTTTTCTATATTTTAATACAAGCATTAGATGGTAACTTATTGGTACCGTGCCTGTTTTCTGAAAAGCTTAACTTACATCCACTGGTTATTATTTTAGCGGTGATTATATTTGGTGGTTTATGGGGATTTTGGGGAATATTTTTCGCAATTCCATTAGCGACATTGGTTAAAGCAATTATCAATGCTTGGCCAAAACAAGACGAATTAAATAACGTAAATGGCGAGAAAAAAGCAGATTAGTGGCTAATCTGCTTTTATTTAATAAGACTATTTGGCGTGGTTTTTAAGATAATCTAAAACCACTTCATGATGGTTAGCAGTTTTAAAATCATTAAACACTTTTTCAATTTTACCGTCTTTACCAATTAAAAAGCTAATACGGTGAATACCATCATAGGTTTTACCCATAAATTCTTTTTCACCCCAAGTACCAAATGCTTGGGCGACTTCGTGATTTTCGTCAGAAAGCAATGTAAAATTTAACAACTCTTTTTCAACAAAACGAGATAATTTTTCTGGTTTATCAGTACTAATGCCAAGAATTGCTACATTATACTTTTTAAACTCATCAGCACAATCACGTAAATTACAAGCTTGCACAGTACAACCCGGTGTCATGGCTTTTGGGTAAAAATAAATTAAAACACGGTGACCTTTAAAGTCTTTTAAACCCATTAGCTCTCCGTCTTGGTCTGGTAACGAAAATTGAGGCGCTTGTGCACCTTCTTTAAGTGGATTAACCATATAATTATTACCTATTTTAAGTTAAGTCGTTTAATTTGTTATTTCTTTGGGTATATTAAAAACAGCATCATCTTTTTAAATTACTAAAAAAACGGTTTGCAGCATCAATTGTGTGATTGATCTCTTTATCTGTATGTTTAAGTGACATGAAGCCCGCTTCAAATGCAGACGGTGCAAAATAGACACCTTCTGTAAGCATATGATGATAGAATTTTTTGAATAATTCAACATCACACAGCATCACATCTTGATAACTGGTTACTTCAGGAGCAGTTGTAAAAAACAACCCAAACATCGCACCCACATAATTCACCACTAATGGCACATTATGCTGTTTAGCTACTGCCAATAAACCATTGGCAAGCGATGCGCTTTTATCTTCTAATTCCTGATATATACCAACTTCCATCAACTTTGTTAATGTCGCATATCCTGCTGCCATGGCAACAGGATTACCTGAAAGCGTACCAGCTTGATAGATTGGTCCTGTCGGTGCTAATTGTTTCATAATATCTGCACGACCACCAAAAGCGCCAACAGGCATACCACCACCAATAATTTTACCTAAACAAGTTAAATCAGGCACGACATCATAATAATCTTGAGCACCACCCAGCGCGACTCTAAAGCCTGTCATCACTTCATCAATAATCAACAACGCACCATATTCATCACAAAGCGCACGCAAGCCTTGTAAGAACGCTTTTTTTGCTGGCACACAATTCATATTGCCAGCAACTGGCTCAATAATAATGGCGGCGATATCATTAGGATATTGTGCAAATTGTTTCTTGACTGATTCTAAATTGTTATAGTCACAAACTAAGGTATGTTTAACAAAATCACTAGGTACTCCGGGCGATGTTGGGTGACCAAACGTAAGGGCGCCAGAACCGGCTTTAACTAATAAATAATCGGCATGCCCATGGTAACAACCTTCGAATTTAATAATCTTATCTCGCCCTGTAAAGCCACGCGCAACACGAATAGCACTCATGGTTGCTTCGGTTCCTGAATTTACCATTCGCACCATTTCAATGGACGGCATTAATTGTGAAACCAAATTAGCCACTTTTATTTCAATCTCGGTTGGTGCGCCATAACTCAGCCCATTATGCACCGCATTAATGACCGCATTGGCAACATCGGGATCGTTATGTCCAAGAATCATTGGTCCCCAAGAACCGACATAATCAATATAGGCTTTATTATCTACATCATAAATATATGCACCGTTTGCACGCTCAATAAACAAAGGTGTACCGCCTACACCATTAAAAGCACGAACAGGTGAATTAACACCACCGGGCATAACGGATAAGGCTTGATGGTAAAGCGTTTCTGATTTAAAAGTATTTAGCATAGTTAAGATAATCTTTCTAAAAAAATTTGTTGTATTTATTCATAAAATCAAAACAAATTCAAGCTAGCTAACAAAAATTTATTTAATAGAAGTTTTCTATTTTGTATTTTCATTTAGCAAAGGTATATAATACGAAGATCACTATATTAGGAGAAGAACATGAGCGATGCCTTACCAATCAACTTTACTGATGCAGCCGCCAATAAAGTTAAGTCACTTGTCACCGAAGAAGAAAACCCAAACCTTAAATTAAGAGTTTACATTACAGGTGGGGGATGTAGTGGATTTCAGTATGGATTTACGTTTGATGAAAAAGTAAACGAAGATGACTTAGCAATCGAAAAAAACGGCGTATCACTCGTTATCGACCCAATGAGTTTGCAATATCTTGTTGGTGGTACAATCGATTATGTTGAAGGTTTACAAGGCTCTCGCTTTGTGGTTGACAACCCTAACGCAACAACCACTTGCGGTTGCGGTTCATCATTTAGTGTTTAATTTATAAAATTAGACTTTAGCCTTTTATTAAAGGCTAACCATTTTTATAGTTAACAATAAATTCTATTTTTTTAACTTTTAAAGCAAAAGGTTAACAAACCACATAAAATGTGACAAACATTGAGCAGTTAAACAATAATTTGAATTTTTTTGTTGACGATAAATTTAAGATGAGTAAAATGCACAGCATTCAAAACGCAATTACTTCTTTGTAATTAGTTTTGAGCCCGGGTGGTGAAATCGGTAGACACAAGGGATTTAAAATCCCTCGGCCTTTTTGGCCGTGCGAGTTCAAGTCTCGCCCCGGGCACCACTTCTTACCTATGCGGGAATAGCTCAGTTGGTAGAGCACGACCTTGCCAAGGTCGGGGTCGCGAGTTCGAACCTCGTTTCCCGCTCCAAATTTTAATCTACAGATGTCCAGTGATGTCTTAAGTCCTAGGTAATAAAGACGTTACGTATCTAATTTTTCCAAGTAAAGCCATTAAAATGTACTCAAATACATGTCACATAAGTACATCTTTTTTCAATTTAAGTGCTTCGGTACTCATTATCTGATTTAGTCTGATTCTGTAAATATCCCAAACTTAGTACACAACTCACGTAGAAAATTAAGCTGCTTGTTTTAGTGTTTTATACTCAATCGGTGTCATGTTATTTAATGCCTCATGCGGTCTTTCGGTGTTATAAATCGTTAACCATTCTTCGATTATTCTCCTTACCTGTTCCAGATTATTAAAAAGATATAAATCCAATACCTCTGTACGGTACGAACGGTTAAATCGTTCAATATAGCCATTTTGATAAGGGCTACCGGGCTGGATATAATCAATGGCTATATCATGTGATTTAGCCCAGTTTATAAAGGTTTTTCCTGTAAATTCTGGTCCATTATCGACCCGTATTTTTAATGGATACCCATGATATTCGGCCAGTTTATCTAAGTAACGGGTGATCCTTCCTGCTGGTAAGCTTACTGCAATATCAATCCCTAACGCCTCACGATTAAAATCATCGATGACATTGAATGTTCTAAAGCGACGTTGATTACGGCTACTGTCACTCATAAAATCCATTGACCAACATTCACCTTGCTTATTGGGGACTAATAACCTTTCCGGGCATCGTGGAGGAATACGTTTTTTACGCTTTACCCTGAGATTAAGCTTTAATTCACAATACACCCGATATACCCGTTTATGATTCCATTTATAGCCGAGCTTTCTAATACGATTAAAGCATTTAGGAAAGCCCCAGCGTAAAGGCCGGTCTGTGATAGCATTCAACACCGAAACAATCACCGAATCATCCTGTAACTTAGGTTTATAATAGTAAGCACAACGGCTTAAGCCAACAATGGCACAACTCATAGCAATAGTAACTAAATAATTTTGTTGTCGTTGCTGTGCCCACATTTTACGTGCCTTTGTGGGCACTAAAGCTTTTTTATGATTTCTTCCTGAAGCTGGGATTTTAAACTCAGTTCGGCAAACATCTGCTTAAACTTGCGGTTTTCAGCCTCCAGCTCCTTTAAGCGTTTGATATCCGAAGTTTCCATTCCACCGTATTTTTCCCGCCATTTATAGAAAGTTGAATTACCCATGCCCTATTTACGGCACAGTTCTTTAACCGGAATACCCGCTTCAGCTTCTTTTAATATCGATACGATTTGGTGCTCTGTCATCTTTTTCATGTTTCAATCCTCTTTTACTTTTATCATAGAGAATTTTCTACTTTTTTGCTGTACTATTTTAGGGGATAGTGAACTGCACCCCAAAAGTTGGATTGTTTAAATCTACTTTTGGGAACAAAATTATGGCAAAAAAATATACATTCGATTTTAAAAAACAAGTCATTGAACATTATTTTAAGAGTAATGATGGTTATGGTTTAACCGCTTGGCACTTTCAAGTGCCTGTCGGTACAGTGGAGTCGTGGGTAAAGTTATATAAAAGAAAAGGAATTGATGGACTAAAACCCATCACAAAACCAAGGTGTTTTTCTCCGGAGTTTAAATACAAAGTGGTCAGGTATTTTATAAACAATCATCTTTCTCAAAATCAAGCTGCTTTGGCGTTTGATATACACTTTGGATGTGTAGTCCACTGGTTTAAAATATACCAAAAATATAGCAAAGCAGGTTTTTCAATGACACTGAATCCACCACAGGGAAAAGCGGATAAAAAAATGGCTCAAAAAGTTAAAAAAAATAGTGAAAAAACAAAAGAAGAATTGCTCGAAATGGTCAGTGACCTTGAAGTGGAGGTGGCTTATCTAAAAAAGTTGGATGCCTTACTTCGACAAAAGAGATTGGAAAAAAAGAAAAGTATCAAATAGTTGATGAATTAAGGAAAAAATACCCCTTAAATAAATTGCTTAGCGCATCAGGTTTGTCGCGAAGCACTTTTTATTATCACGATTCGGCTAAATCTAAAATTGATAAAAATAGTGAATTAAAAGCGCTTATTATCAAGATTTATGAAGATAACTTTAGTCGCTATGGTTATCGACGAATTACGGCTGAATTACATAATCAGAATGTCATTGTGAATCATAAAAAGGTGCTACGTTTAATGAAAGAAATGGGATTAAAATCCTTGATAAGAGGAAAGAAATATCGTTCTTATAAAGGTCGTCTTGGTGCTGTGCCCAATCTATTAAACCGTGATTTTAAGGCGACTAAACCTGGTCAGAAATGGGTAACAGATGCAACTGAGTTTAAAGTGGGAAGTAAAAAACTGTATTTATCACCTATATTAGATTTATACAATCGGGAAATTGTGGCTTATAACTTCAGTGAACGTCCTTGTTATGAATTGGTTGGTGATATGTTGGATAAAGCCATTAATAAACTCAAAAAAGACGATTTTCCTATTTTACATTCCGACCAAGGTTGGTATTATCATATGTGTTATTATCAGCAAAAGCTAAAGGAGAGAAATATCATACAAAGTATGTCTCGAAAAGGAAATTGCTTAGATAATGCTGTTATTGAGAACTTCTTTGGATTGTTAAAATCCGAGGTCTATTATTTAAATAAGTATGATACTATTGAGCAGTTAAAAGCGGATATTGAGGAATATATCCATTATTATAATCATAGAAGAATTAAATTAAGCTTGGACAAAAAAAGTCCTGTTCAATATCGGGAATATTATTTTCCAGCAGCTTAGTTTTTTTGTACAACTTTTGGGGTGCAGTTCATAGTTACAATTCTACTGTGTTTTGTCGTAGATCGACCTCTTGATGTTTTCTTTTTTTTATTTCTTTTTCATTTTTATCTTTTATCAAGATGATATGGGTATGAGTCGTTTAACGGATTTAGGAATTTGCCATGTGAATGTGAAGTCGCCGGTTAAGCCCTTGATGTCTGAGTTTTACAATCGAGAAAGAGTACACTCTGGAAAATATTGTTATGGGAAGACACCATGGCAAACATGGAATGATACAAAAGGGTTGGTTAAGGAAAAGCAATTGGAGAATTTATTTTCCTCATCGGACGCGCATTTTGTTAAAATGAACGCCGATGAGTAATATGTGTTTGTCAGGTTAAGTTTGAGCTACTACATATATGGCTAGTTAAACCTATATTTTCTTTCTCTTTTTTTAAATGCTTCTTTTCCACCCTCAACAATATCTGCTATATGTTGTCGAATGCCCATTGATTTCAAAATATCAGCTTCATTATCCTTTCGATCAAAAGAATTTTCAATTGAACCATTTATGTAATCAAATTGGAAAGGACTTGATGTGTTATCATTATTTTGCCCTTTTTGGTTTGCAACAATTATGTTCTCCGCATCTGCATTAACCACAATATTTGCGTTATGAGTGACAATAATAATCTGTCTTTCCAATTTTTTTTCGCGAAGATAATGGACTAAATCGGTAGTAATTGACCTATTGTCAAGATTATCTTCAGGTTGATCAATAAGAATTGGAGCTTTAGAAGAACTTAGTCCAATGATTAGCATTAAAATTACAAAACTAGCTTTTCCTGTAGACATTTCTCCTAATTTGTCATTTTTGTAAGTTATCTCCCAATAATCAAAAAAGTAATCATTTAATACAATTTTAATGACATCAGGAATAGTTGTTCTGCTTGAAATTGCATAATCTTTCTCTATTATTTTAGTAAATAATCGTTCTATCTCTGTACGAACCACATCATAATCCAACTCATCTATAGATTTTTTTTCTTCTTTTAAAATACTATAATCTCTATAAGATGCTGTTCTTTTATCACTTACGTCTAGCAGTTTTTTTCTTAGATTTGTAAAATTAAATTTAACTTTACCCTCTATACTTAATCCATCTTTTTTAAGTTCGTTTGTTCTAACCTTTAAGTTTTCAATAATATTGGTGTATTCTCGATAACTTGCACTATAGAGATCAAATATCTGTACTTTAATTTTATCTAAATCTTGCTTTTTAGCATCTATTGATTCAGTCAGTTTATCTAAATCAGCCAATAACCTCTTATCATTAAAAATAGAAACCTTCAGTTGCTCTATAAGTTTTTTTTCCTCTTCATTTTGTGAATATAGTTGAATTTCTTGATTTAACTCTTTTTCTTCTGTATCTAAGGTTGTCAAAATACCATTAATCTTAGATTTTAAAGAGTCTTCTAATTTATAAATTTTGTCATAAAAAGAGTCAAAGATAGTGGAAGTTTCCTTATAATAATTTTCTATTTCTGGTAATCCGCTGCTTGAAAGAAAATTATTTTTTTTTAATTTTTTAAGGCTTGATATAATTTGTTCAAGTTCAGAATTGAAATTTTTTATAGCATCAAAATCATTATTAACCTGAGTTTTTTTAACATTGTTGGCTTCTAATTTTTTTTGTGTTTTTTTGTATTTTTTTATTTGTTCTTTAGATAATCCAATATGTTGTGTTAATTCTTCTATTCTTTTTGAATTTGTTTGAATATTATTATTTAGAACATCTTTATTTGATTTAGTTTTGAGATCTTTACCTAATTCATCTATTTCTGAATGGGTTTGAAAATACAAATCTATTAGTGAATTTCTTGATTTATCATTTTTAGTAACTGTAGAGAGAAAATTTTCATATAATTTTTTTGCTTCAATATTTTCTGTAATTAATCTTCGAACTAATTTATTAAGTGGATTACTCGTTTTATCCATATCTTTCTCAGCAAGCTTTACTAAATAATTTTGGGGAATATATTTTATTTCCGGAATAATTGAGTTCTCAGCATATTGATTTCTATTGCTTAATCTTTGGATAATCCCCCCTTTAGATGTCACTTCAAAATCAAACTCGCTCTCAATTTTTTTGAAATCATATAGTTCTGATTTATCTTCATTTTTTAATATAGAAGATTCAGTATCCTCATAAATTGTTTTAGCGATAGCATATAAAAGAATGGATTTTCCAGAAGATTTACCTCCTATTATCACATTTAAATTAGGATTAAGATAAATTGGTTTTGTAGAAAAGATATTATTTGGTGAAATAAATTGCACCTTATTTATTAACAGTTTTTCTTCTTTAAAATCAGGCCTTTCATTTTGAATTTTCACCCTTTGCTCTGGCTCTAAACATACTTGTTTTAACCCTTCAAAATTTAAGTCAGCTTTGATCCAAGTAAATGCAATGCCTTCTTTTTTTTCAAATAAGTCAGACTCTGTATGAGCATCACAACCAACAAGACAGGGTTTTAGAGAACCGGTAGAACGTATCACCTCGTTACGTTCATCCCTACACATTTGTTCATTGTATGTTTCACTACCCACTGACTTTTTGCCAAGGAAATATTTAATATCTTTACAGTTTGAAGAGAATATAGCATCTGACAAACAATAAATGGATTTTCTTATACCATCTAAACTACCAGGTTCATTTTCAAATAAGTCATAATGCTTTTGTGTACCGGAGGCTCCATCTGTACTCGAATTGCTGACCACTACTAGCATGTTATCTTTAAGAGCTCTATTGGAGTTAAGCAGTTTTTTAAGGGTATCTATATTTATAGCATAATTCTCAATTCCTTTTTTATAGAGTAAATTTGTATCTGTAGTATTGGGATATAGGCTCTTACCATAATCAGTAATGCCCTGTCTTGTCATTAGCTTATCATCTTGGTTCTTTATTTTAGAAAAAAAATCATGTTCTAAACTTTCAACAATCTTTGGATTAAATAAACAATGAATATTAATTAACCTTCCTTTATCCGTCGCAGGCATCATCCTTAGCTCTACATTAGGGAAAAGAAATATATTTTTAATAAAATCAATTTCTTCATTGTTAAAAAGAGGCTGGCCATTTGAGTCCATTCTGCTTTCTATCTTATTTTGGTAATCAATTGCTTTCTGATACATCTCAATTGAAAAATAATCAGTTATGCCTATAGCCGATATTTTATTAGCAGAAGCCTTTTTAAAAAACTGATAAAAAAACTCATCCATTGACTTCGATGTAAATTGATCGTTTTTGTTTGTTCCTTTAGTATGAACATGAAAGTCCCATTTTTTCCAATCAGAACCACAATTAATCATATAATCACCTTTATATTAATTTAGTAGTAAATTTGCAAAAAATAAATCATCCATTAATTACTTCTGACAATTATTTTTATAGTTTGATTTTAAGTATTCTCTCAACAATATATTCTTGTTACATTCACCTTAACTTATAAAGATTACGTTATTATTTTAAATACTGAGCAACTTCACTGATAAATAAGATATCACTGCTTTTCATTATTCATTTTCGCTATTACCATACTCTAAATGCGGAAAACCTGAATATTAAATTATTTAAAGAATTAAGACGAGGAAAAGATATATCGCATTATCTGTTTTATCTAAACAAATAGTCTAAAATGTTAAATTTAAACTTAAGTAGATCACAATATGATAATCCATCATAGGTATAGAAGGAAAAGCCTGTTTTTCGTTATTAAGCCATTATTTCTATATGGTTTTAGATAATATAATTATTTTCCTGTTATAAATATAGCATATCTATGTAATATATAAAGTGTTTATTAATAAGAGGATTGTTATTTAGAATGCTTTGAGACCGACATTAGTCTTTGACAGGATACATTAGAGAATTAAAGAAATATGAGTTACGGAGCCATCAAATAATAAAAATACACAAAAAGTTTTTTGTGTATTTTATTCTTTTTTACAGAAAAAAGTGAGATTGTGAACGCTTTAACTATTTAGATAACCAAACGATAAAAGCCCAAAATTTTCATCCAAACTAGATTTATCTTCTAACCCTACAAATAGTGGTTAATAAATATTTTTAATCTATTATTTTTGTCACTATTGATTGCTAGAATATAGGTATGCTAATTTTGTTAAGAAATAAATTTCAATTAATTTGTTAAGTACCATTTTCTTGGTAAAAATTTGGAGTAGAATAATGGTATTCACTTTTCTAATTCGTCTTATCTTGGCAGTTTAAACTGTTCTAAAAATAGTAATAAACAATAAACTATATTTCATTTACATTTAGTTAAAGCTTAATTAAAAAAAGTTATACCGATTTTTTAGATAAATTGTTACTCGTTGCAAATCAAAAGGATTATTGAACTTTGTATTTGCGCTTGTCGTTCAACATATGATGTTTGGCTTGGAGGAAAAAATGTATTTATTAGAAATGGCACCAAAGTTTTTATTAGCTTTATTTATTTTACTTATTTATGTGAAATTATCAGGAAAAAGTCAGATTGCACCAATGTCACAGCTTGATCAGGTTGGGAGTATGGTTATTGGTGCGCTAGTCGGGGGCGCATTACTTAGCCCGACTGTATCACCTTGGGAAGCGGCAGGGTTAGTTGCAATTTGGGCTGGTTTGCTTGTTTTAATTCGATTTATCAAATCTAAAAACTCACGTTTACGCGACACAATTGATGGTAAACCAATCCAATTGGTTAAAAATGGTCACTTAATAACGGATAATTTTATCAAAGCAAACTTACCAGTAAGGGATTTTGAAACGTTAGTTAATGTTCAAGGTATTTCTTCATTTGGTGAATTAAAAGAAGTATGGTACGAACTAAATGGTTCTTTAACGGTTATTAAAAAAGGTGAAAAAGATATCGCATTGCTTATTATCGAAAATGGTGGCATTAGCCATGATAACCTTGAGCAACTTGAAAAAGATGAAGATTGGGTTAAACGTGAGATCACCAAACAAGGTTACGAAAAAATAGAAGATATTTTTTGTGCCGAATGGTTTGATAATAAATTAATTATTTACCCTTATGATTCGGTTGTTGAGGGCAAAAAATAGTTATTATTTTCTACATTAAAACGATAACATACTTAAAATGGGGGTAGCCCCCCATTTCTAAGCACAATCAGCTATTAACGAAGTTGGCTATCTTTACTACCTCGACGATTATATAAGCTAAATGCTTTAGCCGTTTGTTTATCGATTTCTTGCTGACAGCTTAAACAGTATTGCACACCTGGTAATGCTTGTCTTCGTGCTTCTGCAATAATATCACCACATTCAACACAAAAATGTGCACTTGCTATGCCGTGATGGAGTTGTCGCCTTGCGTTTGTAATAGCATCGACAATTGTACTATCGATTTGTTGATTAACGGCATCGTCAGACGCCCATCCACTTGCCATAACCAATTCCTCTATAACGAAAATAGTTGTTAAACAAGATGGTGTTTTTTTATTCTTTTTCAAGTAATATGCTTGCTAGTAGCATGACATGCTAATGTGAATGATAAAACCTGTATTAGGCAACAGGCGGGGCGATATTTAAACATTATAAAATCATAAACTTATAAACTCGAGAGGTTATTATGCAGCAATATGAACAAGCAACATTTGCAGGCGGTTGTTTTTGGTGTATGGTAAAACCGTTTGATCAGTATGAAGGCGTGATTAATGTGGTGTCGGGATATACAGGAGGGCATGTTGCTAATCCGACTTATCAGCAAGTTTGTGCTGGTAATACTGGGCATACCGAAGCAATACAAATCACATTTGATCCTAAAATAATTAGTTATAAAAAACTCCTTGATATCTTTTGGCATCAAATTGATCCAACTGATTCAGAAGGTCAATTTGCTGATAGGGGGAACTCTTATCGTCCTGCTATTTTTTACCATAACGAATTCCAACACAAATTGGCATTGGCATCGAAACAAGCTCTACAAGACAGTGGCCACTTTGATAAGCCAATTCAGGTAGCTATTGAGCCTGTATCTACTTTTTATTTGGCTGAAGATTATCACCAAAATTATTACCTTAAACAACCACAACTTTATCATCAATATTACCAATTATCAGGACGATCTCATTTTTTATCTGAGCATTGGTCAAAAAACAAATAGAAGGATGACTTAATCATGCAAAACTACCCACAATACAGTAGTAAACAAAAATGGATCCATTGGTTAACATTAGTATTGATTGTGCTCACCTATTTATTGGTGCAGTTCAAAGTAACGTTATCACCCTATTTAGGTGGTATGTTTAATATTTATTTATTTCATAAATCATTTGGTGTGCTGATTTTGGGGATAACACTGTGGCGCTTTATCGTCATTAAGCAAGACGGAGTGCCTGATGTGTTACCCAAAACACACAAACGACAACGTATTTTGTCAAAATCGGTACAAGGTTTTATTTATCTTTTACTGATTATTGTGCCTCTTTCTGGTTATTTAATGAGTAGTCGTTCACTGAATTTTTTAGGTGTTATCTCTATTCCTGCTATTGATATGCCAAATAAAGCTTATCAATTATTTCATCAAATTCACCAAGTCAGTGCCTATTTATTGTTAGTTTTACTTATTGTACATATAGTTGGCGCTTTGTTTCATTATGTTTGGATTAAAGATAAAGTATTACAGTCAATGTTAAAACGTAGTTAATCAACATAATTAAAACAAACAACATAATATAAGGTGGCTTATGGATAATACAATGAAAGAAAAAGCGCTATCAGTATTAACACCTATGCAATATCATATTACGCAACGAAATGGCACTGAACCACCCTTTGATAATCAATTTTATGCCAATTATCGGGAGGGTATCTATGTCGATATCGTATCGGGAGAACCACTATTTACTTCGTTAGATAAATTTGATTCAGGCTGTGGCTGGCCAACTTTTTCAAAACCGATAGAAAAGCGCAATATTGTTGAAAAAAAGGATACCAGCTTTGGTATGCGCCGTACCGAGGTTCGATCGGCTGGCGCCGATTCACATCTTGGTCATGTGTTTAATGATGGTCCTAAAGAGCTTGGTGGGCTACGCTATTGCATCAATTCGGCCGCGTTACGATTTATTTCGAAAGATGAACTTGAAGATGCTGGGTATGGACAGTATTTAAAGCTATTTGATAAATCATAAATAAAACCGAATCATCCAATTCTCAAATAAAAATCCTATCATCTCAACAAAGATGATAGGATTGATAAAAACACCGTTAGCTTAGCTTTTCGTTTGAATTTAGTTTGTTTGAACTTAGTTTTTTCGCTTAAATAAAATATAACTAATTAATAAAAACACAAAACTTGTGATAAGCGATCCAATCAATGGGTAAATGCCCATTACAATGCTGACTTGGGCAAACAAATTATCGGCAATATAAAACAAGAAACCAAAGCTAATGCCAATGACTACACGAATCCCCATCGACACGCTACGCAGTGGACCAAAAATAAACGATAGGGCTAACAACATCATCACCGCCACTGAAACAGGCTTAATAAGCTTTTTCCAAAACAGTAAATCGTAATATTTGGTATCTTGCCCTGAGCTTTTTAGATATTGTGAATATTGATAAAGCCCAGAGGCTGACAACGAATCAGGATCAAATGCAACAATGCTGAGTTTGTCGGGTGTAATATTGGTTTGCCAAGGAATAGAGACCATATTGACGCCCACCACCTTATTGGGTTCTGTTAGGTCGTTCTTTTCGATTTGTGATAAAGTCCAAGCATTATTTTCATAAACACCATAAGCGGCGTGAGTAATGGATTGTAATTTATTTTGATCGACCGAATAGATATACACATTTGAAATTGAATTATCGTTATTTATATGCCCAATAAATATATAATCATTCCCATCTTTTGCCCAAAGACTGCCTTGCTCAACCATTAGCGAATTACCGTACAGTTTTTCAGAACGCATATTACGCGCAGTTTGTTCACTTACAGGAGCAACCCATTCACCAATTGCCATAGTAATCAATACTAAAGGTATGGCTGTTTTCATTACAGCAAAGGCAATTTTAAAACGGCTAAAGCCAGAGGTTTCCATCACGGTTAGTTCACTATGTGACGCAAGGATTCCCAAGCCAATTAAAGCACCCAATAATGCTGCCATCGGGAAGAACACTTCTAAATCTTTTGGCACCATCAACAGTGTGTAAATACCGACAGAAAACGCATCATAATCAACTTTGATTTTTCGAAGTTGATCAATAAAACGGATAATTCCTGATAAGCTAATCAACAAAAAAAGACTAACACCAATGGTGCTTAAAATAGTTTTACCTATGTAACGGTCTAAAATCGAAAACACGCATATCTCCTTAAGATGCCGAATATTTTAAGCGAAGTTTGCGCATAAATAGGCTATCCCAACAATTTAACATTAGTGCTAATAAAAAGTAACCGATATTCAAAATGTAAAACCAAAAATCAGGATCTAACCGACCTTTACCTGCATTGGCCTTAATCGAACTGGCTGATAAAAAGTAAACCAAATAAAGCAACAAAGCAGGAAAAACTTGTGCAAGACGCCCTTGACGAGGATTAGACACACTCAATGGAATAACCAAAAACGCCATCAATGGCACGGAAATAATTAATGTTAATCGCCAATAAAATTCGGCATTGGCTTTAGGCGTATCCATATCGGCAAGCGTCTGTAATCCTAACTGTTGAACATCGACTTTATCGGTATCTTCATTCACATCTAGTGCTTTAGGTTTGATAATGCCTAAATAATTGTGAAAGTTAGAAATCCGAAAATCCTTAAGTTGTGCCGTACCCTCGTAACGGTTAGCATCTTCAAGCGTGATGATTTGATTACCTTCATTATCGTGGCTTGTTTTGCCTTTATTGGCAATAATAATCGAAGGTCGCTGATTGGCTTTGGGATTGATTTGCGCAATAAAAACATTTTCTAAATTATTCTCATTCACATTCCCAATATAAATCATTGAATTGCCATCAGGGGTTTGTTGAAATTGCCCCGCTAACAGCCCAGCTAAACTTGGATTAATTTTCGCATTGGCAAGCAATTGATCTTGCTTAACACTAGACCAAGGACCAAACCACAGTGAGTTCAACGCCGTTAATAGGCAAGTTAAAATACAAAGAAACAGCACCACCTGATAAGTTAAACTCTTTTTAACACCACAAGCATGCATTGCCACCATTTCGCTGTCAGCATAAAGCCGCCCAAAAGTCACCAGCACACCAAGAAATAGGCTTAACGGTAAAATCAGATCCGCCATGTTCGACACACCCAACATCAATAAAGGCATAATCAAATCACGAGGGATAGAACCATCAATCGCATTTGATAAAATTCTAATTAATTTTTGAGAGAAGAAAATAAGCAACAAAATAAATAATATTGCCCCTTGGGTTTTCAGTGTCTCTTTAACTAAATACCGACGAATTATCACATTTTACCTATACATGTTGGTACAAAATTTGGTTATTATAATCTGAATTGCTTCTTTTTAGTTATCTTTTTGTTGCTATCCCATAATGAACCGATAGAATATTCATTATTCCCATCAACCATAAATGGAAACATCATGGAATTTCAAATAAAAAACAGCACTATTATAACCAAACAAAAAACAGAGTGTTTAGTTATTTCAATTGATTCAGGAAAAAGTCAGTCAGATATTGTTAAAAATATCGACAACTTAACTAACGGCCTAGTAAGTCAGCTTATCAAATCAGGCGACATTAGCCACGAATTAGGTAAAACGACGCTATTGTATCAAACTAATAGCGATCTCAAACAAAAACTCCTATTTGTTGGATGTGGTAAAGCCAACGACTTTGGAGTAACGCAAGCCAAAAAAGTGATTCAAGCTGTTATCAAAGAACTGCTTGCCAAAAAAATTAAAAGTATTGCGTGGGACTTGCTAACTGTCAATCAAAACAATAGTCTACAAATTGCTAAACAGCTACCACAAATAGTTAGTGACATAACGTATCGGTTTGATGAATTTAAAACTAGCAAAACGCCGGCGCCAAGCTTAGCAAAAGTGACATTATTAACGGGCAATAAAAGCAATATTGATGAATTAACTCGCAACTTGTTACAGGGTGAAGTTATAGCTAATGCCATTACCGCAACCAAGACTATTGCCAACATGCCATCGAACGTTTGTAATGCAAAATATTTAGCCGAACAAGGCAAACAGTTAGGCAAATTACACTCATCGCTCAAAGTCACCTGCCTTGGCGAAAGCGAACTGAAAAAATTAAATATGAATGCCTATTTAGCCGTTGGGCGTGGATCGCAAAACGAATCGATCATGACCATTATTGAATACCAAGGCACCAAAGATAAAAAAGCCCAACCTTATGTCTTAGTTGGTAAAGGGCTAACGTTTGATTCGGGCGGTATATCAATCAAACCTGCTGCCGGCATGGACGAAATGAAATACGACATGTGTGGTGCTGCAACGGTTTATGGTGTTATGCAAGCCGTTGCTGAACTTAAATTACCGATCAATGTTGTAGGTGTTATGGCGGGTTGTGAAAACATGCCTGACGGTAATAGCTACCGCCCTGGTGATATATTAACTACCATGTCAGGCACTACGGTTGAAGTCATCAACACTGATGCCGAAGGGCGGCTTGTATTGTGCGATGCTTTAACCTATGTTGAACGTTATAATCCCAAAACCGTCATCGATATAGCCACCTTAACAGGTGCTTGTATTGTGGCACTTGGTCATCACTATACGGGTGTTATGGGCAATAACGATAAGTTAGTCGCACAATTGATTAGCGCATCACAAAAAGCGGAAGATAAAGCATGGGCACTGCCGATTGACGACCAATTCCAAGAACAGATCAAATCGACATGCGCTGATATTGTTAACGCTGGTGGGCGTGATGGTGGCACAATTACTGCAGCGTGTTTCCTATCTCGTTTTACTGAAAAATATCAATGGGCGCATTTAGATATTGCGGGTACTGCATGGAAATCGGGCGCACAAAAAGGTGCAACAGGCCGTCCTGTTGCTATGTTGATTCAATACTTACTTGATCAATAACTCGAGTCAGCATTTATGAAAAAAGTGATCTTCTATCTACTTGAAAACCAAACAGAAGCCAACGAATCAGGCATGCTATATTATGAAAAACTCGCATGCCAAAAAATCGTCGAAGCATGGCAAGCTAATTTGCGTGTACAAGTTGCTTGTCAAGATCAAGCACAAGCTGAGCGAATCGACGAATACCTATGGCAACTGAGCACCGACAGTTTTGTACCACATAACTTAGCTGGCGAAGGTATGAAGGGGGGATCACCAGTCGAAATCAGCTGGCCACAAAAACGTAGCAGCGGTAGTAGGCCGCTGCTAATTAATTTACAAAAACAATTTCCTGAATTTGCCAATGTCTATCGTGATATTATTGATTTTGTGCCTGTTGGCGAGGATTTAAAAGCATTAGCAAGGGTAAGGTATAAATATTATAAAGAAGCTGGATTTAATCTCAAAACTATACCGGTTACTTGTGAATAGGGTAAGGAACAAACTGCACTATACCCGCCATTTTATACTAACAAATCTTTACAATAAACCAACAAAAAAAGTGGCGGATTATTCGTCGCCAAGTTATAATTTTTAGTCTTTTTTAGACAAGGAATCGCTTATTAATTAGGCGAATTATTATTAAAAATCCAAATAAAACAATAAATTACTTGACAGGAAAATAAAAATGCACTACCATGGTTGGCATCTGGCATCTGGCATCTGGCCTGCCAAACCTATGCCCTAAATCTTATTGATTCACACGGTGGCCAAAAACAGGCGCCACAGTTATTTTCATCACCGAAGTCATTTCGCGTAGCGAAATCGACGCCGTCATTAGCAAAATCTTCGGCAAAATTATCGCCGATATCCAAGTGGTTATCCAAACCTTCATTATTATCTAAATCCTCATTATTCTTTGCGCCATTGTTGTTATTGTCATATACACAGGGGGCTCAGGCGTTAACGGCACAGACATCAAGGGTAATAGAGGGTAGTGCGCCGTATTTAACGCTCGATGGTGGTCGAACAAAGGTAACGAATTCAGACGGTTTGTTGTCTATTAGGTTGCAGGATGGTCGAGTAATCACACCATCAGCCAATCCATCAAGTGCAACAAATCCAATAAGTTTGCCTTATGTGGGAAGTAACTTAAGTCATATAGCAATGATAGTTCCGCCATCCCAGAGTTCAATCACGATTAATGATTTGGTTAGTCAGGGAAATTGGGGAGATGATGATGGCGATGGACAGGGTACAAATGGTGTTACAGCGACAGGAAGTATATCGGTATCATTTACGGATAAAAATGGTAATACAGTCAGTCGTAGTGATGCATTAGATATATGTAATGCACCTTATAAGGTGACATTAACGAGTACAGCTGGTAATTTGACGACACAGTATGGCGTACCGAATATTACTTCTTTTGGTAGTCAAACAGTGGATTATTATATCAAACCGAATACGTCCCCCGTTATTTGTTCATCCAGACCAAATTTGCGCCATGGTAGTCGTTATGATAATTCTTGGGGTATTGATTTTGCCGGTCCGTCCAACATATGGGATTCAGCCAAGGGGTTCTTAACTCAGTCTACAAGTTCATCATCTTACGGTAATAATTTCCCGACAACGGGTTCTGATGGATTGTATTTTGATTTAGATATTAGTGGGGTGGATGCAAGTCAGTTGATATGGTCTCCGGTTTCTCATAATGGGATAACAGCAACGGTGAGTTGGACAAGACCACGTTCTGGTACATTCAGAGAGCCAAGTGGGCGTACAGTACAAGCCGATAGTTGGATTAGTGATAAATCAAAATATGTAACTCGAATAACCTTAAAAGGGCCAGAGGCAAGAAACCAGATAAATAATGATAATCCTAATCTAATTACCGTGCCAACTTTACCACAGGAGTTTGAGTTAGAAGGGCACGATAGTCAAGGTAATGTGGTAGTGAAATATGGATTTGTATTGAGACAATGGTTCGTCAACCGAGGGGATAAAAAGAGCACAGCTCTTAACCAAATGACATGGTGTCGTAGTTTAGGTTATCAATTGCCTCGGGTAAGGGATTTAACTAATGCGGTTTGTTCTGGTTGGCATTCAGGAAATTGGTGTCAAGGAGCAGTTGGTGCTACGCCATCTTCACCTCAGAACACTTACCAGCGACGAATTGGTACTGGTTTTTTCTCTGAGTGGGGCTTTATGAGCAATTACGCTGATGCAGGCTTTGTTCCCTACAGCTACTGGACGAGTGATGTGGCTAACAACTTCAATTTCCCTGTCCACTCAGGTTTAGGCAATGTTGACAGTAGTACTTCGCTCTACCGTTATGGTCTTTGTGTTGTGCCTTAGTCTATTAATTCTTTGGTTGTTTAGTTTCGCCCCAAGCCAATTAGGTTGGGGTATTTTTATAAACCGAATAACCAAGCAGTTGGTGTTTATGAGGTGCGGTAAGTGCTTTCAACGTGTTTTGATAAAGCGTGTTAATTCTAATATAAGACACACCTAATATCAAAATTCACAACTTAGATTACAACTTCCTAATCTGAATGCGACTAATTTTGAGTTTAACCTCATTAAAACAATCAACTGAATTAGCTTAAAGTCACAGAAAATTGTCTCGCACCCCTGTATTCTTAGTAGAAATCAGTCAGGAAAGGTATTGATTTTATTCAACTTTTTTAAATTATATCCCTGGATTCAAACATGAAGTGCAATTTTAAACACGGTGGAGTGAAGAAAGTGAAAGGTGATTTATACTAGCACCTTCGCACCACC
>NZ_WTFA01000029.1:0-5071 GCF_009795755.1 Gilliamella sp. Pra-s60 | reverse complement strand
GTTAAGAATTTAGTCACAGAATTAACTACTATCTTTAAATAACAAATATACAAAATTTTGGATAGGGTAAAATCCCAGCATTAAAACTAGGATAATATTATTTACCAAATATTTTAATTCCATAGCGACGACATTCCGCATACCAGATGATAGCTCCAGATAAAATACCTACAAAGCAAGAAAGTTTAAAAATTGTATATATATATTCTTTTATAAATTCAATAAAAAACTTTAAATCACTTTGTTCAATAGCCATAATGACTATTGAAATCATTAAATAAAATAATACCTGTGCGCAAAAAAGCACAAAAGGAGTACCAACTGTCAAATAGAAGAGTGCTACATATTTTCTATTTTTTTTCATTATTATTACTCTTAGTTTGTGTCTGAATAATTTTTTCAGAACCTGTGCTTATTACAGAATCAAATAAGCCTCCCCCCCCAAGCAGGAATTGAGCTTTCTGTATAATGCCCTGTTATTCCTAAAAAACCTTTATTTGTTTCATGAATATATTTATTTGCTGCTGGATTAAAGATTGGACGTAGTCCTTTTTCTGTATATTTTCCAATGGTGCATGAAAACAATAGAGGCTAAAAATTGGTGCTAAACCAAAATTAATAATTTAAAAAATGAATTATAGAAGTTAGTGACAAGATTTAATGTCACCTTTAATTGGTAAATACACTAAATTTAAGATGTTTATAAATCTGTAACATAAGTGTAATGTGCTTAATTATATGATCACTTATTATCATTTTAAAAATTATTACATTAATGAAGAATAAATTTTATAGTTATCAATTTCATAGCATACAATATTTATTTTTTTTAAATTATGATATTTAAATAAACTAAATTTAATTAGTTGTAATGCTATTTCAGCAGCTTTATCTTTTGGAAATTTGTAAATGCCTGTACTTATATTAGGGAATGAAATAGTGGTTATATTATTTTCATAAGCAAGTTTAAAGCAATTCAAATAACAGTTTTTTAATAATTGAACCTCATTATTATCTCCTCCATTCCAACGAGGTCCTACCGTATGAATCACAAATTGTGCCGGTAAATTTCCAGCAGTCGTAATAACAGCATTGCCAACTTTACAACCACCTTGTTTAGAGCGTATCTTTTGACACCCTTCTAAAATTTGTTTACCTCCTATACGATGGATAGCTCCATCAACACCACTTCCACCTAGTAGAGAACTATTTGCTGCGTTTACAATAGCGTCAACAGTGATTTTAGTAATATCACCATGTATAATTTCAATTTTATTTTTCATTTTAAAAGTGTTTCTATAAATTTTAGAATAGCATTATTTTGTTCTATTCTTTCAGAAGGATCCAACAAGATATTCATTATTTGATCATCTAAAACTAAATCATAAATATCAATATCTAGCCAACCTTTAGACCAAAAATCAATACCAGCAATTTTATTATTTCCTTCTATGACAACTCGTTCCAGAGAACCAAAATCCCCATTGGGATATGAACTATAAGTTAATTTATAATTTTTTAATCTAGGCGCCAATTCTTTTTTAAAATAATTTATATTCATATTTTATATCTTCTATTTTTTGTCAACTACTTTAATATTACTTACATTTGGTGTCAAAGTTCCACCTTGTTTATTTAAAAGGTGTTTTTGTGAAGGTTTTGCATCAGGACCTAACATTTTATACCATCCTTCTTTACCTCCTTTAATTAAGCTTCTAGTTGGGACATCGAATTCTACATAAACTGAACCTTTTGCAGCTGCACCTTTAAAATCATTAACTCCATTAATAGAGATAAATGTTTGTCCCCCTCCACCTTGAACAATTTTTCCTGTACTTTGCATTTGTGCGAGCTCTTGAGGGGACATCCATCGTCCAACTCTTGTAAAACTTATTTCATTAATTATTTGTGTTTCACCTAGTTTTAGCGAAGAACCAATATTATTGACACTATTCCCCCCTTTCCAGCTTTAGGTGGAACAATATCATCAATCTTATTAACAACCTTTCCGGTGTTTCCTGCTAATTTCGATGGTGCTAATACACTGGTTAAAATTGAAGCCACTTCTTCTAGTGATCGTTGATCTCCTTTTTGTGCTTTAGCAAAAACATCACGAACATGATCCCACGTGTCACCATTGATTAATGAAATCATTGCATCTGATGCTGTTTTATTAGTTTTCTTTAAATCATCTAATGCCGTATCGCAATAAGATACCCCAACTGTACAACTTCCTAATGCAAGTATAGCATCTAATCCAGTATCTGCTACAGCAGCACCAAAATCAACAGTATCACCATATGATATCAATATCCCATTAAGAATTTGTGATACTGTATTTTCACCAATTTTTTCTCTAATTTCAGTTTTCCAGTATTCAGCACTGTTTTTATGTTTTTCACGAAACCAATCACCAAGCAACGAATTATTCTCAACCGCATTTTTTCCTGCCGCAACGCCAGTATTGACATCCTGAATATCACCACCGGCAGCGGCTATCGCAAGACCTGTCGCTAGTTGTGATAGGGCACTGATTTGTTGCCTTTCTTCTTGGCTTAGGTCTTTGATGTCTTTATCAGGGTAAAGGATACCCGCAATCACTTCAGCACCGCGTTCACTAGCTGCAGCGCTCAAGCCACCTGCAAGTGCGGAGTTGCCTTGCAGCTCGGCTACCACCGCACCGAGTATCGCATGGCTGACGGTGTTGGCAACGGTGTTTCCTTCGGTCTGTTGTTTGATAATAGTCGCACTTTTTGGCGCAAGTGCCCCTGCAGCTGCCCCTGTCATGTCACCACTGATTAAGCCGTTGATGATACTAACCGCCATGTCAATGCCTTGGCGGGTGCTACTGCCCATCGCTGACATGCCTTGATTCATCGATTCTTTGTAGGCGTCTTCGTAGATTTTTTGTTGCTGCCTACCTTGATGTTAAAACCACTTTTGCTATTGCAAAAAAACACAAAAAACCTCAATAAAATCAATACCTTTCCTGACCGATTTTTTGTAAGTAAAAATAGTGAGTTAATGTGTTTTTTATGTTTTGAATAGAGGGATATATGACACCATGAGCAATACAGCAAATAGGTTTTATTTATTACAAAAGCACATAGAAATAATAATGATTAAAAAGTGGTGTTAAGCCAAAATTAATAATTAAAAAATTAATTATAGCGTTTAGTGACAGAATTAACTGCCACTTTTTAATAACGAACACACTAAGTAAGATAGTGTTAGAATTGTCGGGTTAAGTTTGAGCTACTACAATTAACGGCAACGACTAAAAGCAAGTCTTAATCCTGCACCAATTTCTTCTGCCGTACTATTAATTGGTAAAACAACATTGTCATCATCTGTAAAACCGTCCCTTCCCCATCCCTCAAGCTTTTCGTGATGACTGGGATATATCGTTAATACACCATTTCTAATCTCGATATCCGAACTCATCATGTTTTTAAATAAAGCGCGTTTAGTTTTATAACCATATTTGCTCATCAAATCCGCAACCCAATCGTTATAATTTTTCATGGTCTTATCCAGATCAAAAAAAGTTGCAATTTCACTGATATCGATTATTCGACTTTTCGATAAAGCTGCTAAAGTGGCTTTACCTAAATCTTCATTAGATGCATCTGGTGGCAATAAAATTTGAACTCCATCAGGATCTGCTGTTTTTCTACCATAACCTGAAAAAGTTTCAATATATATAAAATCTTGGTTTTGATATGCTACCGCATAAAACCATTCTTGTTTAGTAAAATCCATTATCTCACCTCTGTTACGATTACTTTGACCCCTCGACTTTTACCATAGTCAATAGCTCTATGAATTTGTTGCCATTGTACTTTATTAGTTGTAGCAGGTACAGCTAAACGAATTTCTCGACGGCTAATATCTGTACTTGATACAGTAGTTTTTCCTAATCGATGTTGTGTAAAATCCGCTGCCGCATCAATATTCTTTTTTAATGTATTATAAATTTGCTTTGGATTTGCCAATTTTGCAGGAGTTGTCGTGTCTAGTGTTTTGACACTAACGGCTTTTTTTGTTACCTCATCATAGTAATCAAATGTTTTAAAGTTTGGCGGTAGTCGCGAACCAGCAGGAAGCTCTTGACCTACAAAATCTTCCCAAGGCATACCTTGCCCTTTTATTCCTTCACCCCATTTTATACCGGTTTCTGCTCTAGACACTGGTTTAGTTATACCTTCAACTTTAACCCATTTGCCACCAATCCATTGTATCGTTTTGCCACCTAATGATGCCGTAGCAACTCCTGCCACATTATAGAATGTCGCCTCTCCTACATCATGGGCTGTCATGCTACCTAGTTCAGTTAATGCTGTTTCAAATGAATCCGCTGGTATTTCTTTATTAAGCCATTCCCTTGGAATTTGAGCAATTTTTTTACCAAATTCCCAAGCATCATTACCTATTTGATTTAACGTATTATCATCAATATATCTTATTGCTTTATCTGCACTATCAATGACTCCATCAACCCATTTACCGGGCGCTTCTTTAATTCCTTCCCAAAGCGCTTCTATTTTCGTGTTATCAGGATAGTATTGCGTTTCTATTTTTTGCCAATCGGTTCCGTCTAAAACTAACTCTCTATATGAATTAAATTTATCATTAAATTCTTGCTTTATTCTATCATATTCTTCTTTCTGACATTGCATATCTCCTGCACAATATTGAACGGCTTCACGCATTTCAACAGCCATTTCATTATTGAGTTGGTTAATCAATTCTTGTAATTCAAGATCATTTTTCTTGCTTAATTCATTTGTTTCTTTAACAACTTGCATTTGGCATTCTTTATCTCCCTTACAAGCCGCATATTTTTTATCTGCTTCTTCAATATCTTTCGTAGTTAAGAAGTTATTCTCAACCGCATTCTTACTCGCCGCTATCGAGGTATTGATGTCTCCTGCATCGCCGCCACTTACTGCGGTTGATAACCCCATCACTAATTGGGTTAAGGCGCTGATGTTTTGTTTTTCAGCTTCAGTGAGGTCTTTGATGTCTTTTCCACCATAGAGGTTATCTAAGATAACTTTTGACGCTAGCT
>NZ_WTFA01000028.1:0-8721 GCF_009795755.1 Gilliamella sp. Pra-s60 | reverse complement strand
TTAGTGACAGTGTTAACTGCCACTTTTTAATAACGAATACACTAATATAGTGTTTGGATTGTATGGTTAAATTTGAGTTACCACAGATTAAGTTTGATCTACTACAGATTATTTAGGAATTTTTCCTGTCCACCAAATCGGCTTCTCATCCGCGCCTAAGTTATCAAAAACAGATAGTGGTATATCCACATAATCAACAACATAAGGTACTTTAGCCATGCATACCATTACTGGTTGATACTTATAATCGGGTTCTGATTTAAACCATTCATGATTTATCTTAGCAGATTCAACACACTGATGAAATGCATAAAAGTAACTATCAAAAATATCATATAAAGTTGATTTGGTTCTGTCTAAATCACTTTTGGCTTTACCTGATAAAACAGGCCCCCAATCAATGGCTTCTCTATCTAACTGTTTAAACTCCTCCTCAACCAATTTCATTAACGATTCAGCCTTATCTAGCTCTTCTAATTTTAAATATCGACGATATAAACGGTCTATTAAAATAGACCAATCTTCTTTGGGATATTTAGGAAGAAGATAATATGAAATACAATCAAAAAATAATTTCATATCACTGTCTGTGCCTAAAGCAAATATGGAACCCCCTCCAAAAAAACCGGTATCTTCTGACATTATTCATTTACTCCTTATTTTCTTTTAAATGCAATATGTTCTCGTTTAATGATTCCGTTAGATTTTCTAACTATCCCTTGTTTAATTTTAAATTCTTGTAATTTACTTAAATGCTGTCCTCTAACATCTATTACAACCTTTTGTCGCATACCATTTGGTAAATGTTTTTGTCGTTCAAGTGCTTGTTTAGAAATATTATTAATCAAATTATCAGCATATTTGCTTATATCATAATTTTTTACTTCTATTGAACAAGTTGTGCCATTACAAAAATCAGGTCTTACACTCCCTTTTGTACCGTGAGGGACTTCTACACCATCTTTATAACTTACTTGACCTCTATAATCTGGAGGCAAGCTGGCGCCCACATCTATTTCTAATGTGAATTTTTATACGGATAACTCTTTACGATTAAAACCAAACAAACCCAATTGGTGTTAGAGTTTATAACTTAGTTATAAATTGAATCATATATTCCAATTCTGCGAGGTTTGTCACAGAATTGGAAAAGCAAAACAAGGTTATTTAGGAATTTTTCCTGTCCACCAAATCGGCTTCTCATCCGCGCCTAAGTTATCAAAAACAGATAGTGGTATATTTTTATAAACAACAACATCAGGTATTGTAGTTATAGCCACCATTATAGGTCGATAAAGATTTTCATGTTTGTGTTCATAAATAGCAAATTCCATACAGCGATAAAACGCTCTGAAATATTGACTAAATATATCAAATAAAGTTGATTTTGTTCTATCCAAATCACTTTTAGTTTTACCTGATAATATAGGATTCCAATCAATGGCTTCTCGATCTAACTGTTTAAACTCTTTCTCGACCAATTTCATTAAAGACTCAGCCGTATCTAGCTCTTCTAATTTCAAATATCGGCGATAGAAACGATCAGTTAAGACAGACCAATTCTTCTCAGGATATTTGGGCAGCAGATAATATGAAATACAATCAAAAAACAGTCGAACATCACTATCCGTCCCTAGATCAATACAAATTCCACCACCAATAAAGCCTGTTTTTATATCACGCATAAAATATCCTTACTTGTCTTTAAAGATTATTTGTTCTTTTTTAATGATTCCATTAGATTTTTTTTCAATTCCTTTTGTAATTTTTGCTTCCATAGCAGGTGTTAAATGCTGCCCTCTAACATCTATCACCACCTCTTGTCGCATACCATTTGGTAAATGTTTTTGTCGTTCAAGTGCTTGTTTAGAAATATTATTAATCAAATTATCAGCGTATTTGCCTATATCATAATTTTTTACTTCTATTGAACAAGTTGTGCCATTACAAAAATCAGGTCTTACACTTCCTTTTGTGCCATGAGGGACTTCTACACCATCTTTATAACTTACTTGACCTCTAAAATCTGGGGGCAAGCTGGCGCCGACATCTATTTCTGATGTGGATTTTTATACGGATAACTCTTTACGATTAAAAACGAGCAATACAAATTGGTATTAGAGTTTATAACTTAGTTATAAATTGAATCATATATTCCAATTCTGCGAGGTTTGTCACAGAATTGGAAAAATAAAGCAAGGTTATTTAGGAATTTTTCCTGTCCACCAAATCGGCTTCTCATCCGCACCTAAATTATCAAAAACAGATAAAGGTATATGCCTGTAATCAACAACATAAGGCACTTTAGCCATGCATACCATTACTGGTTGATACTTATAATCGGGTTCTGATTTAAACCATTCATGATTTATCTTAGCAGATTCAACACACTGATGAAATGCATAAAAGTAATTATCAAAAATATCATATAAAGTTGATTTTGTTCTGTCTAAATCACTTTTGGCTTTACCTGATAAAATAGGTCCCCAATCAATAGCTTCTCTATCTAACTGTTTAAACTCCTCCTCGACCAATTTCATTAACGATTCAGCCTTATCTAGCTCTTCTAATTTTAAATATCGACGATATAAACGGTCTGTTAAAATAGACCAATCTTCTTTAGGATATTTAGGCAGAAGATAATATGAAATACAATCAAAAAATAATTTCATATCGCTGTCTGTACCTAGAGGAAATACGGAACTCCCTCCAAAAAAACCGGTATTTTCTGACATTATTCATTCACTCCTTATTTTCTTTTAAATGTAATATGTTCTCGTTTAATGATTCCGTTAGATTTTCGAACAATTCCTCGCATAATTTTGAATTCTTGTAATTTACTTAAATGCTGTCCTCTAACATCTATTACAACCTTTTGTCGCATACCATTTGGTAAATGTTTTTGTCGTTCAAGTGCTTGTTTAGAAATATTATTAATCAAATTATCAGCATATTTGCTTATATCATAATTTTTTACTTCTATTGAACAAGTTGTGCCATTACAAAAATCAGGTCTTACACTTCCTTTTGTGCCATGAGGGACTTCTACACCATCTTTATAACTTACTTGACCTCTATAATCTGGAGGCAAGCTGGCGCCCACATCTATTTCTAATGTGGATTTTTATACGGATAACTCTTTACGATTAAAACCAAACAAACCCAATTGGTGTTAGAGTTTATAACTTAGTTATAAATTGAATTATATATTCCAATTCTGCGAGGTTTGTCACAGAATTGGAAAAGTAAAACAAGGTTATTTAGGAATTTTCCCTGTCCACCAAATCGGCTTCTCATCCGCGCCTAAGTTATCAAAAACAGATAGCGGTATTTGTTTATAGCTTATTGAGTAAGGTAATGTAGTTATAGTCACCATTACTGGCTCATATTCATAATCGGGTTCTGATTTAAAGCCCTCATAACTTATCTTGGCAGATTCAACACAATAATGAAATGCATAAAAGTAACTATCAAAAATATCATATAAAGTTGATTTTGTTCTGTCTAAATCACTTTTGGCTTTACCTGATAAAATAGGCCCCCAATCAATGGCTTCTTTATCTAACTGTTTAAACTCCTCCTCGACCAATTTCATTAACGATTCAGCATTATCTAGCTCTTCTAATTTTAAATATCGACGATATAAACGGTCTGTTAAAATAGACCAATCTTCTTTAGGATATTTAGGCAAAAGATAATATGAAATACAATCAAAAAATAATTTCATATCACTGTCTGTACCTAGAATAAATACAGAGCCCCCACCTCTAATACCAATAGTTAATAACATTATTTAATTACCTTTTATCTTTCAAAAATTCAATTTGTTTTGAGCTAATTATTCCGTTAGATTTTCGAACAATTCCTCGTCTAATTTTGAATTCTAACGCGGGTGTTAAATGCTGCCCTCTAACATCTATCCGAACTTGTTGTTGCATACCATTTGGTAAATGCTTACTTCTATCAAGTGCTTGTTTAGAAATATTATTAATCAAATTATCAGCATATTTGCTTATATCATAATTTTTTACTTCTATTGAACAAGTTGTGCCATTACAAAAATCAGGTCTTACACTTCCTTTTGTGCCGTGAGGGACTTCTACACCATCTTTATAACTTACTTGACCTCTATAATCTGGAGGCAAGCTAGCGCCAACATCTTTTTCTGATGTGGATGAATGTGGGCGACCGTTGGTTGTTTTCCCTGTATTCGGCGATGGCACCTTCGTTTTTGCACCATTTTCAAAAGTATAATAAGCACCGTTATTAGTATATATTGGGTTACCTGCGGCATCAAATTTTCCTGTATGGGTATAAACGCCGCCTTTCGGTCCGACAACATTAGCTCCTTGTGAAGTATAACCGTTAGGGAGTGTTGGCTGTTTTCCCGCTTTTACTCTCTTAATACCCTCGTTTATTTGCTCTACTTCTTTAGCCGATAACTTCTGCCCTGTAGCTCTAGCTTTCCAAGCTAAATCACTCAAACCTTTTGCGGTAACTCCACCTGCTGAGAGTGAAAATAACAATTCAGCATCTGATGCTGACATGCCTAATATCTTAGAAAGCCCCTCGGCTGTTTGCGTATGATAAGTTTTGCCATTATAAATGACCATCAATCCCGTCGCACCATTATCAACCATTGACCATGTTAAATATGCACTTGGTAGACAACCTACTACCAATGCGGTACAACCCGGTGATAATGCGACTGCGGCCATTCCATCTACGACAGCCATCCCAACTTGAAGGACTCCTCCTGCTCGGGTACTTATGCTGTATTCACTGTCATAATAGGTCATCGTATCTGAAATTTTATTGCCTGTCGTATATTCAAATAATTCTTCTATTTTTTTATAAGACTCTTTGCCCCCTCCTGTAATATAAGGTGGTAATTCGACTTCAATTTCAGTTGTTTGACCTTTCAATTGTTCTCTATAGGATTCTAGCTCAGGGCTATTACCTAGCTCTTCTAATGCTAAATACGCTGCTTTATCTGGGTCATCATCCGCTAATCCAGCTGAACAATGAATTAATGCACAAGCTGCTGCACGATATAATAAATCTTCTCGTTCATTTCCTTTAACAAGCTCATCAATACGTTTCTTTTCTGTTGGGGTAAGTAGTCGGTTATTCTCAACCGCATTCTTACTCGCAGCTATCGAGGTGCTGATGTCTCCTGCATCTCCGCCACTCACTGCGGTTGATAGTCCCATCACTAATTGGGTTAATGCGCTGATGTTTTGTTTTTCAGCTTCAGTGAGGTCTTTGATGTCCCTTCCACCATAGAGGTTATCAATGATGACTTTTGCCGCTAGCTCGCCTCCTACGGCACTTGCTCCACCGACTATCCCTGAGTTACCTTGTAATTCCGCTACCACCGCGCCGAGTATGGCATGCGATACTAATCTTGCTGTTTCATTATCACTCACCCAAGTGCCGTCTTTATCCATATGCCCTGTGTGCAGTTTTATCTGTTCGGCTATCCACGGCGCACTGGCCCCCGCAAGGCCTCCTGTCATGTCACCAGTAATAATGCCTGTGATAATCGATGTCGCTGTGTCAATCCCTTTGCTGACATCTCCACCCATGGTGCCTAGGTTGTTTTTTGCATTTTTAATTACTATATCACTGACAGCATCATAATAATTTTGTTGATAAATTTCATCATAGGTTTTAGCTGTGTAATTCGGGTCTTGTTCGGCTTTAAGCTTTTCTTCTTTTAGTTGCTCTTTAGTCTTATTGTCTAGCGCTTTTTTGGCTTCTTCGTCGTTGTCTAATTTATTTTGCGCCTGTAAGCGGTCATATTTGTTTACCACCCCTTTGGCTTGTTGAGCGATGTCTTTAACTAGCTCTACCGATTCTAATTTGTCTAGCTCTTTTTGTTTGTTAAATATCGGTTTGAGTGAGTTATTCGCATGCTCGGTATCTCGACTTAGTTCGTTGATATCTTGTTTTTGGTCGTCTTTATTGCGGATGATGAGTTGTCCGTTTTCTACCGCTGAATGCGTTATACTGGACTCTTTTCCACTATTTTGATACGCCGTCGGGGCGCCCGCTCCGCCAGTGCCGCCACTCACCGAGACTTGGCTAACATCAAAGCTCGCTTTGTTTTTGCTAGTATATTTCCTTCTGATGATATTACTGTCACGGCCAACACAAAAAATTCAAATAAAATCAATATGTTTTCTGACCAACTTTTTGTAAGTAAAAATAGTGAATTAGTGTGTTTTTTATGTTTTGAATAGAGGAATATAAGACACCATGAGCAATACAGTAAGTAGGCTTTATTTATTACAAAAGCGCATAAAAATAATAATCGCTAAAATGATGCTAAGCCCAAATTAGCAATTTAAAAAATGAATCATAAGATTTGTTGACAGTATTAACTACCATTTTTTAATAATGAATATACTAATATCGGCTAGGATTGTCGGGTTAAGATACATTCTAAGCTAAAATCAATCACAGGCAAAAACCTGCACCACAACCCACTGACTGGTTTTATACCATCAGTTATACATCCCACAAACAAAATCCCAGACCTCTGCTCACCATTAAAGGACGATAGCTTGAACAGATAGACTTTTACATCGGCCACTCGGTCATCATTAAAATTGAGCAAAACAAGCTGATTTTAGAGTTTTCTTGTTGCTTATGAAGAAGACATCTCAGCTATTTGTTGACTATGAGTTTTATTGGTTTCTTCATAATCATAATGCGCTGGCACTTTATAACCTTCTGGAAGGTTAGGCCATTTGTCTTTTAGCTCATCTCCCCAAAGTAGCTGGGCAATATCATCATTAATTTTTTCAAAAAAATCAGCCAGAAGTTGTGAATATACTTTTGCTCTAACAATGGCTCTTATAGAAGTCAATAAATCATTGTTTGTTATAGCTTGATTTAATAATTTAATCTCTTTTTGAAAATTACTTAATATATCGATAAACTCTTCATTTTGGTTAATTTTATAATTAATATGCCAATTTTTAATAACATACTCTTCTGAAAGCCCTTGTTTTTTGGCTGCTAATAAAATTGTCCTTTTTAATTCTTCAAAATCTATTTCTACATTCATTTTGATCATCTCTTACCGTGTATTTGTTTAGTTCTTTATCATTATCTGAGCAAGATAAGTTGATTTTAGGGTTTGCCTTGCTGATTATGAAGAAGACTTATCAGCTATTTGTTGACTATAAGGTTTATATCTTTCTTCATAATCATAATGCGCAGGAACCTTATAGTCTTCTGGAATCTTAGGCCATTTGTCTTTTAGTTCATCTCCCCAACCTAACTGAAAAATATCATCATTAATTTTGTCAAAAAAATCTGCTAGAATTTGTGAAAATGCTGTCGCCATAATAATGGCACTCATAGATGTTAATAAATCATTCGCTACTATAGCTTGATTTAATAATTTAATCTCTTCTTTTAAATTATTAAATATTATGGTATATCTTTTATTTTCGTCAAAATCATAAGCAATCATCCAGTTTTCATTTACATAATTTTCTGAAAGCTCTTGTTTTTTGGCTGCTAATAAAATTGTCCTTTTTAATTCTTCAAAATCTATTTCTACATTCATTTTGGTAATCTCCTGCCTTTTGCTTGAGCCGTTTTATCTCTATTAAGTGAACCATCTAAATTTAATACAAATTTAAATTTGCCTCTACTATTAAAAACTTCAATGTGATCTTTATGTAACCCATCTAAATAAAATTGGTCACCTTTATCTATAAAATCATTTATTGGTTTATTCGCAGTATAAATACTTTGTCCATCATATTGCCGTTTAGTTTTAGTGGAGTTATTTTTTACATTTGTACCAAAACCTGGTTGTCCTAAAAATTCCCCCATATTTCCCACCGCGCCCTTATTTGGCTCATGCGGTTGTTGGGATGTTAGAATGTTATCCTGCCAATCTTTATCCGGGATCTGATTTCCACCAGTATCATGACGAATATCAAAATCATCTAAACCGCCATCATGTCCCGTATGATTTGGCCCTAATTCATCTGGATCTAGTGGTTTGTAACCCGGTAGAGGATATCGTGGTTCTTCTGGTATTGGGTAGCCTTCTAATTTTGGACGATCATTTGGATCTATTGCTATTGTTGTTTTATGATATAAAGCAATTACCGCTTGCGAAAAGGCTTCATTATACTCATCTTCTGTTATTTTATTATTATAGCTAACAAGCTCTCGTAAAGTATTAGGTGGCAATGAATCTATATATTGTCTAGCTTCTTCAGGCGTCAATCCTAAATCAAAAATTAATATATTTTGTGCTACAAAATCTGGGTAAATCAGCGCAGAAGAAAGCATCCCACTACCCAACTCACTTGGTGTAATTAGCATTTCTAAGCCAAACCATGGTGTCGGTTTGGGAATAGTTAACTTATTATTCTCAACCGCATTTTTACTCGCAGCTATCGAGGTGCTGATGTCTCCTGCATCTCCGCCACTTACTGCGGTTGATAGTCCCATCACTAATTGAGTTAACGCACTGATGTTTTGTTTTTCAGCTTCAGTGAGGTCTTTGATGTCTTTTCCACCATAGAGGTTATCTAAGATAACTTTTGACGCTAGCTCGCCGCCTACAGCTCCCGCTCCACCGGCAAGGCCTGAGTTGCCTTGTTATTCCGCTACCACCGCACCCAGTATCGCATGCGATACTAATCTTGCTGTTTCATTATCACTCTCCCAGTTGCCGTCTTTACCCAT
>NZ_WTFA01000027.1:0-8818 GCF_009795755.1 Gilliamella sp. Pra-s60 | reverse complement strand
ACCCAATCGCGATGGCAGAAGGTTTACGTTTTGCGATTCGTGAAGGTGGTCGTACTGTTGGTGCTGGTGTGGTTGCTAAAGTTATTAAATAATTTAGTTAAGCCTTAGCGGCAATAGAAAGGGTGTCAGTCGATGCCCTTTCTTATCTAGTCTGTTTAGCAAAATGTTTTTATTAAAAGAGCATTTTGGAAAATGGATATTATTATAAATAACATAATATAGGTTTTATATGCTAGTAAGTAACGAGAATCAAGATCCAAATACTATTTTAGATAAATTCAGATGGGGTTTAGTTCTAGTATTGATTGCATTTGTTGTTTGGGGAAACTTTTATTTTTCTGAACCTAATGATATATATCAACCTAATTCAATCGTTCGGATTATTGCGGTTGTTATCATTTCGCTGTTGGCTTTATTCATTGCGATAACAACCCGTAAAGGTAAATTATTTTTATCATTTTTACAAGAATCTAGAAAAGAGTTAAGAAAAGTTGTATGGCCAACTCGTAAAGAAACGACACAAACAACTTTACTAATTGCGGCTATCACAATTGTTGTTGGTTTGGCGCTTTGGGGAATGGACTCTTTCTTCCGTTCAGTAATTTTTTATTTAACATCAATAGGGCGCTAACAATGAGTGAAACACAGCAAAAACGATGGTATGTTATTCAAGCTTATTCAGGCTATGAAGCCCGTGTTGCACAATCATTGCGTGAATATATTAAATTACATAATATGGAAGATGCATTTGGCGAAGTATTGGTACCAACCGAAGAAGTCGTTGAAATGAAAAGTGGTCAACGTCGCAAAAGTGAACGTAAATTCTTCCCCGGTTATGTATTAGTCGAAATGATGATGAATGATGCGACTTGGCATTTAGTAAAAAGTGTACCAAGAACAATGGGATTCATTGGTGGAACATCGGATCGACCTGCACCGATTAGCCAACGTGAAGTTGATGCAATCATGAATCGTCTACAACAAGTTGGTGATAAACCACGTCCTAAAACATTATTTGAACCGGGTGAGCTTGTTCGTGTTAACGAAGGTCCATTTGCTGACTTTAACGGTGTTGTCGAAGAGGTTGACTACGAAAAAAGTCGCTTAAAAGTGTCTGTTTCTATTTTTGGACGTTCGACACCGGTAGAGCTAGATTTTAGCCAAGTTGAAAAGAGCTAATCTTTTGATATAGTTTTTTCACTGAATTACAGTATTTTTTTAAAAAACCACAAGAGTCTATCTTGTGGTTTTTGTTTTTATGAAACAAATACAATGCCTTTTGAGAATAATAGTTCTATTTCTAATGTATTTTATTAAAGTAAGTAGCCAAGCTAGGTAAAACCACTATAGGATCATAATTTAACTTATTAATACAATACAGGCAGTCTACTCTTTTTTAGATTTTTTTATTCTTTTACCCATATCAAAGTGATATCCCAACCAATAGTTAGGCCAACGAGCTTCGGCTCCTATATTATTAACTATTAAAGCAACCATGACTAATAAAACCGAACCTACAAGTACTGGTGTTATCAAGAATGAATAGTCAGTCATTCCAGACATCATGATTAGAATAGGATTTGCACCAGCAGGGGCGTGAATTACACGCAGTAACTGCATCAATGCGATAGATGTCCCAACAGCTAATGCTATCGGTATAATTCCATTGCTAAATAAATTAATGAATAACACACCTATAAAAGACGAAACAAAATGCCCTCCTATAACACTTCTTGGTTGTGCCAATGGCGATTTAGGGACAGCAAATAACAACACGCATGTTGCACCAAATGGAGCCATAATTGCTAATGTACCTCCCCAATGAGTGATTACGAGCAAAGTCAAAATCCCTAAAGCCCCCCCAATAAATCCTCTCAATATAGCTACTGCATGAGGCTTAGGTTGCATCACCTCTCCTCCTTTTAATTTTTCTAGCATAAATCTCTCCTGTTTGGTTAATGTGGGATCTTAATAAAACAAGTAACCGTATTAAGTAAACGATATCGTTTACTTAATGTATATTTATTGACTTGAAAGGTCAAATGTTATTTATAATTAACTTCATTAGAGCTATTGTGATAAAATCGAAAATATTCTAGAAATTACAAATAATAAAAAATGAAATTGAAACCTGAAATTGTTGATACGATACTTGTTGCGGCTGAATCGCTATTTAATGAATATGGGTATCATCCTGTTAGTTTAGAGCTTGTTGCAGAAAATGCAGGTGTATCAAAAAGAACGTTATATAAATATTTTGGTGACAAAAATGGGCTGGTAAGTAAAGTATTACTTAGGCGGAATGTTTTTTTTAAAAAATCACTTACAGATGTTATCGCTGTTTTTTCTGAGAAAAAAGACAAAATCAATGCAATTATTTCATGGCATATAAAATGGTTTAAGAATGATAACTACCGCGGTTGTATGTTTGTACGAGCTAAGTCTGAATATAACAATAAAAGCGAAGAAATATGCGCTATTGTGAGCGAACATAAAAAATGGCTTCAAGATAGAATTTTTGAATGTCTAGGAGGCACAAAGTCATGTGAACAGGCATCTTGTCTAATTATGTTAATACTTGAAGGTATGATATCTTGCACATCCGTTTTTGGTATTGAGGGATATGATTTTGAACAGGCAAAAATGTACATCTATGATATCGTCGATAACATTGGAGAGGATAGCCTATGAATAATTTAAATAGCTGGCTTATAGATAATGGATAGCCATTACCTCAAGCCTCTTAATAGAAATGATCAATTTAATCTAAGTTAAACGACTCCAGCAGTTGTTGTAATTCTAACCATTGCAATTCTGTTTCTTCTAATTGATTTTTAAGTTGGCTTTGCTCTAGTAACAAAGTTGTAAGTTCATTTTTTTTGCTTGCGTCATAGATTGCAGGATCTGACAATTGTTCTTCAATTTGCTTTAATTGATTGGTTAATTTATCAAGTAACTGTTCTTCTTTTTGTAACTGTTTCTTAATCGGTTGCATTTGTGCGCGCAATTCGGCTTGTTTACGTTTTTGTTCTTTACGATCCTGAGCCGAAACATTATTGGTATTTTCTTTTTTTATTGACTGACTTTTATCATTGGATTGATGTTCAGATTTTTGCACTTCTGCTAACCACTTTTGATAATCATCAAGATCGCCATCAAAAGGTTCCACTTTATGGTCATGGACTAAATAGAATTCATCGGTAGTTGAACGCAGTAAATGGCGATCATGCGACACCACCACTAATGCACCGTCAAAATCAATTAACGCCTCAGTCAACGCCTGTCGCATATCTAGATCTAGATGGTTAGTTGGTTCGTCTAATAAAAGTAGATTTGGTTTTTGCCATACAATTAAAGCTAAAACAAGACGTGCCTTTTCACCGCCTGAAAAGGTCTTAACTGGCTCGGTAACTTTATCTCCCTGAAAATCAAATCCACCTAAATAATTACGTAGCTCTTGTTCCGTATTTTGGGGTTCGGAAAGTTGCATTAAATGCCAAAGAGGGGATTCATCAGGACGCAAATATTCCAATTGATGTTGAGCAAAATAGCCTAATTGAACACCTTTTGCTAAACTGATCTTTCCTTCTTTTGGCTCTATTTCGCCCGCTAGCAATTTAATGAGTGTTGATTTACCAGCACCATTGCGGCCTAACAATCCAATACGTGAACCAGGAACTAAGTTGAGTTTAATCTTTTCTAATATAATTTTATTATCATAACCAGCCACAACTTTGTCCATCATTAAGAGTGGACTTGGCAAAAATTCTGATGGTTTAAAGCTAAAATGAAATGGGTTATCCACATGTGCAGGTGCAATTAGCTCCATTCGTTCTAACATTTTTATTCGGCTTTGTGCTTGCTTAGCTTTCGTGGCTTTAGCTCTAAAACGATCAATATAACTTTGCAGATGCGCTACTTTTAATTGCTGGCTTTCATAAAGTGATTGTTGTTGAGCAAGTTTAGTTGATCGTTGGATCTCAAATGACGAGTAGTTACCGGTGTATTCAAATAAACTTTTTTGTTCAATATGAATAATTTTATTGACTAAAGGATCTAAAAAATCACGATCATGAGAAATTAAAATCAATGTACCTGAATAATTACTTAACCATTTTTCAAGCCAAATGACAGCATCTAAATCAAGGTGATTGGTGGGTTCATCAAGTAGTAATAAATCGGAGCGACACATTAATGCCTGAGCCAAATTTAAACGCATTCGCCAGCCACCAGAATAGGATTTAACGGGTGATTGCAATTGCTCGTTAGAAAACCCTAAACCATGCAAAAGCGCTGCAGCTCGAGCGCGAATTGTCCACGCATCGATTGTATCAAGTTTTTCATGCAAAAGAGCAATTTGCTCGCCATTATTTTGCTGATTAGCAATATCTAACTGCTTTTCTAATTGTCGATACTCACGATCACCATCAATAGCGTATTCAATGGCGGGAATATCTAATGCTGGTGTTTCTTGATTAACCCAAGCAAGTTGCCATTGGGCTGGAATACTTAACGTGCCAGCATCAGCTTGAATTTCACCTTTAATTAGTGAAAATAACGTGGATTTTCCACAACCATTTTTACCTACTAACCCGACTTTTTGTTTTGGATTAATCGTAGCTGAGGCATTATCTAAAAGTAAATTAATACCGCGGCGAACTTGGATGGTGTCAAATACTATCATGATATTGTTATCTATTATTCAAAATAAAATATGTTAATAAAATACTATTTTAATGCCTTACAATAAAGCATGACATAAAAACAATCAACGTAAATAAAAAAGCCCTTTGTTACAACGAATAAAGGGCTTAAATTTAACAGCGTTTAAACTAAACTATTTTTTTACTGCCGACAAAGCACGACGAATAAAAAACAGACAAACGCTCACAAAAACAAAAAGACCTAAAAACTCAGGCAGCACACCCAAATCGGCTGAAATAGCAAGCGGTGCGTCTTTTCCACCATTTGTAATGCTAATAACAATCAAAATAGCTAACAATACGCCGACTAAAGTCTCACCAACAATCATGCCTGACGCAATCAATGCTGCTTTACGATCCACTTTCTTAAATTGTGCTTCTGGATCTAAATTTTGTGCTTGTGCTTTTTTATAAGTATAACGTTTAATTATCCATGATAAAAAAGTACCAATGAAAATAGGCATAGTAATGCTTGGTGGTAGATAAATACCCAAACCAACAGCAAGGGCTGGCAACCTAAACTTAGCTTTATTAGCGGCTAAAACTAAATCAATAATAATAATAATAGCACCTAAGCCTAATCCAATATATATCATGGTTTTATCAAGATTATTTGAAATTATTCCTTTGGCAATTTTTGTCATCAAAGTTGCTTGAGGTGCCGATAAAACTTGTTTTGGATCCATATCAGGGCGAGGAAGCGCACCAGTAAAGCCATAAGCGTTATATAAAATTTCTAAAATAGGAGCGATAACAATCGCACCAACCACACAACCAATTAATAACGCAACTTGTTGTTTCCATGGTGTTGCATGAACTAAATAACCTGTTTTTAGATCTTGCAAATTATCGTTTGAAATACAGGCTATCGATAGCACAGCACTGGTAGTAAACAGGGCAAGCGCTGTAGCAAAATTAGAACCCTCGGCAGAAGCTAACATACCATTAGCCTTGCCTAAGCCTAATAGAACTAATGAAATAACAATGATAGCAACAATGGCTATACCTGATATTGGGCTAGCTGATGAGCCAACAAGCCCTGCCATATAACCACAAGCAGCAGCCACTAAAAAGCCCATAACAAACGCAAACAACGTAGCGCAAAACACTAATAACCAAGCAACGCTAGCAGGCAGCCCACTATCCGCAATAAAGCTATAAAAAGTCACTAATAAAATAATTAACATACCTGCCATAATCAAGAAAATGGCTTTAGGCGATAAATCGCGCTCGCTTGGTGCAATATCATTAGCTGACACATCTGCACGCATACTTTTAAAAGAGAGCTTTAACCCCTCAATCATCGGCTTCATTAACGTAAGCAACGTCCAAATAGCCGCAATAGCAATCATACCTGCCCCAATAAAGCGGATATCTTTTGCCCAAAAGTTCATTGCAACTTTGGCTAATGGTTCGCTAGTATCATAATCATAAATCGCGCTTAAAATTGGAATACCAAAGACCCAACCAATAATCGTACCAATCAAAATAGCAATACCAGACATAATGCCAACTAAATAACCAGCACTAAGTAACGCTAAAGAAAACCCCATAGGTAATTGAAAGATAGACTTACCAGCACTAAACCAATAAGCCGCACTATCAGATAACACGCGAAAGCCATTGGTAAATAAACTAACAACAGAAGCGATTGTGCCCCCAAATAAAATATCCTTAAGCCCATCATTTGCTTCGTTATTATCGGTTTTAGAGCCCGCTTTTAAAATTTCAGCGGCGGCCACGCCCTCTGGATAAGGCAAATCACTTTTAACAACCATCACATGACGCAACGGGATAGAAAATAAAACCCCAAGCATTCCGCCACCGGCACACACAGCAAACGTCAACCAAAACGGAAATCCTTGCCAATAACCAATCATCAACAAACCAGGAAGAACAAAAATGATGGATGAAAGCGTTCCTGCTGCTGAAGCTTGGGTTTGCACCATATTATTTTCTAAAATAGTGGCGCCCGAAAACAGCCTTAATACGGCCATCGAAATCACTGCCGCAGGAATGGCTGACGAAAACGTTAATCCTACCTTCAAACCTAGATAGACATTTGACGCCGTAAAAATAACAGTAATAAGGGCACCAAGAATGGTACCCCTTAACGTAAGTTCTCGTAGATTATTCATATTATTTTATACAATTAATTTCAAAGTTATGTATTATATACTTAATTTACATTTATCAGCTAGAAGTTCCATAAATAACATTATTTTTCATGATGTTAACGTTTTTTTAACAAATAATTTACCAATAAAAATAAAATAAATTTCCATTCGCGCTAAAACCAATAACGCTTTTGTAGTGAAAGCTTTACAATAACACAACTAACCTAAAACTGACGGAAAATACCTTGAACGAATTACAACGCCTGCAATCCATCACACAACAACTGCGCGATCCGATAAAAGGGTGCGAATGGGATCGTGTGCAAACTTTTGAATCTTTAAAATCTTATACACTAGAAGAAACCTACGAAGTACTAGATGCAATAGAACGGCAAGATATGCACGAACTTAAAAATGAACTTGGCGATCTACTGTTTCACATTATTTTTTATGCCGATTTAGCAAAAGAACAAAATGCATTTAATTTTGACGATATTTGTCAATCCGTGGCGGATAAATTAGTGCATCGCCACCCCCATCTATTGGGTAATAACAACACTGTTGGCAATAACAATACCGAAAAACCAAACTGGGAACAACTAAAACAGACCGAACGTAATAACCGCTCACAATACTCAATATTAGACGACATACCAAATGCGCTCCCCGCCTTAATAAAAGCCGACAAAATACAAAAACGCTGTGCATCGGTTGGATTTGATTGGACAGAATTACAACCAGTTCTAGACAAAGTCAAAGAAGAACTCAACGAAGTTGAACAAGAGCTTAATAAAAACAATTGTGAACAACAAAAAATTGAAGAAGAACTTGGTGACCTATTTTTTGCAACTGTTAATTTAGCAAGGCACTTAAAAGTCAAATCGGAACTCTGCTTGCAGCAGGCTAACCAAAAATTTACGCGACGTTTTAAACAAGTCGAATCGATCCTTCAACAAAAAAATATTACTTTAACTCAAGCAACACTTGAAGAAATGGAAGCCGCGTGGCAAAGTGTTAAACAACTAGAACAAATTAACCCTAATAGCGAAGTAACTCAACATGACTGAACAAAAAAACGAATTGTATCAAGAAATCGAAGCATGGGCACAAAATGCCATTTTAAACAGCCCAACATGGAGCATTAACCAGCTCGATTATTCAGAAAAAAGCATCACTGTCGTTGAAATGATCATCAGTGAGCTAGCTGAAAAAAACTTCAGCATATCAGAAGAACAACTTAACATGATATCACAAGAATATGGATGTTACTTATTACTCACTGCGCATAAATTATACGGCGGCGAGTTTTATTGGAACGAGGAGTTTGAACAACCCATGCTAATTTGTTGCGAACCCGACGCCATGATAGTTCTTATGACATGGAACAAAGTCAAAGGGCGCCTAGTGGGGGATAAAGCCGATCATATTGCTTATTTCCTAGATGAATTTGGCAAAGCAACCTTCCAGCCAGAAAAGGGCAAGCACGTGGTTTATTTATAATAAAAAGACGTTATTGTAATGGACAAACCTTATTGCCTATATTGTTAATTAACACTATTGAAAAATAGTTATAAATTAATTGAATGATAGCCTCGCCCCCGAGGCTATACAAATGTTTGCTAACGCATTAAAGCTAGCGTTACTGCTGTCTGAGTGACTTATTTATTCATAAATCTTTGTTAATCGAGAAAACCTTGTTCTTAACGAAATATAATCTTTAGAAGCATAATAAAATTTAACTTTAATTTTTTGATTTTTAAATAAAAAACCACAAAAAATCGGTCAGGAAAGGTATTGATTTTATTGAAGTTTTTTATTCGGCTCTTTTTTGACCGATTTTTTATCAAAGTAATGTTTTTTTTGTTGGTGCATAGAGTGGATTGAGTGCAGAGGTTTCGGACGTTTGGGCTTTGGGTGAACAAAATAGCTACAGTGACAACGTCCGAGCAAAGGGAATTAAAGCGAATTCCCTTTGCAAACCCACGCTTTGGCTACAGA
>NZ_WTFA01000026.1:0-11344 GCF_009795755.1 Gilliamella sp. Pra-s60 | reverse complement strand
TGAATAAGCCTTAAAATTATAGCTTGATGGCGAATAATCTGCCACTTTTTTTGTTAATTTATTGTAAAGATTTGTTAGAAGGTTGGGTGCGGTGCTTTCAGCTCGAAGGGCGGCGCTATTGTGGCTTTGCCACAACGGCGCAACCCGAAGGGAAACGCCCCAACTTGCGCGGGGGCTGGGTTTTTGTCTGTATTGTTCCTCTTAGCTCCATAAACACCTTCTGCGCCTTTATTTAGGATTAAGAAATAAACGCTAAAAGCTAAGGTGTGGTGCAAACAGTAGAATGAGGAAAGTAAGTTGGGACGCTGTTGACTGCGCTGCTGAACGAGAAGACAGAGAATGGGTCGCTATCTGTTGCATCGCTCGTCCAGTAGTAATCGTAACTGAGATCCACATCTGCGTAGCTGTATCCGTTGCCCCACTCTGTGAAAAATCCTGCCCCTATGTGACGCTTGTAACCATTAAACCCTGACGACGGCGTGGTGCCATCGATGCCATTTATACATGGGAATTGATAATTAACTACACCACACTTCGCATTGGTTAAATCCCTTATCCGTGGCATTCGATAACCCAAACTATTACACCACGCTAACTGGTCTTTATAAGGTTTCAATTGCCCACCCCGATTGACGAACCACTGCCTTAACACAAATCCATACCTCACCTCATTACCACTTCTATCTCTACCGATCAACTCAAAGGTCTGTGGCAAAGATGGCACGGTAATTCGACTTGGATTAGAATTGCTCCACTGGTTTCTTGCCTCTGGTCCCTTCAACGTTACCCGCGTTACATTTTTGGTTTTATCCCTAATCCAAGCATCGTGTTGAAGTATTCCTAAACGAAAGTCTTCGTGTGAATCTGAACGCGGCCTTGTCCAATTTACCGTTGCTCTTATACTACCACTTGTGATTACTGTCCAACTTAACTGACTTGCATCGACGCCACCTACATCCAAATCAAAATACAATCCATCTGAACCCGTTGTTGGGAAATTTCGGTCGTAAGACGATGAACTGGTTGACTGGACTAAAAAACCCTTTTCAGGATTCCATATGTTATCGGGGCCTGCATAGCGTGGGTTGTCGTAAGAATCAATGCCAGTTGTGCCGCCAAACAGTAAATTCGGCCTGACCGAACAAATACCGGCATTGTTATATGGGTTAATATAATAATCCACCACGTCGCCGCTAAAAGTACTGCTCCTTGGCACACCATAACGGGTTATTAACGTGCCATTTGTACTTTCTAGCCTGACCCGATAAGGTGCACTGCATATACTTAATGCATCACTACGACTAACCGTATTACCGTTTTTATCCGTAAACGTTACCGATATACTCCCCGATGCCGCTACGTCACCCGTATTCTGTCCATCGCCATCATCATCTCCCCAATTTCCTTGAGTAACCAAATCATTTATGGTGATTGAACTCCGTGATGGCGGAACGATCATTGTAATATCACTTAATTTTCCGCCCACATTCGGTAATCTTATTGGTTTTGTTGGCGTTGATGGGTTGGTTGACTTCATGTACCTTGTGCCATCCGGTAACTTTATCGATAATAAACTGTCTGTATTGGTTGCCTTGATTAGCCCTCCATCAAACGTTAAATATGGTGCGCTCCCCTCTATTGCTCTTGATGTATAGGCCGATAACGCCTGTACCCCCTGCGTATACGGCAATAACAACAATGGCACAAAGAGCAACGCGGATTTAGGTAATAATGGTGGTTTGGATAACAATTTGGATATCGGTGATAATGTTGCCGATAACGGTGTCGATTTCGCTACGCAAAATGACTTTGGTGATGAAAATAAGTGTGGCGCCTGTTTTTGACGACCGTGTGAATCAATAAGATTTAAGGTATAGGTTGGGCAGGCCAGATGCCAGATGCCAGATGCCAATCATGATAGTGCATTTCAATCTTCCTGTCAAGTAATTTATTGTTTTATTTAAACTTTTATAATTTTTTATTTGCTTAAAAAAGCTTAAAAATTATAACTTGATGATGAATAATCCGCCAGTGTTTTTTTGTTGATTTATTGTAGAGATTAGTTAACGCTGGAAGTGGGGTTTGTTTAGCTTGGGTGACTGATCTTGGTAAAAGACAATAAAAACCTCAATAAAATCAATACCTTTCCTGACCACTTTTTGATAGATATGCTCTTATCTTTTTCATCGTGAAAAATGGTGTATATTAGTTTTTAATTGAATCTAACTATTTTGAATCACAACACGATGAATATAAGAAAAACGCTCGCTATTTGTGGTTACAGTGGCAGTGGTAAAACAACTTTATTAACTAAGGTGATTTCGCTACTTGTTGAGCAGGGCTTTAAGGTGGCGACTTTAAAACATGCGCATCACGATGTTGAATTTGATATTCCAGGAAAAGATAGCTATCAATTGCGTAAAGCCGGTGCTTTACAAACAATGGTTGCTTGCGATAACCGCTACGCTTTAATTTGTGAAACACCCAATAAATCAGCGGATTTGCAGACTTTAATTAATCAATTTTCTGATGTTGATATTATTTTAGTTGAGGGGTTTAAAGATGAGCAAATCCCTAAAATTATTTGTCACCGAGGCTGTGTTAAAAAACCACTTTTTATTGATGATTGTACTTTGGCGGTTGCTAGTGATGAGCCGTTAGATACAAATATACCAAGATTTGATATTAATCAGCCAATTCAAATTGCTGAGTTTATAAAAAGTTATTTATTAAAACGTTAATATATCGTATCTTATTTGCTAATTTTTTACGTTGTTTTATCTAAATCTGCATGAAGCCTTTATTCAAAAAATTTTTAAACATAACAAAAAAAGCGATAATTGGATTTATGCTATTGTCCGTTTTGCTTGTTGTGTTAATGCGTTGGGTTAATCCTTTGGGTTCAATGCTGATGGTAGAAAGAAAAATCACTCATTGGAACATTACTCAACAACGCACATGGAAAGATTGGGATCAGATTTCTGATAATATTAAAATAGCCGTTATTGCTGCCGAAGATCAAAACTTTTCTAATCATTGGGGATTTGATTTTAAGGCGATTAATCGGGCTTTGAAGCATAATCAAAATAATAAAAAAATTCGTGGTGCCAGTACAATTACTCAGCAAGTCGCCAAGAATATTTTTTTATGGCCATCACGTAGCTGGGTTCGTAAAGGATTTGAGTCGTGGTTTACACTTTGGATCGAACTTACTTGGTCTAAACAGCGCATTCTGGAAATTTACTTAAATAGCGTTGAATGGGATGAGGGCGTTTTTGGTATTGAGGCGGCTTCTCGTCACTATTTTAACGTTAGTGCTAGCCAATTAACGCCGACTCAAGCAAGTTTGCTGGCAGCGATTTTGCCTAATCCAAGAAAATGGAGTCCTGTTAACCCTAATAGTAATATTCAAAAAAAAGCAGAATGGATTCGTACCCAAATGAATAATTTGGGCGGTAAGTATTATTTAGATAAACTTGAATAATAGCTAGATGAATGTTTTTATAAATTCAGGCACCACTTTACTTGCGGGTCCGTAAATTTTGGTTTGAAATAGACTTTCACCTAAGCTGGGCTCTAAATTAAGTTCAATCGTTTTTGCATTTGTTTGGTTAGCAATTTGTACAAAACCAGCGGCAGGATAGACATTGCCTGATGTGCCAATGGATATAAAATAATCCGCTTGTGAAAGGGCATCATAAATTTGTTCCATTTGTAGGGGGATTTCACCAAACCAAACTATATGTGGGCGAATGAGTTTGTTTTGTTGATAATTCACATCGTTAAAGCAATCAATTATTTGTCCTGTTTTTTCATTACGAACTTTTAATAATTCGCCATGCATGTGAATAATATTTTTAGATCCAGCTTGTTCATGTAAGTTATCCACATTTTGTGTCACAATTAAGACATTGTCAGTACCTAATTTTTGTTCTAACTCTGCCAGCGCAAAATGAGCAGCATTAGGCTTTACGTTTGGGTGTTGTAATTTACGGCGCAACATATTATAAAAATCATGTACTGCTGTTGGGTTACGCATATAGCCTTCGTAAGTTGCTACGTCATTAACATCATAACCTTCCCATAATCCATTTTGGGCTCGAAAGGTTGATAAGCCCGATTCGGCCGAAATACCTGCGCCGGTTAGGATAACTATTTTAGGTATTGTCATCATTTATTGCACCTTTACAATTTAACTAAGATTATTGAAAGCAAAATATGAGCCATTTATTGGCTGTATTCGGTAGTAAAAATATGCAAAGCAGGTTTGCTAAGTTTTTGATATTGACTGTAGGCACTAGCCACTTTTAACCGGATATCGGCCTTTGATTCGCCATTTAACCAACCGTTAATCATTGCATGCACACTATACGCTTCTGGCGCCATACGGTGCAAAGTTAAAATGAGCGGAGTAATGCCTAGGCGCGATAGTGGTGGCGTAAAATATTGTTGGCTTTTGCAAGCAAATACTGCCGCATAACGTGATTTTTGTTTTTCTTGTTGCTCTTTTGATAATGTATTCCAACGCCAGCTATCGGGTAAGTATTTTTTCCATGACCATTCCATTAGTGAATCATGGCCTATATAGACAACCAGATCTGCACTTCCCCCTGCTATCACCGTTTTATTATCCAATTTAAATACTTTTGCCTTTTTGCCTGCTGAATAATCAATAAAATCATCAACAGTATCGTTAATATATTTGCCATTATACGCCTGTGCAATTAGATAAACATCTTTGTCTTGGTGTTTGTAAATAATCTCTTCTAATATTATTCCTGATTTGGGACGATTAATTTGCACAACTTGCCACTCTTTTTGCTTAGCAAAATAGGTTTTAAAACCATAAGCCGCCCCCCAATAAAGGTTGTTTTTGGGATCTTGTCCGTTACCTATCGCCTTTGGAACTGGTGCTATCTTTTGATATTTGTTATCACATAGTGCCACCAAAACATGGATCACCTTGGGTTCGGCAAAGCAGGGAAAGGAGAGTATAAAATAGATAATCGGTACAAGCCATAACTGTGTTTTTCTTTTCTTCATTCGAGATTGTTACCTTAACGGTTATATTTATAACGTTATTATTTTTATATAGACTTTATAGCATATATATTCGGTTATTTAGCAAAAAATAGTCAAAATTGTTGATTATCAACATAAATAATCCTGCAGTAAATTTACTTATCACTGTTTATTGTAGATAATGAAACAAGTTAACAAAAATAAATAAATTTTATATAGGTATATAAAAAATGAAAACAATTGGTTTAATCGGTGGTATGAGTTGGGAAAGCACAACAACTTATTATCAAGTTATTAATCAAACTATTGCTAAATCATTAGGTGGATTGCATTCAGCTAAAACGGTTTTATATAGCGTTGATTTTCAAGAAATTGAAAGTTGTCAGGCCAATAATGAGTGGCATAAAAGTGCAGCAATTTTAATTGATGCCGCTAAAAGAGTGGAACTTGCTGGTGCAGATTTTATAGTTATTTGTACTAATACCATGCATAAAGTCGCAGATCAGATCCAAAAAGCAATTAATATTCCAATCATTCATATTGCCGATGTGACTGCTAAACATTTATTAGCACAAAATATTAAATCGGTCGCTTTGTTAGGGACTAAATATACAATGGAGCAGGACTTTTATAAATCTAAACTGTTCGATAAAAATTTAAATGTGCTTATTCCTGAAGCCCAAGACAGAAATATCATTAATCAGATTATTTATGATGAACTTTGCAAAGGTATTATTAAGCCTGATTCTAAGCAGGCCTATCTTAATATTGTTGATAAACTCGTTAAAAATGGCGCAGAAGGCGTTATTTTAGGCTGCACTGAAATTGGGTTATTAATCTCTCAATCCGATCGCAATACACCTTTTTTTGATACCGCCTTAATTCACGCACAAGAAGCAGCATTACTTGCAATAAGTTAATAATCTATTCTTCGTTCGTATATTCTAATATATCACCCGGTTGGCAATCTAAATGTTTACAGATTGCCTCGAGTGTTGCGAGTCTAAATCCTTTGACTTTACCTTGCTTAAGTAATGATAAATTTTGTTCTGTAATACCAATTGTTGCCGCTAAATCTTTTGATTTAACTTTACGTTTAGCAAGCATGACGTTTAAATTTATTATAATTGGCACATATGACTCCTTTTAAATAAATTGTTTATTTTCTTCATCTAGTTGGCAAGCTTTTTTAAGTATTTGACCAATGAACATAATACTAATCGCAATAAATAGCGTTATGATATCATCACTAGAAAAAGAAATAGAAAAGTAACGTGCTGATGCATCTTGATTATAAGTTAAGATCATTGTTAATAACGGTTCAGATAAAAAACGTATTACCTCCCAACAAACAAGTAATTTGCCAAAGATGTAACAATGGTTGGCTGATTTTACTGAAAAATATTCAGATTGACTGTAATTGATAAACAATAGTCTAAGTTGATAAAACGCATAAATTAAAATGAGTATTAATGAAGTTTCCATTAATGTTGCGATAGTCGCTTGCCATCCTGCTAAAGATTTAGGATCAACATAATCTTCCCCACTAGTGAAGAAAGAAAACCCTGCGAATTCAAGTCCAATATTTGATATATCAAAAAAATAATATAAGAATGGAGATATTGCGCTAACTAACAAAATTAGAATTGGAATTAATGTTAATAATGCCATAAATCGACAATATTGATTTAACTGAGAATGTGTTTTAGTTATATCTGTATTCATCTTTAGACCCTTTTTCTTTATAAAAAGTGAACACAGTATAACATTGGAAAAACGAAAAACAATAATAAATTAAAATAAAACGATAATTTTTTGTTATTTTGTTTGTCTGTATTGTAAAAAAGCCTTACTTTTTAAAGTAAGGCTTAGGAAGTTAATATTAATGAAAAATTATGCTTCGATAGCAACCCTTAACTTTTTCATTGCGTTTTTTTCAAGTTGGCGAATACGTTCAGCCGAAACGCTGTATTTATCAGCTAATACTTGCAATGTTGATTTGCTATCATCAGCATCTAACCAACGTGCCTTAATAATATCTTGGCTGCGTTCGTCTAGTTGTGATAGTGCATCATGTAGTTTATCTGTCGCATCATTTTCCCAGTTGTCATTTTCAATTGATTTGGAAAAATCAGAGTTACTATCTTCTAAGTATAGGGCTGGTGCAACAATTGAATTGTCATCGTCATCGCTGTCAATATCAAACGACATATCTTGTGCAGACATGCGTGATTCCATTTCAAGTACGTCTTTACGGCTTACACCTAATTCATCCGCAACCATATCCACTTCAGCACTACTAAACCAACCTAAACGTTGTTTAGTCTTTCTTAGATTAAAGAATAACTTTCTTTGTGCTTTAGTTGTCGCAACTTTAACAATACGCCAATTTTTTAATACATATTCGTGGATTTCAGCTTTTATCCAATGTACAGCAAATGAGACTAAACGAACACCCATTTCCGGATTAAAACGTCGCACTGCTTTCATTAGACCAATGTTGCCTTCTTGAATTAAGTCTGCTTGTGGCAAGCCATAACCAGAATAACCACGTGCAATATGCGCCACAAATCGTAAATGAGATAAAATTAACTGGCGAGCAGCATCGACGTCATCATCATAATAAAGTTTTTCACCCAATGATTTTTCTTCTTCTGCAGTTAACATTGGGTAGGTGTTAATCATGCGAAGGTATGATTCTATATTTCCTTGTGGGATTAAAGCACCTACTTGCATTTTTAAATCAGTACTCATTTAATTCCCCCTTAAATTAAGTCATTTTGTTACATCATCAATTAAATGTAACAATTAAAAACGTTAAAATAACGTTCATTTATTATTTAGACCAACAAACCATAAATTAGTTCATACTTTTTATTTTCAATTAATAAGTATTCACTTAAGATTTACAGCTATTAAATTTGTTTTATATTCTAGTTAATTATGGAAAAATAACTAGGTAATTCGTGTTATTTTTAAATATTTTTTTGTCGCAATAAGCGATGAAAACCATCCTATAATCATAGTAATAAGCATGATCAATATGCTTTCATCCCATAATAGCCCTTCGATATTGATTATTGTTCCAAATACATCTGAAACATTCAATATAATTGACTCTATTTGAAAAATAAATATTTCCGATAAAATTAAAGAAATAATTGAACTAATAAAGCCAATAAGAATACCACTATAAAGAAAAGGACGTAAAATAAATCCCTCGGTTGCACCAATTAATTGCATGACAACAATCGTTTGCTTTCTAGCAAAAATATTTAAGCGAATACTATTTCCTATTACAAGAGATACAGCAATAATCATAAATACCGAGATGATCCATACAACAGATTTAATCATGTCTGTTAACGCGGTTAGTCGAGTAAACCAACTATCATCTAACTTTATATCATCTATACCATCAAGTTTAAGTAATTCAGTTTGTAATTGATGCAATATAACTGTTTTTTTTGCTTCTTCTTTAGGCATAACAATAGCTACTGCGGGTAGCGGGTTTTCGTCTAATAAATCCAATGCATTACTAAATCCTGACCATGTTTTAAATTCTTCTATTGTTTTTTCTCGAGAAAGATAATCAACTTGAGCAACTTCAGGATAAGATTTAAGTTTAGTAATCAATTCAGTTGTTTGTTCTTGGGTTAAATCTTTATTAATATAAATCGTTAAATTAGGCGTTGGATACCATTGTTTTGCAGTTTGATTAGCATTTTTCCAAAGAAGGTAACTAATAGTCGGTAAAGTAATTGAAATAGCAATAACAAAAACGGTCAATAGCGAGGCAAAAATATGTTGAGAAAAATCATTAAAAGTATTACGCCAAGCATAGCCAATTTGTCTTTTCCAACGAGAAAAAAAACTATTATTGTCTTTTTTCTTTAATTTAGTCGGTTTGTTATTAGCGTAATTCATTAACTTTTAACCTCTAAAAGCCCTTGATTTAAATGCAGTATTCGATGGTGTCTGCGACGAATAAGCCCCATATTATGGGTCGCCATCAAAACCGTTACGCCTGCTTGGTTAAATTCTTCAAAAAGCTTTAAAATATCCTTGGATAGTTTATCATCTAAATTACCTGTAGGTTCATCAGCAAGTAAAACACTAGGACGATTAACAATAGCTCGCGCTATGCCAACGCGTTGCTGTTCTCCACCTGATAACTGTATAGGATAAAATTTCATTTTATTTAATAATCCAACTTTATCCAATGATGCCGAAACACGCCTGCGAATTTCTTCTGCTGATTTACCTAAAATGATTAGTGGGATTGCAACATTATCATAAACAGTATGATCCATTAATAATTGATGATCTTGAAAAATCATCCCAATTGTGCGACGTAAAAACGGCATTTCATGCCTACTTAATCCTGAAACGTCAACGCCATTTAATAACACTTTTCCATCATTAGCTTTTTCTAAACCACAAATCAATCGCATTAAAGTGCTTTTACCAGCACCAGAATGTCCTGTTAAAAAGGCCATTTCTCCCGGTAATAACGTAAAGTTTATATTTTGTAATGCCGATTTTCCGCCAGAATAAACTTTACTTACACGTTGAAATTGGATCATGATTTCTCTCTATTCATCTGCTTGATCAAACAAAGCATTAATAAAATCATCTGCAACAAAAGGTCTTAAATCATCAATTTTTTCACCCACACCAATATAACGTATAGGAATACTAAACTGATCTGCAATACTAAAAATAATTCCACCTTTTGCAGTACCATCTAGTTTAGTTAATGTCATGCCAGTAACGCCAATAGCTTCATTAAAAAGTTTGGTTTGACTAATTGCATTTTGACCTGTGCCTGCATCAATCGTTAACATAATTTCATGTGGTGCCGTTTCATCTTGCTTTTTGATGACTCGTACTATTTTTTTCAGCTCGTCCATTAAATGAGATTTGTTTTGTAAACGACCAGCAGTATCAGCAATTAATACATCTATTTTCTTGGCTTTTGCTGCCTGTATTGCGTCAAAGATGACAGATGCTGAATCAGCATTGGTATGTTGTGCAATAACTGGAATGTTATTACGCTCTCCCCAAACTTGTAACTGTTCAACAGCCGCTGCACGAAAGGTATCACCAGCAGCAAGCATAACTGATTTGCCTTGTTGTTGAAATTGACGGGCTAATTTGCCAATTGTTGTTGTTTTACCTACGCCATTAACGCCTACCATTAAGATAACAAAAGGACTGTGGCTATTAATATCAAGCGGTTTATCTACGCCACTTAAAATTGAGTTCATTTCTTGTTTTAAAAGCTCATGTAATGCATCGGCATCTTTCAGTTCTTTTCTTGAGGCTTGTTTTGTTAAACTATCTATAATTCTTTGTGTTGTATCAAAGCCTACATCAGCAATAAGCAATTGTTCTTCTAGTTCTTCAAATAGGGCTTGATCAATCTTTTTGCCTTTAAATAAACTAAGAAAACCAGATCCAATATTTTGTTTAGTCTTAAAAAGACCTTTTTTTAAGCGAGAGAAAAATCCTTCTTTTTTTTGTTCAAACATAAATAATTTACCCTAAGATCATTCCTAATGATCATTCTATCTTATTTTAGAATAAAGCCCAATGCATTCAATAAAAGAGACTAATATTATTTTTTCAAATCTTTTGTTAAAAATAAATATCTTGAGTTGTGATATAGCGCCAATCACTTAATGGTAATTGATGAGTAAATAGATTATATTTTCCAATTTGAACTCTAACCAATCTTAAACAAGGAAAACCAACAGCAGCACACATTCGCCTAACTTGTCGATTTTTTCCTTCTGAGATTGTAATGCTAATCCATGAAGTAGGTACTGTTTTGCGTTCTCTAATAGGAGGGATTCTTTCCCATAGTTCTTTTGGGTCATCAAGAAAATTTGCTATAGCTGGCGCTGTGTGGAATTCTTTTAATTGTACGCCTTTTCTTAGTCTATTTATAGCTTGTTGGTTGATAATACCTTCAACTTGTACCCAATAAGTTTTAGGTAATTTAAATTTGGGTGAGCTGATTTTGGACTGTAATTTTCCATTATTCGTTAATAATAATAATCCTTCGCTATCAGTATCCAAACGTCCAGCAGGATAAAAATTAGGTAATTGTATAAAATCTTTTAATGTCTGATATTTTTCATGCGGTGAAAATTGAGTTATGACATTAAATGGTTTATTGAAAGCTATTAAAGTATTCATTTACCAATCTATATTAATCAATTAAAACCCCTGAAAGCAAAAAAGCCCAGCATCACTGCTGGGCTCATCTATTTAAAAGTCTGGCGGCACCCTACTCTCACATGGGTAATACCCACAC
>NZ_WTFA01000025.1:0-14141 GCF_009795755.1 Gilliamella sp. Pra-s60 | reverse complement strand
TTTTTTTAAAATTTTTGACCTTGTTCACTAACCTTATTCGCCGCCTGCTTTATGCTGACTGCGTGTCAGTGGGTGCGCATTATAGGACCTTAAAAAAATCATGCAAGCGATTATTGCAATTTTATTTCTGTTTGTGCTTTTTTTGCACATGCTGTATTGAAAATAAACTAATTCTATACAAATTTTCTTTTTTATTATTTATTATGTCATGTCTGCTTCAGTCCAACTTTTTATTTTAGGATGGATTTTTCATATGCCTTTTACTTTCGCACATCCTGCAATTGTTTTACCTTTTTATAAAAAAACTAAGTTTTTTTCCATGACAACCTTAATTATAGGTAGCATGTCCCCTGACTTTGAATATTTTCTTAGAATGAAAATAAAAAGTGATATGAGCCATACTTTACTTGGTATTTTTTATTTTGATCTGCCAATAACATTAATTGTTGCTTTTATCTTTCACTCCATTATTCGTAATGAATTAATCAAGAATTTGCCTCATTTCCTTTATAAACGATTTGCTCATTATCTAACGCTGAACTGGAAGCAATATTGCTTGCATCATTGGTTTATTGTCTTAACATCTGCACTAATAGGCATATTGTCACATATTGGTTGGGACAGTTTTACTCACTTAACTGGCTTTTTTGTAAAACACCTTCCTTTTTTACAACAACCAATTTCACTAAAAAATACAGATATTCCTATCTACCAATTACTACAACATGGAAGCACTTTGGTAGGAATGAGTTTAATATGCATCTTTATTCTTAGATTACCAATCATGATTGATAAGAAAAATACGATTAGTTTTCTATATTGGGGATTGGTGATGATGATCGTTATAAGTTGTTTTTCTCTTTTTTTCACCAAGACCATTCATACTTTTGGCCAAAATGTAGTGAACTTTATTAATGCACTATTTTTGGGATTAATATTAGCACCACCTATCATGAGAATTACACGGCGTTTATTTTAAACGCCGTATTAGGATAGTATTATTTTAGAAAGTTATGATTTTTCTTTTATTTTATTGGGTAAATCAGCCAAACTATCAATAACCCAATCAGCTTGTTCTAATGCTTCTTCTGTTATGGTATCGCCCGTTTTTACTAACACAGTTTTTTTAACGCCAGCTTTTTTACCCGACAATAAGTCAGACACTCTATCTCCAACCATATAGGAATTAGCAATATCAATTTTTAGTTCTTTAGCTGCTGTTTGAATCATACCCGGACTTGGTTTGCGGCATTCACAATTATCAATTAGCGGATCATGTGGACAATAATAGATGCCATCTAAATCAACACCACGATCTTGTAATGACCAATCCATCCATTCAGTCAATGTATGAAATTGTTCTTCAGTAAATATATTTCTGGCAATCCCCGATTGATTGGTTGTAATGACTAATAAAAAGCCCATTTTCTTGAGCTCTTGCATCGCCTCAATCACACCATCAATAAAGTGGAATTTATCAATTGTATGTACATAATTATAATCTATATTAATAGTACCATCTCGATCTAAAAAAATAGCGGGCTTCATATTTACTTTTTTTCCTTTTAACTTTAGGTATTACTCTAATTCATATAGCATATTATTGATTGACTTAGATGTCTAGACGTCTTAATATTCATCCATTCATCTTTTGTCTTTATATATTATGATAAAATTACAACATATTTCGAAAATATTTGAACATAATAAAACCCCTATTCATGCATTAAAAGACATCACTATACATGTTCCACAAGGAAAGATTTATGGTGTTATTGGTAAATCAGGGGCAGGAAAGAGCACTCTTATCCGTTGTGTTAACTTACTTGAAAAACCAACTAGTGGTAAAATATTTTTTGATAATCAAGAAATCACTCACCTATCAAACAGAAAGCTAATTGAAGTACGTCGAAAGATTAGTATGATTTTTCAACATTTTAATCTACTTTCCTCACGCACTGTTTTTGATAATATCGCTTTTCCACTAGAGCTCAATAAAACCCCTAAAGCCAAAATCAAACAAAAGGTCAACGAGCTTATTGAGCTAGTTGGATTGACTGAAAAGGCAAATGTTTACCCTGCTAATTTATCAGGTGGGCAAAAACAGCGCGTTGCGATTGCAAGAGCTTTAGCTAGTGACCCCAAAGTGCTCTTATGCGACGAAGCAACTAGCGCACTCGATCCCGAAACAACCCGTTCTATTTTGAAATTATTGAAAGATATTAATCAAAAATTAGGGCTTACTATTTTACTAATTACGCACGAAATGGACGTAGTAAAACAGATTTGCGATCAAGTCGCGGTTATCAGTAATGGCGAATTAGTGGAGCAATCATCGGTCGGCGAAATTTTTTCCCACGCTAAAACCGATATTGCAAGACAGTTTATACAATCAACTTTACACCTAAATATCCCTGACGATTATTTAGCAAGATTATCTCAAGACCCTAAAGAGGGTCTTAATCCTCTGGTTCGCTTAGAATTCACGGGCGTTTCGGTTGATTTACCTTTGTTATCACAAATTGCCAAAGAATTTAGTATCGAAAGTAACATTATTAGCGCGCAAATGGATTATGCTGGTGGTGTTAAATTTGGTTTAATGCTAGCCCAAATGGATGGTAATCCTAAAAGTATTTCGTCGGCAATCCAATTTTTGGAAAACAATAATACCAAAGTAGAGGTACTAGGTTATGTTTGATTTTATTCCCTCTTTTAAACCTTTCGAATCTTTATTTCGATACTTAGCTCAATATAATTTTTGGAGCGATTTTGTTGCATTTTGTTCATCAATTAAAGGGCTAAATGGACCGGTATTATTCAAAATAGCAGAAGCAACCGATGATACCATTTATATGATTTTTTTATCTGGTTTTTATGGAACATTAATTGGCTTACCGTTAGGTATCATGTTATATATAACTCGAAAAGGAAATATACTTGGAAATCATATAATACATAACATTCTTTCTTTTGTAATAAATGTATTCCGCTCAATTCCTTTTATTATATTAATTGTCTGGATTCAACCATTTACAATGGAAATAATGGAAATTTTAACAGGTAAAGGGACTTATCTTGGTAGGGAAGGAGCTATTGTACCACTGAGCATAGGTGTTGCCCCTTTAATTGCCAAAATGATTGAAAATGCACTACTTGATCTGCCAAAAGGATTAATTGAAGCTGCTCGCTCTATGGGCGCTACACCGTTACAAATTATCTACAAAGTTTTATTACCAGAGTCATTACCTGTAATTGTTAATAGCATGACGATCTCGTTAATAACGCTAACAGGTTATATTGCCATGGCTGGAGCCGTAGGAGCAGGAGGCCTTGGTGATCTAGCGAAACGATTCGGGTATGAAGGTCACAACTATGATATGATGAATATATTTTTAGTGATATTGGTTATTATTGTCTTTATTATTCAATTTATTGGCAATAAAATTGTTAAATACGTGTCTCATCAATAAATTTGGAGAAAATTATGTCAATCAAAAAGTTAGCACTTATCACCACATTAGTGAGTGCATTTTTTTTAACGGGTTGTGACAATAACAAACCAAAAACTCAAGTTAGCGCTCTTAAAGTTGGTGTTATTTCAGGACCAGAACAAGAAGTAGCTGAAGTTGCTAAACAACAAGCAAAAGATCTTTATAACTTAGATGTTGAACTTGTTACTTTTAGTGATTATGTTATACCTAATCAAGCATTAAATGATGGTTTAATTGATGTAAATGCTTTCCAACACAAGCCTTTTTTAGATGAACAAATCAAAGAACGCGGTTATAAATTATCTGTAGTTGGTAACTCATTTGTTTACCCTATTGCAAGTTATTCCAAAAAACTCAAACCAATTAATCAATCAGAAGAAACCGGTGAAGGCGTAAAAGTAACTTCACCGCGTGGTGAAACATTTTTTATTGCAGCCAATTCAACGATTGCCATTCCAAGTGATCCTACAAATTTAGGTCGAGCATTACTATTATTACAACACGAAGGAATGATTACGGTTGATAACGCAAAAGGTCTATTACCAACAGTTCTTGATATTACCAGCAATCCTTACAACTATAAGATTATTGAACTTGAAGCACCAATGTTGCCACGTTCACTAGATGATGCTCAAGTTGATCTAGCAATCATCAACAATGCATTTGCAGGACAAGTCAATTTAACACCAAGTAAAGATGGAATTTTTGTTGAAGACAAAGACTCGCCATATGTCAACATCATCGTTGCTCGTGAAAATAACAAAGATGATGAAAATGTCAAAAACTTTGTTAAATCTTACCAAACTGAGGCTGTAGCTGAAAAAGCAAACCAAATCTTTAATGGTGGTGCGATTCGCGGTTGGTAATAATAAGTAACAAAGATTTATTTACCTTAATATCGTCGGCTTAGGTTGACGATATTAACTTTGCTATCATATAGAAATAACAAGCTATAGAATAAATTCAAACAAATATGGATTATGACATATCAAATTAACCCCATCGGCATTATCCGCTCTCCCTATAGTGAAAAATTTGCTGTTCCAAGACAACCCAACTTAGTCAGTGCTGGGAAAGGGGAACTTCATTTGTTAGCACCTTATAACGATCCCATTAGTGTTAAAGGATTAGAACAGTTTTCTCACTTATGGTTATTATTTTTATTTCACCATATCGATCCAGAAAAATGGAGACTAACCGTTCGTCCACCGCGTTTAGGTGGTAACAAAACAATGGGCGTATTTGCTAGCCGATCACCATTTAGACCTAATCATATTGGTCTTTCAGCTGTTGAATTAAAAGATATCGTCATTGAAAACAAACAGATCATATTGAAATTAGGCAGCCTTGACTTAGTCGACGGCACACCAATTATCGATATTAAACCTTACCTACCTTATTGTGACAGCCATCCTGATGCCTTTGCAGGATATGCACAATCTATTCCCGATGAAAAATTAACCGTTGAATTTTCACAAAAAGCACAATTAATATTAGATTTACAAAAACAGAACTATCCTCAACTTACCGACCTAATTACCCAAGTGATATCTCAAGATCCAAGGCCTGCGTACAAACAAAACAATAGTTGCGAACAAACCTATGGAATCACACTGTACCATTTTAATATAAAATGGAAGATCGCCAATAATCACGCCATTATTGAACATATTTATGAGGAAGAAATAAACAGTAAATAGAGCTTTTAATTAGCACAATGAAGTGATTTATCAATATCATTTAAAAAACACACAAAACCGTTAAAAAAGCTTTGTTCATTTATTCTGATAAAGTGAAGTATAAGTTTAATTCCCTATATTTCACTTTACCACTAAAGTTATATATATAATTTTAGTGGTTTTTTAGTGAAACATTAAAGATCAATGATAATTAACCTTATGCCTATTTCTTATTTCAGCAATATCGATAGAATCAAACAAATAATGCTTTCCGCAATAATCACAATGAATATCAATATTACCGCCATCTTCTTTCAGGATTTCATCAATTTCGTTAGTGGGTAATGTCATTAAACTATCTTCACAACGCTGACGTGAACAACCACACTTAAAAGTAATATAATGTGTTTCAAAAAGGCGCACTTCTTCTTGATTATATAAACGATATAAAATCTCATCGGTAGAAAGCTGTAGTAACTCGTCACCCGTAATTGTTTCAGTTAATGCGCTTAGATGCTCAAATGATTCAGCGGTATCATCATTAGCAGGCAAAATTTGCAATAAAATCCCTGCGGCCATTGGCTTATTATTGTGAACACCAGTTTTCACAAATAAACGGGTAGGAAGCTGCTCTGATTGCATAAAATAGTTTTCGATGCAACCAATAAGCGTATCTTTTTCTAACCCAACGATACCTTGATAGCGCTCGCCATTTTTAGGTGTAATAGTAATAACAATATAGCCATTACCCACCATATCTTTGAGTGTTGCATCGTCAGCAATTTCACCATTAACTCGAGCAACGCCTCGTAGCTGTTGTTGATCATTACCGTTAACAACAGCTAACGATAACGCCCCATCACCTTGCAACTGAACCGCAATATCACCCTCAAATTTTAGTGTTGCAGTTAATAAACTGGTTACAACCAATAATTCACCAAGTAAATTTTGTACAGCAACAGGGTAAGTATGATTATCTAACACCGCTTGGTATGTTTGTTCAAGACGGGTAATTTCACCACGAATAGGATGATTATCAAATAAAAATCGATTTAAAGTATCCATATTAACTGTTGTCACCTTGTTGCCTATCATATTTAAATTTAATCAAATCACGCCGCTCCTTTTTATCTGGTCTTCTATCTGGATGAGGCATTGTCAATGCATTAAGTTTACGAGCTTGTGCTATTGCTTCACGTTTAGCAATACTATCTGAAGTTTCTTGATAAAGTTGCTGAGCTTCTGTGGCAGTTCTTCGTTGTTCGCTGATGGCTAAAATTTGAATTGTTTTTTGATCCGAACCTTGACGAAGCGTTACAGTCGCACCAACTTCAACAATTTTACTTGGTTTAGTACGTTGACCGTTATAATGCACTTTACCGCCTTCAATCATTTCTCGGGCTAATGCTCGTGACTTATAAAACCTTGCGGCCCAAAGCCATTTATCTAATCGAACAAGAACCATTACATCCTCACACACCACTTATTATCAAGCCTTTCACATTCAAAGACACATAATACCTTAAACATCTTAACCAGTTATATAAGAATGCTTTTGTAAAAATCAATGTTCATGCTTAATAATATAATTATTACCATCAGTAGAAAATACGCCTGAAAAACTAAATGGCTGTAATTTGCCTTGTAAATTAACTGAATAATTCATAGCGGCTGGAGGCTGTTTTAGTAATTTCCAGTCTTCTAACAGTGAACTGGTTACACCATAAGCATTTAATTGCAAAGATAGCGGTTCATTTTGTGATAAATCAACTTTTGTATTTGACTCGATCATCCCTCCACTCGTTAACGTACTAAACGTTAACAAAGCACGATTTTCAGCATCAAATTTTAAAACCATATCAGGATAACTAATATCAACTCGATTAAACGATCCTTTTTCAGATTTAAAAGAAGTCGATCCTGAAAAGAGGCCTAATTTGTGATCTTTCGCTAAAACGACATCCGTACCCGAAACCTGAAAGTTATATAACGTGAAAGGAAAATCGCTATATTTTCTAATTATCAAACTTTGTAAAACGGTAAGTTTATCTATCTTGATACTTTTAAAAATACTCGGTAATGCTAACAGTTCCAGCTTTTCAGGAAGCTGATAATTAATATCTGATAATGTTAATTGTTCTAAATGTAAGGAGTGATCTTTCCATCTTCCAGAAAAATTTATACTACCTTTATTCCATTTTGCTAGTACTTTTTTGATCTCCACATCTTGATCATTAGATGATAGTTGAACTAATACCGATGCAAACTTCTCATCATCCCAAACAACATGATCAGCATTAAAAACAAACGTACTTTGATCAAAATGCCATTGATCATCATAACTCAGATTAGTTGCTTCAATATTACCTTTTTCAATTAAAAAATTAGGCAACTGAATGCTACTTTCAAATATCGATAATTGCTTGATTGTCAAATTTGGCAAAATATGAAGATACCTATTCCCAAAATCCTTGTCGGTTGATTGCAAATTAATATTATGTAGTTGTAGCTGATCGATATTTAAATGTTTATCAGCAAGTATTTTTAATTTACTAACAAAAAAGCCATTATCAATATTACCACCTAAATTAGTCACTGTCGTAACACCATCACAATGGAATCCTTGAATAAGCATTGATTTAATAGGAATTTGATTGACTGATACTGCTTTCGAAGTAAAATCAAATTGATATTTATCTTCCCCTGATAACGAATCCGTTGATAACGAAAATGGTTTAACGCCACCATTTAGCTGTGTAAATGAAATTCTATCTTGCCCGCTATTAACTGAAATATTAACGGTTGAATCAACTAATTTTAGTGTATTTGTTGAAAAATCATACTGGCCAGATTGGCTATCATTGTAAGAATAATTAATTGTACCATCAATAATAGTAACATAATTAAAATGAGTTAATTGCCAAAGATAATCTTTATCAAACCCGACTAATAATTTAGGTGCACTAACAACGACTTTATTATCATCACTAATAACAACATCATCAAAAACTAATTCATAAAAATTTGCAATAGAGTGATGGACTTTGCCTACTGAGACAGTATAAGAACTTAATTTAGATAATTGCTGGCTAATAATTTTGGCACCCAAAGAGGTTTGCACAACAAAATAAGACAATAATATAAAAAACCAAACAATAGACAAAAAGATGATTATGTAAAAACGTAATCGCTGCATAAAATTATTTTAATTATTGTAATTAAATGTTAAGAATCCCATTACGATACTCCATTTTAATCAAAATAGCATCTAATTTTCAATATAAATCATTTGTGGTTAGATTAGTTTTGCAGTTAAGATATAGGCATACACAACAATACGTTAAAAAACTAACAGAACAACTTACTTTCCCTTTCCTTAAATCAGATGAATGGGGAAAGTTATTTTTTTATTTATAATAAGTAACACGGGAGATACCTCGATGAAACAAATCCCAATGACAGTAAAGGGAGCAGAACTATTACGTGCTGAACTAGAAGAGCTAAAAAATGTCAAAAGGCCACAAATCACAGCCGCCATTGCTGAAGCTAGAGCGCACGGCGATTTAAAAGAAAACGCTGAATATCACGCAGCCAGAGAGCAACAAGGTTTTTGTGAAGGTCGAATTCAAGAAATTGAAGGCAAATTATCACAAGCACAAATTATAGACATAACCAAAGTAAAAAACACTGGACGTATTATTTTTGGTGCTACGGTAACTGTCGTTAATATCGAAACTGACGAAGAAACAACCTATCGCATCGTTGGTGATGACGAAGCAGACTATAGACAAAACCTGATATCGGTCAACTCACCTATTGCTCGTGGGCTAATCGGCAAAGAAGATGGCGACACAGTACAAATCAAAACACCAGGTGGTGATGTCGAGTTTGATATTATTAAAGTTGAATATATCTAGTAAAGAACAACTTTAACAACAGATAAACCAACAGGGCAAATAGCCCTGTTATTTTTATTTAAGATTTAGGTAAAGTGATTTTTTTATCTTCACTTGGTCTAAAAATCGTGAAATTAGAACCTACCAATTGTACCGATAATGCTTTTGTTTCACGAATAATCGCATCGCAAATAAGCTTTTTAGTTTCGCGGTCTTCAGCAGAAACCTTAATTTTGATTAACTCATGAAAATTTAACGCATGATCAATTTCGGCAAGTACGCCTTCGGTAAATCCATTAGCACCAATCATCACAATAGGCTTTAAATGATGCGCTTCACTTTTTAAATACTGTTTTTGTTTATTCGATAAATTCATTAAATTTTTATCACATTAAGTTGCAATTTTGCTATTCTACCCTTATATATATTTGTAATCAATGAAGTGACCTCTTTACATTAAGGATTTATTCACTGTGAGTAACAAAAAACGCTCAGCAAGCTCGACACGTTGGCTCAATGAGCATTTTAAAGATCGCTTTGTGCAACAAGCACAAAAAAAAGGACTACGATCCAGAGCATGGTTCAAACTAGAAGAAATTCAAAAAAATGACAAATTATTCAAACCCGGAATAACCGTTGTTGATCTAGGTGCAGCACCGGGGGGATGGTCACAGTATGTTGCATCGCTGATTGGTAACAAAGGTCGTATTATTGCATGTGACTTACTGCCAATGGATCCAATTGTTGGGGTTGATTTTCTTCAAGGCGATTTTCGTGATGAAGCCGTTTTAAAGGCTTTACTTGAACGAGTGGGTGAAGAAAAAGTCCAAGTTGTTATGTCAGACATGGCACCGAACATGAGCGGACAGCCTGCTGTTGACATCCCTAGAGCCATGTATTTAGTTGAACTCGCATTAGACATGTGTCGAGACGTACTTGCTCCAAACGGCAACTTTATTGTAAAAGTGTTTCAAGGTGAAGGATTTGAAGCATACCTAAAACAGGTAAGAGACATGTTCAAAACCGTCAAAATTCGCAAGCCTGAAGCATCGCGCGCAAGGTCTCGAGAAGTTTATATTGTTGCAATGGGTATGAAGTAGCTAGTTGTACAATTTTGTAGTACCATACTTCGTTAATTTAGTCGTAACTGTTAATTTTTATGAGAGGTTTTTCTTTTGAACGACATGGTGAAGAATTTACTGATCTGGGGAATTATTGCTGTAGTATTGATTGCAGGATTTAATCAATTTAGCTCAATAGCAAACAGCAACCCTCAAGTCAATTATACCCAATTTAATTCCGATATCACGAATGGCAAACTCCAAGAAGTGCATATTAACGGACGCGAAATTGTTGCTAAAACCAAAGAAAATAATGAGTACACTACCTACATCCCTTATTATGATGAAAAACTCATGGATGATCTATTAAGCAACAAAGTACCTGTCTATGGCAGTCCTGACGAAAAACCAAGCCTAATCCTTAGCATTCTTATCTCTTGGTTTCCTATTATTTTACTTATCGGTTTTTGGCTATTTATGATGCGCCAAATGCAAGGTGGTGGTAAAGGCGGACCGATGTCAGTGGGGAAAAGCAAAGCCAAAATGTTAACCCCAGATCAAGTTAAAACTAAATTTACCGACGTAGCAGGCAGTGAAGAAGCCAAACAAGAAGTAACTGAAGTGGTCGATTTTTTACGCGACCCAGGTAAATACCAAAAACTTGGTGGACGAATTCCAAAAGGGATCCTAATGGTAGGCCCTCCGGGCACAGGTAAAACCTTGCTAGCCAAAGCCATTGCTGGCGAAGCTAATGTTCCGTTTTTCAGCATGTCAGGTTCTGACTTTGTTGAAATGTTTGTTGGTGTCGGCGCATCGCGCGTGCGTGATTTATTTGAACAAGCTCGAAAACATTCACCATGCATTATTTTTATTGACGAAATTGATGCCGTTGGTCGCAAACGTGGTGCAGGCTCAATGGGTGGGCACGACGAACGTGAACAAACATTAAACCAGATGCTGGTCGAAATGGATGGCTTTGAAACTAACAGTGGTATCATCATCATCGCAGCAACAAACCGCGTTGATATTTTAGATCCTGCATTATTACGACCAGGACGCTTTGATCGACAAGTTCAAATTGGCTTGCCTGACATGAAAGGGCGAGAACAAATTCTTGCGGTACATGCTCGCAAAGTACCACTTGGAACCGATGTTGACTTATCAGTCCTAGCACGAGGTACACCGGGCTATTCGGGTGCAGAACTAGCAAACTTAGTCAATGAAGCGGCCTTATTTGCCGCACGTCGTAATAAACGGCTTGTCACCATGGACGAATTTGAAGAAGCCAAAGATAAAATCAACATGGGCACCGAACGACGTTCGTTAAGCATGACTCAAGAACAACTTATATCAACCGCTTATCACGAAGCTGGGCACGCTATTATTGGTCACTTAATGCCAGATCATGACCCGATCCACAAAGTTACCATCATTCCACGTGGGCGCGCCCTTGGTGTGACGTTCTTTTTACCAGAAGGCGACCGTGTTAGTGAAAGTCGTGAAAAGCTCGAAGGCGACATTGCCACACTTTATGGTGGACGACTTGCTGAAGAACTTATTTATGGTGCAAACAAAATTTCAACAGGTGCATCAAATGACATTAAAGTAGCTACACAATATGCAAGAGCCATGGTTACACAGTGGGGCTTTTCGGACCGTTTAGGACCGCTGTTTTACGAAACAGACGACAACCAGTATGGACGACCAAAAGACATCTCTGACGAAACAGCTCGCATCATTGACGAAGAAGTCAAAGCCATTATTGACCGTAATTATCAACGAGCTCGTAAAATCCTAACGGAAAATATTGATGTATTACATGCAATGAAAGATGCGCTTATGAAATACGAAACCATTGATTCAAAACAAGTCGCAGACTTAATTGCTCGTCGCCCACTTACCGCACCAGATGACTGGACCGACAGCGACGAAAAGGCAGCAAAGCAGATCCCAAATGAAGGGAATGACACGCCGCCACAATCAGAAAGTTAATAAACCAAACTCAACGCGCTACGGCGCGTTTTTTATCGACAAAATACCTTATAAATAAACACAATCACATAATATAACCTGAATAAGGCTGTTAATCATGGAAATACATTTTCAAAATCAGACAATAGATCTTTCTTTTCCGCAAGTCATGGGCATTGTTAATATGACACCTGATTCGTTTTCTGATGGTGGAAATTATAACAACCTTGATGATGCCATGCGTCGTGTTGACAGCATGATTCAAGCTGGCGCAACCTTTATTGATGTAGGGGGCGAATCAACACGCCCCGGTGCAGCCGAGGTATCGATTGATGAAGAGCTAAACCGTGTTGTGCCATTAGTTGAAAAAATCGCTCGTTATTTTGATGTTTGGATTTCGGTTGACACCTCAAAGCCACAAGTGATGACTGAATCAGCTAAAGCAGGGGCACACCTAATTAACGATGTTCGAGCTTTAACAGAACCCGGTGCACTTGAAGCCGCAGCCCAAACAGGCTTACCTGTTTGCGTCATGCACATGCAAGGCGACCCACAAACCATGCAAAATGCACCACACTACGAGCAAGATATTTATCAGGAAGTTGATGACTTTTTTGCAAAACAGATCGAACGCTGCATAAACGCCGGCATTGACCGCCCAAAAATCATCCTTGACCCCGGTTTTGGATTTGGTAAAACACTAGCGCACAATTACCGACTATTAGCAACACTTGAACAATTCCACCATTTCAACTTGCCTTTATTAGTCGGCATGTCACGAAAATCCATGATAGGACAAGTGCTAAATGTCCCACCGCAAGAGCGAATGTTAGGCAGTGTCTCTTGTGCGGTGATAGCGGCAATGAAAGGGGCACAGATTATTCGTGTGCATGATGTGAAAGAAACGTTTGATGCGTTGAGGATTGTGCAGGCGACGCTTGCTGAAAGGGGATAAGGTATAGTTTTTTTAAAAAACATAAATAAAATCAATAGTTTTCCTGACTGATTTTTTAGTGGAAAATCAGGCCTTTTTTTGTTTTTGTGAATAGAATAAATTGGGTGCGGTGGTTTCGGACGTTTGAACTTTGGGGGAACAAAATGGCTACAGTGCCCACGTCCGAGTCAGGGAATTAAAGCGAATTCCCTGACAACCCACGCTTTGGCTGCAGAATGTGGCCTTCGGCACTACTCGTATCATCCTGATACTCGCCTCTGCGAGGCCACCTTCGCTGTGCTCAGGTGTTCAAATTTGTTCCAGACAAATTTGTCAAGCGCGCCACAAACTCGCCAAACGTCCTGTTTGGCGTGCTAACCTCACTCTGTTGTCGGCGCATTCTGACGCCGGAATAAGGCAGATAGCATAGCCGATTGTTTTTTAATTATGTGATTAATTTTATTTTTTATTACCGCCTATACGGCGTTAAGGCGTTTTGCCCTCATCATCTGAGTAGACTGTAGTTTCTAAACCGCCTATACGGCGTTAAGGCAAGTTCCGCGCTAACTTCTATTGCGTCATCATTTCTAAACCGCCTATACGGCGTTAAGGGAAGCGTTGATAATATTGTATTAGCCTTAGACTTTCTAAACCGCCTATACGGCGTTAAGGGTTTTAATTTTGGTCTCAACATAAATGATGCGTTTCTAAACCGCCTATACGGCGTTAAGGAAATAGACCGCCTCAAGCATCCAGTTCGAACATTTCTAAACCGCCTATACGGCGTTAAGGACGATTATTCGGTATTTGCACTTTGGGGGCAGTTTCTAAACCGCCTATACGGCGTTAAGGTAGAACTCAAGATTTGATAAACCTTGTTATATAAAGATAAACAACAATTTTGGCTTTGAAAACCCTTTTTTTAAGCTGTTTTCTAATGCATTGATTTTATTTAATTTTAAATTATCGTAAAAAAAAGGGTTTGTAGAGGTTTATATTCAAAAAAACGGATAGAAAAAACTTCAATAAAATCAATACCTTTCCTGACCACTTTTTTGGGATTTTTGCATTGCTTTTTAATACAAAAACAACTCACAAAAAAGACCTAA
>NZ_WTFA01000024.1:0-19025 GCF_009795755.1 Gilliamella sp. Pra-s60 | reverse complement strand
AAGAAAACGGCATAAGTTTAAAAGCCCTGCCTCCTTTTATTCGAAGGAGCTAAGAAAAATTGCACTTCATGGTGTAATCTAGGATCGTCAAAAAAACTTCAATAAAATCAATACCTTTCCTGAACGTTTTTTATTAAAAAACAACACTAATTATTATCAATTTGATTAATTTATCTGTTCAGTTTTCATATATTGTCGTTAAGTCGTTATAATAGCGGTTATTTGATTTTGAATAAAATAGGACAATCGTGCAAACGTCATTAAAAAAGCCTCAATTACATTGCCGAAACAAACATCAAGACGGTTATGATTTTGCAAAACTTATCAATATACTGCCTGAGCTATCTCACTATGTAAATCAGAATCCCTATGGCAATTTATCGATCGATTTTGCCGATCCGATGGCGGTTAAAATGTTAAACAAAGCTTTGTTGTTTAGCTATTATCAGGTGAGTTATTGGGATATTCCTGACGGTTATTTATGCCCGCCCATTCCTGGTAGAGCGGATTATATTCACCATTTAGCTGACTTATTAGCGCGAGACAATCAAAATCATGTCCCTACAGGTAAGCAAATTCATGTATTGGATATCGGCGTTGGTGCCAATGTGATTTATCCTATTATTGGTTGTGCCGAATATGGTTGGTCATTTGTTGGGAGTGATATTAATCCTGTGGCGATCAAAGTTGCTTCGTTAATAACACAAGCTAATGCGCTATTAAAAAGCACTTTGCGGTGTCGATTACAAAAAGACTATAAAGCGATTTTTAGGCATATTATTAAACCTAACGAGTTTTATACCTTAACGCTGTGTAATCCGCCTTTTCATGCTTCAGCACAAGATGCGTTGGCAAGTACGCAAACCAAACTGAAGAAGTTAGGCAAGTTAACGCATTCCACTCAAAAAACTGTGCTTAATTTTGGTGGGCAACATGCCGAACTTTGGTGTCAAGGTGGTGAAAGTGCTTTTATTAGTAATATGATTAACGAAAGTATTCAATATAAAACTCAATGCTTGTGGTTTACTTCATTAGTGTCGAAAAAAGAGACCTTGTCGGTAATCAACAAAAAATTAAAACAAGCCAATGTTGTTGAAAGCCATATTGTTCCTATGGCTCAGGGGCAAAAAATCAGCCGATTTGTCGCATGGACTTTCTTTAATCAACATGAACGCCAACAACTTTTATCAAAAAACACCTCAAAAATAGAGGTTTAAAAATTATAACTAAATATTTTTTTAAATGATTTTTTGATGAAATATTGCTTGAGTACGTTTAGTTCATCTCTATAAAAATTCCGATAGCTTATTGTCTTGCTTTTGGTTAAGATAGGTTATTATTTAATCACCACTATTAACTCACCTTAATCTTCAATAAGCATAGGAAATACCGATATGAATAGTAATCAAACAGCTCAGCTCATTGAGCAGCTACAAGGTATTGTTGGACAGAAATACACGTTAACGAATCCTAACCATACGCTACCTTATCGCCAAGGTATTCGTTTTGGTGAAGGTGATGCATTGGCTGTTGTGTTGCCCGGAACGTTAGTTGAGCAGTGGCAAGTGTTAAAAGCGTGTGTTGAGGCGGATGTAATTGTTATTACACAATCAGCAAATACAGGCTTAACAGGGGGCTCAACACCGGATGGTAATGATTATGATCGTCCTATTGTAATTGTCAGTACTCGCCGTTTGGATGGCATTAATGTGATTGAAAATGGTGAACAAGTTGTTTGTTTGCCAGGTAGTACGTTATTTAGGTTGGAAAAAGAGTTAAAAAAATATCATCGAGGTCCTCACTCGGTTATTGGGTCATCTTGCATTGGTGCATCTGTGATGGGAGGTGTATGTAATAATTCGGGTGGTGCGCTTATTCAGCGTGGTCCTGCTTATACGCAAATGGCTGTGTTTGCTCAATTAGATGCGCAAGGTCAGTTGCACTTGGTAAATCATTTAGGTATTGAGCTAGGCGATGATCCAGAAACGATTTTGCAAAATCTGCAAAGTCATGCTTATAGTGATAAAGACATTAAGCGTGATGCAGGCTTAGGCCATGATCATCATTATTGTGATCATGTTCGTGAAATTGATGCTGATACGCCTGCACGGTATAATGCCGATCCTGCTCGTCATTATGAAGCCTCTGGCAGTGCTGGGCGTTTGATGGTTTTTGCTGTACGGCTTGATACTTTTCCTCTAGAAAAAAAATCAGCCGTATTTTACATAGGTACAAATGATATCAACGAATTAAATGGTATTCGTCGACATATTTTAGGTCAATTTAAAACGTTACCAGTGTCGGGGGAGTATATTCATCGCGTGGCATTCGATATTGCCGCAGTTTATGGCAAACCGTCCTTTTTAGCTATTAAAAAGCTAGGTACGGATATGATGCCACGCATGTTTGCTTTTAAAAATTTTGTTGATCGTGTTACGGCTAAAATTCCATTTTTTCCAAAGAATTTTTCGGATCGATTTTCTATCTTTGTTTGCAAATTTTTGCCAAATCATTTACCAAAATCAATGCGTGATTATCGTGATCGTTATGAACATCATCTTATTTTAAAAATGGCAGATGATGGAATTGCAGAAGCCGAGACTTTTTTGAAAGACTATTTTCAAAATAGAAGTGGTAATTACTTTTTATGTAACGAAAGAGAAGCCGAAGCAGCCATGCTACACCGTTTTGCAGCAGCAGGTGCGGCAACGTCTTATCGTAATGTACATAGCAAAACGGTAGAAGATATCGTTGCATTAGATATTGCATTAAAGCGTAATGATAGCGATTGGTTTGAAACATTACCAGAAAACGTCGATCAAAATTTCGTTTACAAAATGTATTATGGACACTTTTTTTGTTATGTGTTTCATCAAGATTATATTGCAAAAAAAGGGGTGGATTGTAATAAAGTTAAGGAACAGATTTTAGCATTGCTTGATCAGCGTGGTGCACAATACCCAGCCGAGCATAATGTTGGGCATTTATATCATGCCAATGCGGATTTGAAAAAATTCTATCAAGAACTTGATCCGACAAATAGCCTTAACCCAGGTATAGGTAAAACCTCTAAGAAGAAAAATTGGGTTTAATTCCTTGTTGTTACTGTTAAATTTTAGTGGTTATTAACAATAAAAAAACGCTAGGAATCCACCTAGTGGTTTTTTATTTTAGTATCATAATGCGATAACCTCACTATCATACTATTTAATCACAGTAATTTTTTTAGTTGATATAACATTTCTAATGCTTGTTTTGGCGTTAATGCATCAGGGTCGATCTGTTTTAAGGCTTCTTCAACTTCTGACGGTTCAGGTTCGTCAATAAAGGAGAGTTGAGATTGGTCGACATTACTATTAGCCGATTGTTTTGAGATGACTTCTAACTCTTTTAATTTTTGTTTAGCACGTTTCAAAATCGGTTTAGGTACACCAGCAAGCCCGGCAACGGCAATACCGAAACTTTTGCTAGCAGCACCTTCTGATACTTCGTGGATAAAAGCCACTGTGTTGTCATGTTCAATGGCATCAAAGTGGATGTTATAAACGCCTTGCATATGCTCAGGAAGTTGAGTGAGTTCGAAGTAGTGCGTGGCAAATAGTGTCATTGATTTGATCTCGTTGGCAAGATTTTCAGCACAGGCCCAAGCAAGTGAAAGCCCATCATAAGTTGAAGTTCCTCGACCAATTTCGTCCATTAAAACAAGGCTTTGTTCTGTCGCATTATGCATAATGTTGGCTGTTTCGGTCATTTCTACCATAAAGGTAGAGCGCCCCGAAGCTAAATCATCAGAAGCCCCAATACGGGTAAAAATACGATCAACAGGTCCAATTACTGCTTTTGATGCAGGAACAAAGCTACCAATGTAAGCAAGTAGAACAATCAATGCCGCTTGGCGCATGTAAGTGCTCTTTCCACCCATATTCGGGCCAGTAATAATCAGCATTCTCCTTGCAGGTGAAAGGTGCAGCGAATTGCGAATAAACGGTGTTTGTAGAACTTGTTCAATAACAATATGACGTCCGTCTTGGATCTTAATACCTGCTTGTGTTGATAATGTTGGGCGCTGATAATTAAGCGTTAGTGCTCGTTCGGCAAGATTAGTTAAAACATCAAGCTCTGCAATTGCCTCAGCACTCGTTTGCATATCAGCTAAGTCTGGCATTAATTGATCAAATAGTTGTTCGTATAGCTGCTTTTCAAGCGCTAATGCTCGACCTTTTGAGGTAAGCACTTTATCTTCGTATTCTTTGAGTTCAGGGATAATATAACGTTCCACATTTTTCAATGTTTGGCGCCTAGTATAATGAATTGGCGCTAGGTGGCTTTGTCCACGACTAATTTGGATGTAATAACCATGTACTGCATTAAATCCAACTTTTAACGTATCAATGCCAAGTGATTCACGTTCTCTTATTTCAAGCTGTTCAAGGTAATTGGTTGCGCCATCGGCAAGATTACGCAATTCGTCTAATTCACTATTGTAGCCTGTTGCCATCACACCGCCATCACGAATAATAGCCGGTGGCGTTTCAACAATTGCACTATTTAATAACGTGGCAATATGATCGAATTGGTTAATTTTGGTTCGTAAAGTTTGTAAATAAGGCGAACTAAATTGTCCTAATAAAAAATGTAATTGTGGCAATAAATTATAGGCATCACGCAAACGCGCAAAATCCCGTGGGCGAGCTGTGTGTAGCGCCAGTCTTGCTAAAACACGTTCAAGATCGCCCATTTGTTTTAATAATGGTAATGCGTCATCAATATGTTGTTGTAATTCAGCAATGGCATCTTGGCGGTTTTGCAAAGTTTCAATATGACGAATCGGTGAATGCAACCAGCGTTTAAGCATTCGGCTACCCATTGGGGTTTGTGTTTTATCTAATACCTCTGCAACCGTATTTGATGTACTGCCTGATAAGTTTTCGGTGATTTCTAAGTTGTGACGAGTTGCGGCATCTAATATCACAAAGTCATATGTTGACTGTTTGATAATTGAACGTATATGAGGTAGAGCTGTGCGTTGGGTATCTTTAACGTATTGCAATAAACAACCAGCAGCACAAAGTGCATATTGGCATGCCTCTACGCCAAAACCGACTAAATCATTCGTACCAAATTGTAAATTGAGTTGTTGCTTTGCTGTTTCTAGATCAAAATCCCATTGTGGACGACGACGCAAACCATGGCGATGTTCAATTAAAGGCATCGATTCAAAATCTTCAGGATATAACAATTCAACTGGACTTGTTCGTTGCAGTTCAGCTTGCATTGCTTCAAAGCTATCGCATTCAAAAACATAAAAGCGACCAGAACTAATATCAAGCGTGGCATAGCCATAATGTTTTTTATGTTGCCAAATTGAAGCCAGTAAATTGTCTTTGCGATCTTCTAGTAATAATTCGTCACTGACGGTTCCGGGCGTCACAATACGGACAATTTTTCGTTCAACTGGTCCTTTACTTGTCGCAGGATCACCAACTTGTTCACAAATAGCAACGGATTCGCCTAGCGAAATTAACTTAGCTAAATAACTTTCAACCGCATGATAGGGCACACCAGCCATTGGAATTGGTTCACCATTTGAAGAACCACGTTTAGTTAGCGAAATATCTAAAAGCCCTGATGCCCGTTTAGCATCATCATAAAACATCTCATAAAAATCACCCATACGATAAAACAATAAAATATCAGGGTTTTCAGCTTTAAGTTTTAAATACTGCTGCATCATTGGGGTGTGGTTGGCAAAATTGTCTTTATTAGTCATGGTGGTTTTTCTTTTTTTTATCTTTCAACGTAATAAGTAAATTCATTAGTCTAATGAAGAACCATTAAAATGCATAAATTCGTACTGGTTCTTATTTTTAGTTTAATCATAAATTATGATAAATGTAAGTTGTATAATGTAATAATTTATATAATAATTTTATTATAACTGATTATTGGTTTATTACAGAAGGCTATTTGGGGCTTAATGTAAAATGGATATGCTTGCATTTAATTAAATAATTGGACTCACTATGAGCCCATTATTCTAAATTATATACTTTTTATGTGGTTTGGTTATTCAACAATATTGAATATAAAAAAATTTTTATCGCCATGTTGCCAGATAATTTTTTGCATCATTCTTGTACTAATAACCAGATATTTACAATTCAATTCTTTTTTATGATTAGTTAAGACTTTTAAATTAATAAAATGGGCAAAAATAATCAATGGATCGTTATTATCAATTTTATTCAGTAAATTATCAAAAATATTTTGCTTTTTTCCTAATCTATTGGTCAATGATTGTAGTACAAGCAATTTTTTTTACTTGTTTGTGTAGTTATACAAACAGTTTCTCTCATTCTCTTTTTCCTTTGTTCTTACCTTTTTTATTTGCAGCATTGATTGGTATAATGTATCAAGCTATAGCAGAAAATTTTTTAGATGAACATTTGGAAATATTTTATGATGATGAAAAGATAACATTTATATCATCTAAATTGGGAAAAAAAGAATTTTTATTTTCTCAAATAAAATTTTTTGCTATTTATCGAAACAAAGGTGCTTTTGCTTCTATTAGTTTTTCTATAGATATTCAAGAAGATGAAAGCGGACCAATAAAAAAAATACGTTATATTAATCATAAATTCTTTTATCACGATGACGAGAGAAAACAAAGTTATGACATTGTACATAGCTTTATGTATGGAATAGGCTGTGATATTTTACTATGGCAATATGATTTAATTAAAGATGAACATTATTCTAATAGTCGTAAAAGAACATATCGTTTAACAAAAATTTATAAACGTAAATAATTACTATAAATAAAGCTATTTTTGATGCATTCATTCATGGTGGTGTCATTTGGAGGGATAAGCCAATAGATTTTGATTGTCATCAGTATTTGACAGAAGATAAAGTTGATATTGTTATCATCCTGCATCAAAACTTAAATCCGATAATGTTGAACACTGGGCTGTGTTAACTTCTTTTTATCTTCGTAAAATTTCATGCAGTAAATAAGCTAAAATTGCACTTGATGTTTTAATCTAGGAGTGATGTGTTTTATTAATTAACAGTATGATTTTATTAATTATAACAGATATTAATTGTGTCGGGTTCGTCCTATTTAATCAATTCGTGTCTAATTATTAGGAATCTTCTTGAATAAATCCTTAAAATTTGATAGTTTACACGAAAGTATTTTTACATTAAAAACTCATAAAAGAAGGTAATTGTTATGACAATCAAAGTAGGTATTAATGGTTTTGGCCGTATTGGTCGTATTGTTTTCCGTGCTGCTCAAAAACGTTCAGACATTGAAATTGTTGCTATCAACGATTTATTAGATGTTGAATATATGGCTTATATGCTTAAATATGATTCAACTCACGGTCGTTTTGACGGTACTGTTGAAGTTAAAGACGGTAAATTAGTTGTTAACGGTAAAACAATCCGTGTTACTGCTGAACGCGATCCTGCAAACTTAAAATGGAACGAAGTTGGTGTTGATGTTGTTGCTGAAGCAACTGGTTTATTCTTAACTGATGAAACAGCACGTAAACATATTCAAGCTGGTGCTAAAAAAGTGGTTTTAACTGGTCCTTCAAAAGACAGCACTCCTATGTTTGTTATCGGTGTTAATGATAAAGAATATGCTGGTCAAGATATCGTTTCTAACGCATCATGTACAACTAACTGTTTAGCGCCGTTAGCTAAAGTTATCAATGATAACTTCGGTATTGTTGAAGCATTAATGACAACTGTTCACGCAACAACAGCAACTCAAAAAACTGTTGATGGTCCATCTCATAAAGATTGGCGTGGTGGTCGTGGTGCTGCTCAAAACATCATCCCTTCATCAACTGGTGCTGCTAAAGCTGTAGGTAAAGTTATTCCTGAATTAAACGGTAAATTAACTGGTATGGCTTTCCGTGTTCCAACTCCAGATGTTTCTGTTGTTGACTTAACTGCTCGTTTAGCTAAACCAGCTAAATATGAAGATATTTGTAAAGCAATCAAAGCAGCTGCTGAAGGTCCAATGAAAGGCGTTCTTGGTTATACTGAAGATGATGTTGTTTCTACTGATTTCTTAGGTGAAGTTTGTACATCTGTATTTGATGCTAAAGCAGGTATCCAGTTAAGTGATAACTTTGTAAAACTTGTTTCTTGGTATGATAACGAAGTTGGTTATTCAAATAAAGTATTAGATCTAATTGCAGTTGTTTCTAAAAAATAATTAGCATTTGATTTTGTCTTTTTTAAAAGGCGGCCTTAGGGTCGCTTTTTTATTTGAATTTGTTATTTTTTTAGGATACAAAAACACCCATTAAAAAATGGGTGTTTTGCTATATGTAAACAAATTATTTAAAGTTTTAATTAAAGAACTACAACTTCAGCTGCAGCCGGTCCACGAGGACTATCTTGGATAGCAAATTCAACTTGTTGTCCTTCAGCTAAGGTTTTGAAACCGTCACCTGAAATAGCAGAAAAATGAACAAATACATCTTTGCTTCCATCTGCAGGGGTAATAAAACCAAAACCTTTACTTTCATTAAACCATTTCACTTGGCCTGTTTTCTTATTCATTTACTAGACATCCTAACAATAATTAATAATTAGCCTCTTCGGCCGTTTGGGTTCTAACATTGTATTTATTATGTAGCTAAAAACCATAACAATGTACTTTACATTAATTAAGGTGAATCGTTTCCGTAATTTTTTACTTTGTTACTTACCCAGTGCTATTACCGCATAATTTATAATCGAAAGCAAGATGTCGATAACAATTTTTTTACTTAAAATTTGATTTTTTTCTTAGATTTTTATGTAACCAATTATTGATTGATAAATGGGAAATAATTAAATAACTGAATTTTTTTAATGATTTTTTAAATATCGGTTATTTTATAAAATAAAAAAAAGCCATAAATATTAGTTTATGGCTTTTTTAAGGGTTTATTTTTTTATTATTCAGCTTTATTTGTTTTTGGCTCGTTCAAAAGATTCAATTATTTCTTTGCGAGCGGCATCTGCATTTTCCCAACCGTCCACTTTAACCCATTTACCTTTTTCCAAGGCTTTGTATTGTTCAAAAAAGTGTTTGATTTGTGATTTGAGTAATTCTGGTAAATCGTCAACATCTTTAATGTGATCGTATTCTTTTGACAGTTTAGTATGTGGTACTGCAACAAGTTTTGCATCTTGACCCGCTTCGTCAGTCATTTTTAATACACCAACTGGACGACAACGAATAACTGAGCCCGGTTGTAATGGGTATGGGGTTGGGACTAATACATCAACTGGATCGCCATCTAATGATAATGTGTGATTAATATAACCATAGTTACATGGGTAGAACATTGCTGTTGCCATAAAACGGTCAACAAATACTGCACCTGTGTCTTTGTCAACTTCATATTTAATTGGATCCGCATTAGCTGGAATTTCAATCACAACGTAAATATCATCTGGTAATTCTTTACCTGCTGGTACATTTAAAAGTCCCATTTTTGTATCCTCTATCTAAGTTAATATAGTGTTGTTAATGATAATAAGCGTACAGAATAATGGTTATTCTGTTTCGCTTAATTCTTTTAAGTATTGAAAAATCTGTCTTGCCGTTTTTGCCGGTTTATTTGCTTCTTGTTCTTTTTTTGCTAAACGAGCTAAGGTGCGTAGCTGTTGACGATCGGCTGTAGGATATAAGCCTATAATGGTTTCGGCATCACCAGTTGTAATCAGCTCATCGCGTAGCTTTTCGAGTTTGTGGAATAGGGCAATTTGCTGATTGTGGCGATTTTTGAGTTTATCAAGTGCTTGGCTAATAGGATCGATATCCCGGTTACGTAGTAGTTTGCCAATATATTGAATTTGTCTGCGATATCCTTCTTTTTTTATTTTTTGTGCAAGTTCAATTGCATAAATAAGATCTTCATCAAGAGGGATTTTTTCAAGTTCATTTTTGCTTAACTTGACAAGTTCGATACCTAATTTTTTTAGCGCTTCAGCATCGCGTTTGATTTCACTTTTACTGACGTAGATAATTTCGTCATCTTCAATGTCAATAGAAAAGTTGGGTTCTAGGTTTGTCTCTTGGTTTTGGTTCATGTTATTTCTTTTGTTAACTAATGTTCAATTCTGGCTTATTATAACGTATCACTAGCAGATTTGTAGAAAATAATAAAATGAGTATTGAACAGATTAAAAAAGAAGCGATAAATCAAAAAGAAAATTTATCGGCTATTGTTGATAATGCTATAAAACAAGCAAAATTAAGAGTCGATGCCGTTGAGGTGTCAATAAATCAATCAACAGGTATTAGTGTTAGCACACGTATGGGCGAAACCGAAAATGTTGAATTTAATAGCGATGGCGCTTTGTCTATTACGGTTTATCAAGATCAACGTAAAGGTAGTGCATCAACAAATGATTTATCTCCTCAGGCTATTTTACAGACGATAGATATGGCAATTAGTATCATGCAATACACTTCACCCGATCCATGTTCAGGTTTGGGCGATGTAAGTCAAATGGCATTTGATCCACCTGATTTAGATTTATTTTATCCTAGTGATTTGAATGTCGATAATGCCATTGAGCAAGCCAAACAAGCTGAATTAGCAGCGCTAAATCATTCAAAATTAGTGAATAGTGATGGTGGTTATTTTAGTAGCCGCTATGGGGTTTATGTGTATGGTAATAGTCTAGGAATGCTACAAGGTTATTGTGCAAGTTCTCATTCACTTTCATGTTCAGTTATTGCTGAGCAAGCAGGGCAGATGGAAAGTAATTATGCATATAGCTCATCGCGTGATTTTAATGAATTGAAACTAGCTGAAACAGTTGGCATTGAAGCGGCAGATAGGGCTATTTCTCATTTGGGAGCGAAGCAAATTGCAACAATGCAAGCTCCAGTGTTATTTAGTGCTGAAGTTGCTGTTGGGCTTATTCGGCATTTAGTGGGAGCCATAAGTGGTGGTGCTATTTATCGAAAATCTTCGTTTTTATTAGATAGTATTGGACAAACTATTTTTCCTGAATGGCTCACCATTTATGAAGATCCTTATATTCTAAAAGGTGTTGGTTCTTCGCCTTTTGATAGCGAGGGGACAAAAACCGTGCAGCGTAATATTGTTGAGCAAGGTGTACTGCAAACTTATTTACTAGGTAATTATTCTGCACGTAAGTTAGGCTTAACATCAACAGGACATGCTGGAGGTATTCACAATTGGTCTATATCACCAAGCCAAGATAATGTGAGTTTTGATAATATGCTTAAAAAACTGGATAAGGGTATTTTGGTGACTTCATTGATGGGGCAAGGTGTTAATAGTGTGACGGGCGATTATTCACGTGGAGCTACTGGATTTTGGGTTGAAAATGGAAAGATTCAATATCCTATTAGTGAAATTACTATTGCTAGTAATCTTAAAGACATGTATAAAAATATTGTTGCAATAGGTAATGATGTTGAAACAAGAACTAGCATTCGATGTGGTTCTATTTTGGTCGATAATATGAGTATAGCTGGGAAATAAGGATCAGTATGGGTAGGTTTTTACACGGTATTTTTTTTCAAAAAATAACTTCTTGGATGCCAGGGCTAAGTAGTTTATTACAATATAAGCGAGAATATTTTACTTTTGACCTTAAAGCTGGGTTATCGGTTGCTGCCGTTTCGTTACCTGTATCCATTGCTTATGCTGAATTGACGGGAGTTGGTGCAATAGCAGGGCTATATTCAACCATTTTACCTTTAATTGTGTATGCGCTTTTTGGATCTTCTAAACAACTGATTGTTGGACCTGATACAGCAACTTGTGCGGTGGTTGCTGCTGTTGTTTTCCCGTTAGCAGCAAATGATCCTGTATTGCGTTGGCAATTAGTTATTATATTAACAATTATGATCGGTATTTGGTGTATCATTGCAGGGAAGTTGCATCTTGGTGCGTTGGCTGACTTGCTTAGTCAGCCTATTTTAATTGGTTTGCTTAATGGTATTTCAATTACTATTATGGTTGATCAATTAGCTAAAACATTGGGATTTCGTTATGATTATTCTTATTTGATTGAACGAATTGTTTATTTTCCATTTAAAATATCCCAAATTCATATAGGAACAGCACTTGTTTCACTTTTTACTTTATTAATTTTAGTTGGTTTAAAGCGATTAAAACCACTATATCCAGCCCCGTTATTAGCTGTCATTGTGATGACGATGTTTTCATGGTTGTTTAATTTCGAACATTTTAATATTCGTATTATTGGCAATATTAGTAATGATTTTATTCCTGCTGAGTCATGGCTCGATTTTGATAAAGGTCTAATGCGCGATTTAGTTGTACCTTCGCTTAATATTGCTATCATTTGTTTTGTTAGTATGATGATAACAGTACGCAGTTTTGCATCCAAAAATAATTATGAAACAAATGCTGATGTTGAATTTAAGGCGTTAGGTATTGCTAATATTGTAGCTGGTCTATCGCAAGGTTTTGTAGTTAGTGGTACATCATCAAGAACTGCTGTCAATGATGCCAATGGTGGTAAAACGCAACTAGTTTCGATTATTGCCGCAATCTTAATTGGTTTTGTGGTAATGTTTTTTCTTTCTCCCTTACAGTATATTCCAACTTGTGTATTAGGGGTGATTTTAATTTATTCTTCAATTTCGTTAATTAATTTTCAAACAATTATTCGTTTTTTCAAGTTTGATCGCGATGCCTTTTATTTAAGTTTAATAACACTAGTTTCTGTGCTTATTATTGGTATTATTCCCGGCATGGCACTAGCGGTGTTACTTGGGCTATTTTTGTTTTTACGACGTGTTTTTAGACCGAAAGATCAGCTGCTAGGTGTTGATGAAAGTGGTCGTATTCATTCAATTGGTCAAGATGTAAAACCCATTGGTAATACCATGATTTACCGATTCAATTCTCCGTTGACTTATTTTAATATTGCCTATTTTAAGCGAAGAATTATTAGTTATATTGATGAAGCTGAAGATCCAATAAATTATGTGATAGTTGATGCGATTCCTTGTTTTACTTACAAAGATGTCAGTGTGTTGTCGGGGATTGAGGAGTTAGTAAAGTCTTTAAAAGTAAGAAATATCATTTTAATTTTATCAGGTCGTCGAAAAACGCTTAAAAACTGGTTTAAACAAATGAATATAAAGCTTGATGATGAGCATATTGAATTTGCTTATGACCTTTATTTTGCGGTTAGATTAGTTCAAAGTAAGGAACATATGGATAACAAAGATGATGAGGAATTAATTTAGTCATCATTGCTAGTGATAAAATTATAAAGGGGATTTTGCTAAGTAATTTGGATTTCGAGATATAAACCAATATTAATATAGACAATCCCCTATAAATTTAAGTAGAATACTAGATCATTTTAAATAAGTATTTTAGTAAACAATATTAGAGGTAAAAATGGCACGTGTAACTGTTCAAGATGCAGTAGAAAAAATTGGTAATCGCTTTGATCTCGTTATTGTAGCAGCAAGACGCGCTCGTCAACTACAAGTTGAAAATAAATCACCACTTATTCCAGAAGAGAACGATAAAGAAACCGTTATCGCTTTACGCGAAATTGAAGATGGGCTTGTTAACAAACAAATCCTTGATGTTGCTGATTTTCAAACACGCCAAGATGAAGAAGCTGAAGTACGTGCAACACTTCATGAATCGATTCTTCTAGAAAACACGCCATCGTACGAATAAACTGTAGTTTTACAGGAATTGCTCATGGAGTATTTTGATAGCTTAAAAGAGCTTGTTGCATCTTATCTTCCACCTAAACAAGTCGAATTGATTCAAGATGCTTATCTTTTTGCTAAAAATGCCCATGAAGGGCAATTCCGATGTAGTGGTGAACCTTATATCACTCATCCTGTTGCTGTTGCGACATATTTAGCAGATATGCGGCTTGATTATGAAACAATTATTGCTGCACTTTTGCATGATACCATCGAAGATACCCCGGTTACCTTCCAAGATATTACAAATAAATTTGGTAAACATGTTGCTATTTTAGTTGAAGGTGTTTCTAAACTTGATAAATTAAAATTTCGTAATCGACAAGAAGCTCAAGCTGAAAATTTTAGGAAAATGGTTCTTGCCATGACCGAAGATGTGCGTGTTATTTTAATTAAACTTGCTGATCGCACTCATAATATGCGTACGCTAGGGGCATTAAGACCAGATAAACGCCGTCGTATAGCAAAAGAAACATTAGAAATTTATGCTCCACTAGCCCATCGTTTAGGTATTCATCATATAAAAACCGAACTTGAAGTTTTGGGTTTTACAGCAATGCATCCAAATCGTGCCAAAGTACTTGAAAAGGTAGTAAAAGTTGCACGAAATACAAGAAAAGAACTCATTCAACAAATTTTATCTGAAATCAGAAATCGCTTGGCTGAAGCTGGTATAGATGCCGAAGTCGAAGGATTAGAAAAAAATATTTATGTCATTTATCAAAAAATGCAAATGCGAGAGCAACATTTTCACTCTATAATGGACATCTATATTTTTAGAATCGTAGTTAAAAATGTAGATGCTTGTTATCGTGTGCTTGGTCTTGTGCATAATTTATATAAGCCACGACTTAATCGTTTTAAAGATTATATTGCGATTCCAAAAGCGAATGGTTATCAGTCATTACATTCATCATTAATTGGACCACATGGCACACCTGTCGAAGTACAAATTCGTACCGAAGATATGGAGCAAATGGCAGAAATGGGCGTAGCCGCACATTGGGTATATAATGAAACTGATGAGTTAAACAATACAACTGCACAAATCAAAGCACAACGTTGGATGCAAAGTCTGTTAGAACTACAACAAAGTGTAGGAAATTCTTTCGAATTTATTGAAAACGTAAAATCAGACTTATTTCCTAAAGAAATTTATGTTTTTACTCCTAAAGGGCGTATTGTTCAGCTACCCGAAGGTGCAACAGCAGTTGACCTTGCTTATGCAGTGCACTCTGATATCGGTTATCGATGTATTGGTGCGCTTGTTGATCGTAAGCCTTACCCACTATCACAACCGTTAAGCAGTGGGCAAACGGTTGAAATTATCACCTCACCAGAAGGGCGTCCTAATGCAAATTGGTTAAATTTTGTAGTTAGCGCTAAAGCGAAGTCTCGTATTCGTCAAGCACTTAAAACATTAAAACGTGAAGATGCTATTGAATTGGGGCGACGCTTACTCAATCTTTCGTTAGTTAAATCAGGCGGTGTTAATGCTTTATCTCCAAGTCAAAAATCTAGAGTGATTGAATTAGCTAAACAATCCACTTTTGATGATGTTTTGGTTGAAATTGGACTCGGTAATATTATGAGTCATTTTATTGTCAAAGGCTTAGAGCATAAAGGGTTATTACAAAGTAAATCAGAACCAAATAAAACACTGGTTATTACTGGTAGCGAAGGTGTTTTAGTTACGTTTTCTAAGTGTTGTCATCCTATTCCTAATGATCCTATTATTGGGCATGTCAGTCCAGAAAAGGGCTTAACTGTGCATCATGAATCCTGTCGAAATATTGTTGGTTATCAAAAGAATCCAGAAAAATATATATCACTGAAATGGGCATCTGACATATCTCAACGGTTTGTTGCTGAAATTTGGCTTGATATTCTAAACACCCAAGGCTCTTTGGCGCACATTCTTTCAATTATTAATGATGAAAATACTCGCCTGCAATGGTTGAATACCGAAGAAAAAGATAGACAAATTTATACAGTTATATTGCAAATAGAAGTAAAAAATACACAACAACTTAATGAATTAATTCGCAAAATGTCATTACAACCAGATGTAGTAAGTGTTACACGAAATATAAATTAGTCATTATGATAAATCGTTTTCTTGATCATTTACCGTTGATAAAACTAACAGGAATTGGTGCAAGTTTAGAAAAAAAATTCAATACATTAGGTATTTATACCGCTAAAGATCTATTATTGCATTTCCCCTTGCGTTATGAAGATCGCACTTCATCTTGTGCCATTGGCGATGCCACTATTGGTGAATTTACTACAATAGAAGGCGTGATTATCAAAAGCGAACTCACATTTAATCGGCGGCAAATGCTCATTTGTTATGTTCAAGATGATTCAGGTATTGCTATATTGCGATTTATGCATTTTACTGCAGGTATGAAAGCGTCGTTAATTAAAGGAAAATGGATTAGCGCTTATGGCGAAATAAAACGCGGCAAAAATCACCTTGAAATTATTCACCCACAATTTAAACTCAAAACTCATCAAAATGACAAAAGTGCCTGTTTAGATGGTGAACAGGAAAGATATACACCTATTTATTCAACGACTTATGGACTATCTCAAAATGTGATTCGACGATCAATAATGACGGCATTACTGTTTTTGAAAAACAATCCCCCAGACGAGATTTTACCACCGCAGCTAGCTTGTCGTTTTTTGTCAGCATTAGATTGTTTAAATATTATTCATAACCCACCGATTGATACCCAAATTTCGGAGTTAGAATCAGGTGAACACCCAGCTATTAAACGACTTATCTTTGAAGAATTGATTGCTTATCATTTAAGTATGTTGATGATAAAAACACATAACCAAAATCAGCAATCACATCAATTTTATCCAACCCAATGCTTAATTAAACCATTTTTATCATCATTACCTTTTAAGCCGACCGGTGCTCAGCAACGTGTTGTGCAGGATATTTATCAAGATATGACCAAAACTGTGCCCATGATGCGATTAATTCAAGGTGATGTAGGTTCTGGAAAAACATTAGTTGCAGCTTTAGCTGCACTAAATGCGATTGAAAACGGTAACCAAGTGGTATTAATGGCACCCACCGAAATATTAGCGGAACAGCATTATAACAATTTTAATAGTTGGTTTACTCCATTAGGAATTAGTGTTGACTGGTTATCAGGGCGATTAACTGCCAAAAATAAACAGCAGCGTTATGATCGTGTTAAAAATGGTGAAATCACCATGTTAATTGGTACGCATGCGGTTTTTGTAGATAAAGTTGAGTTTGCTTCGTTAGGTTTAGTCATTATTGATGAACAGCATCGCTTTGGTGTTAACCAGCGACTAAGTCTTTGGGAGAAGGGTATTAAAGGTCATCTTCATCCACATCAATTAATTATGACCGCAACACCTATTCCTAGAACACTAGCTATGACAGTGTATGCAGATTTAGATGTTTCTATTATTGATGAATTGCCACCAGGGCGAACCCCCATTACTACAGTTGTCATACCTAATACTCGTCGTGATGAAATTATTGAACGTGTCAATCAAGCTTGCCTTGATAACCGCCAAGTTTATTGGGTTTGTACATTGGTTGAAGAGTCCGAAATACTTGATGCCCAAGCAGCTGAAATACTTGTAGAAGAATTACAACAAAGATTACCACATCTTAATATTGCTTTAGTGCACGGTAAAATGAAATCTGATTTAAAACAATCAGTCATGCAAGACTTTAAAGCAGGAATAATTCAACTACTTGTTGCCACAACGGTTATTGAAGTAGGTGTTGATGTGCCTAATGCTAGTTTAATGATTATCGAAAATGCCGAGCGATTAGGTTTAGCTCAATTACATCAACTGCGAGGACGCGTTGGGCGAGGAACGGCGGTATCTCATTGTGTACTTATGTATCAAGCCCCTTTAAGCAAAGTTGCTCAAGCTCGTATGAAAGTTATGCGTGAAAGTAATGATGGTTTTGTTATTGCGCAAAAAGACCTTGAACTTCGTGGTGGTGGCGAAATTTTAGGAACACGGCAAATGGGAGTGGCTAATTTTAAAGTTGTTGATCTAATTCGAGATCAACATTTGATTAGTGAAGTACAACAAGCCTCTTATGATATCCAAAAAAATCACCCACAAAGTGCAGTACAACTAGTTGATTGTTGGTTGCCAAATCGTGAAAAGTATATTAATGCTTGATGAATAAGATTAATTTGAATTGGCGTGTGGATGGTAAAATTATTATTTGAACCATCCGCATGTTAAAATCGAATAACGACATTAGCGGATTATAAAAATGAACGATACGGCAACTCTGGTTCATCGATAGAAATATCTCTAAAACCACGATAATGCATATCTACTTATTAATACTGACCATAACTCGCAATAAATATAAAGGGATTGGAAGAAATATGAAAATATTGTCACATATAAAGTAAAAACATTTAATGAGGATATAGCTAATAAATATCATCCTAACACTTATGCTTTTTTGGTCTTGAAGAAGATGATAATAATATTAAAACAGAGTCGTTGACTTATCAAATTGCTCACTGGCAAGGTTCTGTGATGGTAAGCAAAAAAAAGGCGTCAGCCAACCATATTGGTGATAAAAATCGGCTCAATTTAAAAGAGCTATTGGAAATAAGAACCCTCCAAAATGGAGATATCAATGAAAAATACACGCTATTACCCGTAGATGGTAATGGTGATGGCATCGTATCGCAGCGATCTGGCGAAATACGTATTGATTATTTAAAAGTGCGAATGCGTTTACCGGTTGGCTATGAACCCGTTTATAAAAGTGAAATCAGTCAAGAGTTCACCCTTCGAGCCATTGTTGACATTATGTCTAAGGTAAAATAAATGATTAATTTAAGTAGATTTTATAAACATTATTTCGGTTTTATTGTAGGTCTATTTGCGCTAACCGTATTAACCAGTTGTCAGGTATTTCATAAGGATATTCGTATGACTAAATTATCACCAACACAACAACAACAAATAAATGAGTTATTAAAAAAGAGCGCAACACGCTGTATTGGTACCTATTTAATCGACTTACCGATTGAATTTAAAGTCAATGAAGAGGGATATTTTGATTATCAAAGTAATCCTATTACGACCATTGCCACAAAGCAACAATATTTACCTCCTTTTAAACAGATGATAGCTAGGCGTGAGCAAGAGCTGCGAAATACTAAACCGGTAGATCCCCTTGATGGCAATTATCTAAAACAGGTGTATCCAGTGCACACCCATA
>NZ_WTFA01000023.1:0-19742 GCF_009795755.1 Gilliamella sp. Pra-s60 | reverse complement strand
CTTCTAGCAGGTTTTTTTATGTCTAAAGCCTTTTCAAATAAGCCTTTCAGCTTGTTTCACTACTCAACCGAATTCAACTGGAATTACCCCAAATCAAGCGGAAAATCGGATACAAACCCGGATATATTTGGTTCGATAATGGCGTGCATCCATAAAATAGCTTTAAAGCCTTTGTTTGCAAGGGTTATAGAGAATTGCTTGCCTAATTACTATTATTAGATAAGTTTAAATCTATACTATTTTATTTAAATCATTTTCATTGTTTTCTGCTGTATCTTTCGTAATACGCTTACATTGTTTTTTAAAAATTTTGTTATTTTTTGCTCTATTTGAAGATCTTCTCTCTTTTTGCAACCATAGTTTTTTCATTGTTTTGAGTAATTTGTCTGTTATTCCATCTTTTGGAGCTGTATATATAGCAGTAAAAATAGCTAAATAGCGTTCTTCATTATTAGTAAATTCAAAAAAATTAAAACAAAAACTTTGATTAAGTCTATAATTTTTTTTATGCTGAAGGATTGTAATTGAGTGCTCTTTTTGCAAAAACGCCCATATCCAACGACATTGCTCCTCATTAGATTTATTTATCCAATTTAGAGTATTTTTTGAATTATATATTTTTATCCAATCTTTTTTATAACATTCAATTAAATCATTTGGATAGAAATACTCTAGATTGATATTTGTTAAATCGAAAGCATAACATTTATAAAATGTACCTATTCTTATGCGAGTTGTCTCATGATATGCAAGATAATTAAACATCAGTTGAATAGAATCCAACCTTTCTTTGTGAGAGGTTGGATTTTGGATTTGATTTTCAAAAAAATAGCAGATGACAATATCAATATACTTTCTGTACTGTGTAATATACCTCTTATGTTTAGGTAACCAATCGATCGATTCCCCATCTTGATTAGTAGGATTATCAGTAAATACAGGTAATATTATAGGATTTTGACATATTGTACGTAATTTATACCAAAGGCCCATACATGCCCTTTTATTATTTTTTAACCATGAAAAATCAATTTTGTTGAAATGATATTTTTCATAATATTGCTGTAATTCTTTTAATTTATTCTCAATATACTGTTTAAATAATATTATTTTTTTTTCATCTGATTCCTTTATAACCTTTAAATAGAGATTTTCATTAATTAATTTACAAAAATTAATAGGTAACATGCTTTTTATTTTCTGTCCATTAAGAACAATATAAAAATCATTTACTTTATTTATTAAATAATCATAAATAATAAAACAAGTGTAAAAATTCTTCGTATGTACAATTAATTTACCTTCATGGTCTCTAGTTATAATTGTTTTTTCCATTTTCTATCCACCTAAATTAATGAAGTAAAAAAGAAGTAAAAATGAATATATAATGAAGTATTTTTGAAGCAAATTTTAGACTTACTTACTTGTATTAACAACGAAAAATTGAATATATACTGAATTAAGGTTAATTAATATTATTATATAGAAGTCAATAGTACCCTATCTGAGTAAACCATCAGTTACTAAAACAGTAAAAAAATAATCTTGCTCCTTATCAAATAACTCTAATTTGATAAGGGCAACTAAATGCAAAATAAAAATTTTACTATTAATAAACAACTCAATGATCAACTCATTGCACACCTAAATAAGCTACAAGATAGATACTCAAAAATTTTACCGATTCGAATCGACATTCATTATGCTAAGGATGATGAGTTCAATACTGATATTGAAACAACCAAAAAAGAAATAATGTACTTTCTCTATCAAGCTATGCAACTTGAACTTGATATTGTAGGGTATGCTGTTGTTATGGAATTTAATCAGAATGAACATATCCATTTTCATTCTGTTTTTTATGTAAATGGTCAAAAAAGGCAAAAATACTATCCTATTTACGTTGCTCTGGAACGTGCATGGTATGAACTGACTAAAGGTTATTTATATGATTGTCAGCGGAATAATTATCATATTAATGGGCTAAGGGTGATAAATCATCACGATGATGAAGCATTTCGTTCTGTTTGTTATATGCTTAGTTATTTAGCTAAAACAGAACAGAAATCATTTTTTAAAAAGTGTTATAGCGATTGTCTATTTTTAAGTGAAGTCCCACCTCCAAGTCATCGAGGAAAACCTAGAACACTTGGTCTGAATAAATTTTTAATTTCTTCCCCTATTTAGTAACCCCAAAAAAACATTTCCTTCATTTTGGAAAATCACTATGAATCTTAAAAAAATACGTTTATACAAATCAGTCAACAAAACAGGCTAATTGATATAGATCCAATTCATATAAAGGAATAAAAAATGGACAACTACTATGACCTAATACTAAATAAGCTAAGAGCTCATCATAGATCGTTACTTACAAATTATGGGAAGTTATATCCAGTCAGAATGGATTTTGCCTATCATGACGATGCCTATCAAAGGCAATATGGAATAGATGCGTATATGGATATGTTGAACTTGTCTGATTTAACATTACTTTCCAATCATATTCTTAGCATTGTTTGGGTAATGGCTTTTAATAAACAATACGGCTTTTATTTTCCAACCATGTTGTACTTTAGCTCAGAACAATATGCAAATTATAACGTTATTATGAATTCCGTTACCAATCTTTGGAAGAATGAAACTGATGGATATGGTATTAATGTTGAAAAAAAACTAACTAAGAATGCTTTATCTGAGTTAGCACAACTTTCGTGGAAGAAACATGATCCTCTTCATGCTTTGTATATTAACAGCATGCATACTCTCAACCAAATTAATTGATCGTTATAAACGATATGACAGTGCACAATATATTTCTAATAATAATGATGTATTTTAATTCAATAATAATTTAAGGAGATAAAATGGTTAGATCTGATTGTGGCGAATGCAATGGTACAGGAGTCATCCCTTGTTCATTAGAATATGGCGGTGAACCCCATCCCGAAAATTGCCCTGTATGTGGTGGAGATGTTAATTTTACATTTCCATGTCCAGAATGTTCGGAGTATAAAGATGACTATTATGAGTAGTGTTAGATGGTTGGGTAAAAAACTTTACCAAGTAGGAGACTTTACGGTGACAGAAGTACTTCCATCAGTTATTGTAAGTTCTGCTAACTCCATTTTAAATTCAGATAAAGCAACAGATGAGCAAAAAGCAAAAGCTAAGAAAAGCTTAGCTCGTTATGAAAAAAACAAGAAGTATTAGTAATAAATGAGGCTCCTGTTCATAATTCTGTGTCATTTCCTCTTTTGCTACACAGTTTACCTAAATGACACAAAATATTGAACTCCTCCTCTAATCTTATTCATGAAGCAAACTCATTTATCCGATTTGCTTCATATTTTCTCAATATGTTTCAACACTCTTATTATAAATAATTTTAAATAGATATCATTAGTTGAACATACCAATATGTCCGTTCAATTAACATTTTTATAAGGAGTGTACCATGTTAAATCGTCAAATATTACAAAACACCTTATTTTATTTATTAGAGCCTTCTTACAATCATTTTCATTCTTTATTTAAATCGACAAATAAGGAAGCATGATATGTCAGATAAATTACCTTTACTACTTGATAAACTCTATCAGCTTTGTTTGACTGGTGGTTATGGTTTTTCCTCTGCTTATACATTAGCCGAGCAACATAAAGCCAATTTTCCTTTACATTCAGATAATCTTGATAAACTAATCAAACATGAAACAGACAAAGCAACAGCTACAGGTTTTATCACAGGGTTAGGCGGGATTGCAAGTTTACCTATAACTTTGCCAACAAACGCCTTAAGTGTCTTGTTTATTCAAATGAGGCTCGTTACAACCATTGCTATCTTGCAAGGTCATGATGTGTATGATGAAAGAATTAAAATCTTAATTTTCTTATCATTATGTGTGATGGCAAGCAAGTTAAGATTACAGCAGTTTTGTTTAGCTACATTGATGAAACAGCCAAATGAAGTAATTCGTAAAATAAGCCTATCTGTCATTAAACAGCTTATTAGTATTATAAGTGCAAAGCATAGCTTAAAGTTAATTAAAGTGATCCCGATTTTTGGTGGTGTGATGGGAGCTGTTGTTGATCGCATTATTACTTATCGCATTGGTCAATTTGCTAAAAAACAATTTAATCAAAGCTATTAGTTGAATAACACTAATAATTCCATTACTTAAAAATTCACCTATTTATAAATTTACCTCATTAATTTCAGTTTTTACATGAAGGACATTATGCTTTGCTCAATCTTAACAGGAGAAAAAATGAAAACTTCCTATTCAACAAAGCGCATTGTGACAACAGCGTTAAAGTTGCTCGAAAAGCAGATGAAAATAGAAAAAAATCAGTTCACTAAAACAAAACAGGTTATTGATTATCTTAGAATAAAATTAACACAAAAAGAACGAGAACACTTTGTTGCTATGTACCTAAATAATCAACATCAGTTAATTAAAGTAGAAACACTTTTTATGGGTACAATTAACTCTGTGGAAATCCATCCTAGAGAAATAATTAAACAAGCACTTAAGTATAATGCAGCAGCAGTTATTTTTGCCCATAATCATCCATCAGGCGAATCGCAACCCAGTAATGCAGATCGTAATATCAATCAAAAGCTAACAGAAATATTAAATATCGTTGGTATCCGAGTATTAGATCACATTGTGATTGGTCAACAATCATATTTTTCCTTTGCTGAACAAGTGAATGAGTAATTTTTGAAAATTTATTTAATATTTATTGATCGTTTCTAACGATCAATAAGATCTTATTGATCTGTTTAAACGATATGACTTTACTTTAACGATCAGTGAAAATTAAAAAACTAAATTGAAATATTCTTGAATAAAAAATTAATAATGGAGAGTATTTTTATTATGAAAAATACCTTGCTGGAGTTTTTAACTAAAAATAATTTTTATGGCAGTGAAAAAATTTATTTAGCACCAACAATACCGAATACAAAGTTATCAAATGCACTATCTTGTTATGGTCAAGGATTAAGACCTGAAGAAATTTATATATTAATTGATAATACTGTATTTGGTGGTGCTAAAGATGGTGTATTAATTACAAATAATGAAATGATTTTTAAAGAACCTTTTGAATCTCCTATTAGAATAAATTTTTCTGATATAAAAAAAATTCATTCAGAAAAATCTAATATATTTATTAATGGTTCTAAGTTAATCGCTTTATCAATGCCTAATGCACCCGATATTTACCGTTTATGTTTACTATTACAATTATTTATTGAACAACAAAATGAAAAACAAGAAGAATCACTAGACACCTCACAAACAACAATTTTTTCCGATAAAAACTGCCAATTTATAAATAACAAAAGCCATACAAACTCTACCGTTGAATCTAATGAGATTGAGCAAGCCACTAAAGATTCATTAAATCAAATAGATAAAGGTGTAGCATTCAAGTATATTCCATCCGATGAAATTTATAATTTATTATGTAAGATAAAATTAGTCAGCTCAATTTCTACAATCTTTTTTTTAGACAAAAGAGAAAGCCCTCATACTTACATTTGTAATGAATTTATAAATATTGTTGTTTCATTTGTAAAACAATTCAGAAATAAAATTATAGAAAAAAAACAAGTTAGAGAATTAAAAAATGATATTGCTACCGTTGAAATGCAAGCTTTTGCTTGTTTTTTAATTATATTTAATATTCGATATCGAGGCGTTGATGAAAGGTTATGTCAACAAATAGCCAATGAAAGCATAAGATCATTGCCAAGTATAAATAATAATCGATACTCACAACACCTTTTATCTATTATCCAAACATATGACGATCTCAATGGAGAAGAAGAAATTATTTTAAAATTTATTATCCGTTTAACTCTTACTAATTTGCTAGAAAAATCACTTTCTGATTTATCAAGCATTAGAGAACATTATACAGATACTGAAATCGAAAAGAGCATTATTACTTTGTCTTCAAATCTTGATCCAGAATTTAGCAGTCTATTTAATCAATTGACTAATCAAATTTCAAATTTTGTTAGTCAAATATTTAACACATTTAATTATCATTAATTTTTAAAATAAGGAATGAAAAATGTTTAAAAAAATTATTTTCGCTTATCTTGTTATTGCTTTCTTAGTTGCCACTTATAACTACTTTACCCTTCCTTCAAATGGTAATACTCCTTATATGCTTGGAGTTGCATCAGCAAAAGGAATTTCGTGGTTATTCAGATTGTTCTAAAGGTATAACATGAAAAAAATAATTCTAATAATCATTTTATCCTGTTTGCTATTGCAAGGATGCTCTGATCCAAAATCAGATGCTATCAAAAATATGAAAGATGGTTGTATTCTTGCAACCGATTATTCAAATCGTTCAATTAAATATTGTGAATGTATTGCTGAGCATTCAGTTTCTCAATTAAACGAAAAAGAAATTGAAATATTTAATAAAGCAACAAATAAATTTACACAACAAGATCTTATACACGTTCAAGAAATTTTTTCAAAAATAACAGAAAAAAATTTAGAATCAAAATGCCAATACTAATTTTCAAAAGTATTACTTAGCTGATTAGAATCTACATAAGATGAAAGGAATAACAAAATGTCTAAAATAACATCTAATTTACTCATAGCTATATCTTTATTATTTGCTGGACACTCATTTGCAAATAACAATCCTTACCAAGATAGTCAAATACATACAAATGAATCTCAATTAAGTCAAATGGAACCAATACCACAATATAATTATGTTCCAGTCTATCCTGAACGTTTAAAAACTTTTAATGAATTACTTAAAAAGGAAATACAACATAAAAAAATTACTTTAGACCAAGTTCAATGTATTGATGTTAAGGAAGGAGGATTATGTGAACCTCAAAAAGTAGTTGTTAGATTAGAGTTCGATCTTAGCTATGTTCTTATTGATGGTAAAACTGAAAAAGATGTTCGACTATGGGATATGGATAATACTGATAGACGAGATGCATTTATTGATATTATTGAAGACGATCTTGATAGCTGGTTAAACACTCATGGGCTTCCAATTCGTTCAAGTCGTGATCATGTATTTGCCTTAACTTTAGAAGCTAGGAAATGGTTTAAAGATGCTCCATTTTACGTTGTTGGTCTACAACCAACAAAAGTTGAATATATCACTTATAAATATACTGAACCAGGGTTATCTAGAGTAGATGATGCAAACCAATACGATAAAAATCCTTTTTAATCTTAATACTTTAAATAAAGTATATCTATTAATTTAATAAAAAGCAGTAGGAAACAAAACTATGAAGCATTTAATTGTATTATTTTTATCTATTGTATTTTCAATTAGTATAGCAAATGCACAAAACAACGATGATATTAAACAAGAAAGATTAAATCGACATTTAGCGGTTATCAAAAATGGAGTTGATACTATACTTGTTCCTGTTAAGTTTAATGGGATACGTGACTATTATAATAATGCTGATATTGTTACAGTTATATTTGAATTACGTTATGGCTTTTTAAATAAAGAACAAAAAGATAAGTTTTGGGAAGAAAAATCAAAAGATGGCTCACTTAAAGCTTGGGAGTCTGAAGTCATCGATGGTTTAACAAATAATATTACAGGAAGATTTGACGTGGAAGGCGATACTGATATATCAGTTGACTACAGTAAAACACGTGAAATGGTTTACAACTATACTAAAGACGCTAAAAAATACTTTAAGAGTAATAACATACCCGCCTATGTAATTAGTTTTCAACCTATTTTAGTATCTTACGAAAAATTCACTATTACCGATCCTAACTTATATCCAGATGAAAAACTCATAAGTGACTATTAATCAATAATCTTAACTAATTTTTAAATAAGGACTAAGTGACCATGAAAAAACTTATTATAACTACAATTCTATTATTTATTGATAGATAATGTGTTCCTATTTTGGAGATCAATTAAAACCATTAATAGATATTCTTATTGTTAAATAGTAAAAAAATATTGTTGTTACCTATCTATTGAATGTAATTAACCACATCACTCAATAGAGGTACAACAATGTCAACATTCTTATCCCCTTTGGATGCACAAATACATCCAGATTACCTAATTGATATGAAATATATCACCACACTCACAGGCATGACAGATAAATGGTTTTATGCCTTGATAAAACAAAATAAATTTCCACCCCCTATTAAACTAGGAAGATCCTCGCGTTGGCGTCTGAAAGAGGTTGAAGCATGGATAAATACCAAAACTAATTAACAGTTAAATTTCTATTAACCAAAGCCACATAGTCAAATATGTGGCTTTTTTTATGTCTAAATTTCTATAATTGAGGAATTTCGTTATGTCCTTAACTGATTTAAAAATAAAATCAGCCAAACCACACGATAAACAATATAAACTTTCTGATGGTGATGGTTTATTTTTGCTTGTTCACTCCAACGGTTCTAAATATTGGCGCTTTCGCTATTATTTTAATGCTAAAGAAAAATTAATGTCTATAGGCCAATATCCTAATGTTTTATTAAGCGAAGCTAGAAGGCTACGAGATGAAGCCAAATCATTACTAGCTAGAAATATTGATCCGCAGGTAGAAAAGAAAGCAAAACAGTTTGAAAATGAAATACAAGTTACTTTTGAACAAATTGCTCGTAAATGGTGTACCAATAATAAAACTTGGTCTGAGCCACATAGAGCAAAAGTACTACGAACATTAGAATTGTATTTATTCCCAAAAATTGGCGCTTATTCTATTTCAGCATTAACTACTCGTCAGTTAATTGTTCCAATTAAAACTGTTGAAGAGCAGGGGCGTTTTGAAGTCGCTAGCCGATTACAACAACGTACTTCAGCAATAATGCGCTATGCAGTACAAAATGGTTATATTTCTTATAACCCTGCTCAAGATTTAAAAGGGGTAGTGAGTAAAGTAAAAGTGAATCATCGCCCTGCACTTGAACTCGAACAAATACCTGAACTTTTAGAACGCATTGATAATTTTAAAGGACGAGAGTTAACCAAATTAGCAATTAAACTTTCTCTACTTATATTTATTCGTTCTAGTGAACTACGATTTGCTCGTTGGTCAGAAATTGATTTCGATAAAAAGATTTGGACTATTCCAGCTGAAAGGGAGGAAATTGATGGTGTACCTCATTCTCAACGAGGTTCCAAAATGAGAACACCTCATTTAATTCCACTAAGTGATCAAGCAATTGAAATCTTAAAACAGATTCATGAAATTAGTGGCATGTACGAACTAGTATTTATTGGGGATCACTCAGCAAGAAAGCCAATGAGCGAAAACACAATAAACAAAGCATTACGTTCTATTGGCTATGATACCAAAACAGAACTTTGTGGGCATGGGTTTAGAACAATGGCCTGTAGTGCTTTGGTTGAATCTAATCTCTGGTCACGAGATGCTGTGGAACGCCAGATGAGTCATCAAGAACGTAATGGTGTAAGGGCTGCTTATATTCATAAAGCACAGCACATTATTGAACGAACAAAAATGGTTCAGTGGTGGGCTGATTACTTAGATTCAATCCGAACTGAATATGTCATGCCTTATGAATTCAAAACTGCTTAAAAAGCACTCTACTATTTAATTCTCTTTTCAAAAATCAATTATTTTAATATCTAAAAATTTAAGGAGATGTTTATGCAAACATTACCGAATGTATCGTCATACCCTGAATCCACTGCGGTGGGTTCGGGTACGATCTCAGTATTTGTAACCAATTTAGGAAAATATAACGAAGGTGAGTTAGTAGGCGAATGGCTTGCTTTACCAACAACACCTGAACAAGTAAAACAATACTTTCAAAGAATTGGTATTGATGGTATTAACTATGATGAGTATTTCTTAACAGATTATGAATCAACTGTCTATGGTGTATCAAATTATATATCAGAACATAGTAATCTTGATGAATTAAACTTTTTAGCCTGTAAACTTAACGAATTAAGTCATGATGAAATGGAAATTTATGAAGCAGTTATTGATGTTGGAGACTATGTTAATTCTATTACTGACTTAATTAATTTATCTGATAACTTAGATTGCTTTCAATCCTTGTCCAATATTTCTGATGAATATGATTTAGGTTTTTATTGGATTGCAGAAAGTGGCTGTTATAGTTTAAAAGAGCTAGGCAATTTAAGTAACTACTTTGATTATGAACGCTACGGTCATGATATTACGCTCGAACAAAATGGCACATTTTATTCTGGTAATTACATCTATTATACAGGCGAAAGTTTTAGTTCCGATTACGATGGTAAAAGTATTCCTGAAGAGTATTGTGTTTTGACAGAACCAAATGATTTTGATGATTAGTTAATACCCCAATAAAGCTTATTTAAAGCTTTATTGGGGTAATTATTAATGATTATATTTTTTTGATTTTGTCATTATTTTTGTCTTGTTATGTTTAACATATGGTTTCTAAATGGTATTAATAAAATATACCAGTTTAAAATAGGATTATTTTTAGATAATACATAATTATGTGAATTTTTTTAATTTTATATAGAAATGGTTAATACTTTTTAATATTTCCAACAATGCTAAGAAGTTTCTATATTTTTAGCATTTTCTTTATACTCTCATTCTCTACTCCAAAGTATGATCGAAAAAGGCGCGAGAAAAAGCAATATTTGAGGAATTAATAGTCAAATTGACGTGAATAAGCCATAAACTATTTTTTTATTTTTTATTAAATTATTATATATTGTTTAGATTATCTTTATGTAAGTAAATTACTTATATTACTAGAAAATGATGAGGAACAGTTATGAGTTCAATTGGGGTTAGAGTTAGTGGTAATGTGATAAGTGAACTATCGGATAAAATACCTTCTCATATTGTTGCTTTAAATGAGCTTACTAAAAATGCATATGATGCCTTTGCAACAGAAGTAATCATCAAACTAGATACAATCAATAATAAACTAATTATAAAAGATAACGGTTTGGGGATGGATGATAAAAATATTAGAAAATTATTTCATATTTCTAATAGTGAAAAGAAGTACGGAAAGCTCATTAAGAATAAAGAAAAGAATTTGCAAAGATATACCCAAGGTTCTAAAGGATTAGGATTTCTATCTGTTTTTAAATTTGGCTCTAATGTCACATGGATAACAAATAAAAATAATAAAAAAATAATATTTTCAGTTAATAAAGATGATTTAATTTCACGAAAAAATGTTGCCTCATATCGTTTAATAACAAAAGAAGAACCATCTACTGAAATTGGTACAACTATTTTTATTGAACTGGAGCGATTTTATACTGATGTTTTAGAAAAATATTTTTCACAAGAAAAAAATATAAAAAAGATAATCAATGCTTTTTATGATGAACAATTTAAAATAACTTTGGAAACAAATCATGGTTTATACGAAAGTGAAAAACACTCTAATTTCATAAATATTGCCAATGAAGATCAGCTTTTTTATATTACTTATTCATCTACAAAAGCTAAAATTAAGTTTTTTTATTGTGGAGATTTAATTAAAGAAATTCCATATATTATACATACAGAAGAATATGAATTAGATGTAGAATTGATGGCATATTCATTACAAGCGTATGGTAAGAGAAAAATTTCACAATTATATTATCGAGAACATGACGATGCATTAACCCCGCTAATTTATATCAATAATAATTTATTTCATAATTATACTTTATTTGATGCAAACTTGTTTAGACAAAAGAAATCTGGAGAATCTTTACCGCAACTTATTGGCTATATTAAAATCATTAGTTCCCATACGCAATTAGAATTCAATTCAGACAGAACTCAGTTTGTTCAAAATCAATTAACATTAAATATAGAAAACACATTAAAAGAATTAAATAAAATTATTCAAAAAGAAGGTTCAAATCTTAGACATTTTTTAAAAGAAGAAGATGACCAAAAGATTAAAACAGGATCCGCTTTTCCTTATGAAAAAAAACTGGAAACAAACGATAACTCGAAAAATAAAATTCTTCCTCAACCAGCCCAAATAAAGTTACGAGAAAAAATAAAAAAAATACATATTCCTTCTAAACAAATAGACCTTTTAAGGGAAATTACATATGCAATTAATAGCGAAGGAAAACAAATAGATTTATCTAAAGACATACAAATAGAAATTAATAATAATAAAATTATTAACTCGATTTTAGAGAGTCAAGAACAACCATGTGAGAAATTAATTACATACATTTATAATGATTATATAACCGGCAAATTAGTCGAAAAATTAATTTTAAAATTTGAATTACCAGAAGCTAAAATCTTGGCTAAAAACAAAAAAAGTTTATTTAATCTTCCTTCCACAAAAGATTATTCAATCAATATACCATATGTGTCAAACTTGATATTACAACTCGAGAAACTTCATAAAGAAAAAGGAGATTATTATAATGGAATTATTGCTTGCACATTGAGGAGTATCTTTGAGTTATGTTGTGATTATTTAAAAAATAACAAATCTACTATTTTTAAAACGTATTCTGGTACACTTAAATTAGAGTCATGTATTGCGTACATTATTTCGTTTATTGGTGTTAACGATAATTTAAAACACGAAATAAGTAAAATCACAGGAATAAATTATACAACCCTAAATAATTTATTAGATAAAAATGCATTTTTAAATGCAATAAAGAAAGCTCATTTAGGTGTTCACAAATCAACGGCTTTTTTAACGGATTTGGAAGTAAAAGACTTAGCAAAGAAAGCAGGTATATTTGCTACTCTTTCCGATGCTTTATTATATAATGTTACAGATAATATTATTATACAATGCAAAATACCAAATCCATAAACTATAAAGGGAACTAAAATGATAGGTGATATATCATTCCGAGATTATAAAAAAAATGATATACATGGTTTGGCTCTTTATCCAGCGACTATGGTTGCACCAGTGCAAAATATTATTCTTCAAGAATTATTAAAAACAGAACAAATTTCTTCTGTTTTTGATCCTTTTCACGGTTCTGGGACTGCCCTTTATGAAGCTTTAGAATTATCTCCTGATATTAAACTTATTGGTTGTGATATAAATCCTTTAGCACATTTAATTACCCTAGTAAAATTACAAGGTATCACGAAAAATATAACAAAAGATATATTAGAATTAAAGGGGAATTTAAATACTGTTGAAGCTGATGATTTTTCATTTCCAAATATGAATAAGTGGTTTCGACCTGATATTACTGAAAGTATTAAGAAAGTTCGTCAATCCATTATTTTAATTAAAAGTAAAAAAAATAGATTATATTTTTGGTCTATCTTAAGTACTTTTATTCGTAAATACAGTAATACTCGCAGTTCTACATATAAATTACACTCTAAAGATACAGAAGCTATCGAGCGTATGAAAAATACCTTAATTAATGATTTTCTAAGTTCTGTTGAAGATAATGTTTCAAAATTTACTATATCATCATCGAATATAAAATTATACAAAAATGATGTACTAAACCAGTTAACTAAATTCAAAGAAAAAACTGTTGATTTATCTATTTCTTCACCACCTTATGGTGATAACGCAACAACGGTACCATATGGGCAATTTTCTTCCTTAGCATTGCATTGGATTGACAAAAAAGATCTCGTTTTTGATGGATGGGAATTAGACAACTATTCTTCTATAGATCGAAGAAGCTTAGGTGGTAACTACAAAGGCCTTATTGATAATGAAAAAGGAAATCTTCTCATAAAACCATATCTTGAAAAAATTTCCACTTCTAAGCAAAAAAAAGTTATCTGTTTCTTTAAAGATTATTTCATATTTCTTGATGAGTTATGTCGAGTGACAAATAAATATATTGTTTTAACACTGGGTAATCGCACAGTCGATGGTATAAATATTAATTTAACTTCTATAACACAGGAATATTTAGAATATAAAAACTTTAAAAATATTCACAAAAGTAATCGGGATATTCCTAATAAAAGAATTCCGAGGTTGACCTCTAAAGTTAATAATAAATCGGTTCTTTCAATGAATAAAGAATATGTTATTATTCATCGGAGAATTAACTAATCGTTTTAATAATGATAATTTAAATATTAAGTAATATATATGGAAACTTTTTCAAATAATCTTAAAGAGCAGCAACCACTTAAATTAAAAATTGATGCTAATGTTGTTAGGCAACTTGGTGAGGAACTGATTTCAGACCCTGAGCAAGCAATACTAGAATTAGTAAAAAATAGCTATGACGCTGATTCTGATTGGTGTGTTGTAAATATTGATACAACTTATCAAGAAGAAATTTCAGGCGTTACCTATAAAGGTAGAATAACAATTGAAGATGATGGCGTTGGCATGACTCAACAACAAATATCTAAAGGTTGGCTAACTATAAGTTATTCTGAAAAACAAAAGTTAAAAAAAGAATATAAACTAACCAAAAAACATCATAGAAGTTACCAAGGTGATAAAGGTTTAGGTCGATTAAGTTCAATGAAATTAGGTAGTGTCTTAAGATTAAATACATCTACTGATAAAGATATTCCTAGTTTATTTGTTCAATTAAATTGGGATGAATTTCGCCCTGGTACTACATTAGATAATATACCGGTTCAATTATCGCAAAATGAAGCTCGAAACAGAGGAACAAAATTAGAAATTATCGGACTTACGGATCTTGATAAATGGAAAAGTACTGAATCAAAGAGAGAGCTTCAAACAAAGTTATCTTCTCTCATATCACCATTTAAAATAGACGAAAACTTTAATGTCTTTTTAAATATAGATAAAAACGATATTGATTTATCAAAATTAACTGAAGACGTTTTAAAAATAGCAGTAGTTCAATTTAACTTCGAATATAAAAATGGGATTTTATGTTGTTTAGGAAAAGTTAAATTACCCTATTATTTAGGAACCAAAACTCAATCGGAAAGTAGATACAATAAATTTATTAAGTCAGACAATGGACAAGAATTTTATAATTTCCTAAATGAGGTTAGTAATTTAAAAGAATATAAATTAAAAAAACTAAATAACCAAAAAGAAACTGATTGGTTTATGGAGTTTTCTCAAGAGTATAACTGGCAAGACATCACTGCCTATAAAACTCCATATGAATCTCCAGGTAATTTTGTAGCTGAATGGAATTATATTTTTTTAGGAAATAAGGCATTTAGGATATTATCCAATGAATCTGGATTAGAAGATATAAATATTGAATTGGTAAAGACATTAACAGGAATCGGTGTATATAAAGGACAGTTCAGAGTTGGTAAATCAGAAGATGATTGGCTTGGGTTGGCTAAAGATAAAACATCTGGTGAAGGATTTTACTCATTACGCCCAGAAAATACTATTGGTTATTTTTCCTTTCCTGCTTATGAAGGTGAAAGCCTTAAGGAAAAATCAGATCGACAAGGTTTTGTAGAAAATGAAGCATATAACGGGTTTATGTCTATTGCAAAAAAAATGATTGCATTTTCTAATCAATTTCTTAATAGATCCCGTAGAGCAAGTATCACTTTTACTGAAAATAAAAATTTATTAGAAAATAATAGACCAGAAACATTCAATGCCGAAGATGCCATTCTAGAAATAAAAAATTTAACGTCTAATGCTAAAAGTAAAAAAGAAAAAGTATACCAATCCTCTAAAGAAACAGTTGTAGTTATCGAAAATGCAAAAAAAAGTATAGATTCAGCATTAAATGACTTATTTCTTGATGATAAAGCGCGTGAAGTAATTCAAATACTAAAAAATCAAGTAAATCTAGTGAATGAAAAGTACCTCGCATTCAATTCTGAATATGATGGTTTTTTAAATACTCTTGTATCTCATGAAATATCGGCTGATAAAATTATTTATAGGCTAGAGCAGTTTGAAAAACAAATTGATGATTTTTATGATTTTACAGCGATTGGATTAGCAGCGCAAAATTTAGCACATGAAATAAACCCTCAGTTAGATGATATTACCTTAAATGCTAATGAGATTAAAAAGTCATTACAATCTTTAAACATACAAAATATAAATATATATTCCCAAATCAATACCATTATTAGAACAACTCAGGTTATAGCTAAAGATGTAACATTAATCAATCCAATGCTTCGTTCGAGAAGAGAGAAGATGGATGACCTTAATATTCTATCCGTTGCACAAAACTATATTGAGTTAAGGGAAGAGCGGTTTAAATCGGAAGAAATTAAATTTATTTTATTGGATGAACAATTATCAATAAATATTAAATTTAATAAAGGCAAGTTTACTCAGATCATTGATAACCTTGTTAGAAATAGTGAGTATTGGCTAAATCATTTCTATAAAATTAATAATAATGATCAAAAGAAGATTTTTATTCAATATACTCCGACAGGTTTTATTCTTTGGGACACAGGTCCTGGAATAAGAGAGGGAATGGATCAAGTATTATTTGAAATGTTTACGACAGATAAAGTTAATGGCCAAGGATTAGGGTTATTTATAACAAATAAAATATTGAATCAAAGAGGCTGTAATATTCGTTTGTTAAATGAACTTAATTCAAGAAACCGAAAATATAAATTTGAAATTGATATGACTGGGGCTATCTCGGATGGAAACTAAAGTAACAAACTTATTATCTAAAGCAATTGGTATTGAAGAAATCATTTGGATTGACGATAACTTTTCTCAAACTTCAATTAACGAAAAGGAAAAAGATATAAATATTGATAATATAGTTGACCAAATCGAGAGTATTTTAGATGCTAATGCTCAAGACATTGATGAGCTTGAGGCTATCTTGGGATTGGATTTAAAACAGTATAACAACAATAAAGGGCCTATATTAAAAAATATCAAAGATAAATTACATTCAAATGGTACTAATTTGGATTTGATATTAAAACAATTGGAAAGTAAATTTTCTGAAGAAGAACTTACTGTATCCGCTATACAAAATATTGTAGACACATTAAATAGTTTTTTTAAGGTAGAAAAAATATCTTTATTTGATTGGAAAGAAAGGAAATATGAACTGATGAGTAAAAATCAAAATAAACTTTTTCTAATTGATAAAGAATTTGACAATGAAGGTGGCACTAAAAATGATGGAATCATGATTATAGAAGAGATACTGCGAAAAAGTATAGAAGAGACACAGCAAAAAGATGCAATTAATTCTAATTTTCCGATTTGCATTCTATTTACCCACAAATGTCAAGATAATGAGGAGGAAGTAGAAAAGATTAGAAAAGATACTTATTCCGATCTAAAAGGCTTAATTCCGAATCTACCATCATATTGTGTTCAAGTACTTTCAAAGTCAAAATTTGCACAGCCAGAAAAGGTGAAAACGAATCTTATCCCCGCTTTAAAAACTCTTTTAGTGAGACGCACATTAACTAAAATGGCTTATAGCCTGAAAAATAATTTAAATAAAAATATTAATGATATTACAGATCTTTTAATTAATTCAAATATTCATGAATTAGAGGATGTTATTTTTGGCTCGACAAATAAGGAAGGTGTATCTGAATTAGAATTATTAGATAGAATATATCATCTACATCAGAGAAAAGTTTTGTCGGAATTAATATCTACGACTCCAAATATAATAGAAGATATTATAAAATTACGTAATATTAGAGAATCATTAGAAGGTAACATTAGTACGACTAGTTCTGAATCTAAATCTTATGCTGAATTTATAGCTATGAGAAGACAGGAGGTATGGACAAATGAAGATATTATTAATAAAATTCATATGCCTATATCAAATGGTGATATTTTTAAAATTGGTGAAAGTGAATATATATTAATTGCTCAACCTTGTGAAATCGCGATTAGACGAAATGGAAAAAGAAAAACGGATATTGCTATTTTAGCCCCTATTTCTAAAAAAGATAACAACAATATTATTGATAAATTAGCTGATAAATTAAGATCAGGTATCTGCTATGCCTTTAGTGAGCATGCAAAAGATAATAGTCAATGGTATGTAGAATTTAATCTTTCTTTCTATGTTAATATAAATGTACTTGATTTATGTACTTTTAATGAACAAGGAGAAGCTACTTTTTCTAGTCAGAGTTCAAAACCAAGAATTCTTGATATAGGAGGACAAGGAAAAAGATTTGAAGTTTTACTTCGCAATCTCTCAAATACAGACCCTCAACCAATACCAACCGAGCTAAAAATAGAAATCCCAAAAATTATTGGCAAACCGAATGAGGATCAAAATTTCATACTAACTTATTCAGAAAAAGAAAATAAATGGAAGTCTAATATAAAAAGAGTTCGGAAATTGGAAGATCCTTTCGCTGAATATGTTCTAAATAAATATTTTCTATATCGTTCAAGAAAAGCATTTGAACACGATTTTACTGCAACTGATTAAATAATATAGTTGCATATTTTTAAATGTCGAAAAATATCGTAAATTTATTATTTTGTGAAATATTATCCATTATTTCATATAGAAAATATTTAAATTTTTTATGATGAAAAACTTAATTTTATTTTTAAAATAGAATTATTTAATTGTAATTATCTCTTAAAACATTACAGTAAAAGAACTTGTCGTTATAAATGAGATATGTCAATGCCTACCTTTTATAAATGATGAGATAAATATGGCTGTATGCAATCATCTGGGATTAAGTGATTAAAACAGTTGGGAGTTAGGAGTTGGAAGCTGAAAGTCGTAAACCCCAATAAATATATACCGAATTTAGCTTAACATATCTGCTTCAGAAACAAATTATAAAAAATATAGTAATGATGTCAATTCGTCAGAGTTGGGTACTCTTACTACTATCACAATACAGTGTAACAATTAAAATGCATTGTAATATTGTGAATTTAAGTCGTTGAGCTTACTGCCATCAACCTAAATCGTCAGATGACTCTATGAGTATTTCATTACTTAAGTCAATAATGGATAAGTATTTACATTAGGGCGCTCCCCAATATTTTCATCAAATCAGAAAACAGAAATAGGCGAATAATCATAAACGGATTCATAGCTTTTATCGACAATAAAAGCTCAAAATTTACGTTAAACGTAACAAACGATTACCTCAGAATTATCCTAAACTATCATCAATACCATATCATCAGGGATAATATTGATTTATATTTTATGAGTGATAGTTCTCAAGGCCACCATCGATTTAGAACTTTTGATGTCATTGATGATTTTAATCGTGAAGCAGTGATATAAAAGTCAGTTTTTCGTTGGTAAAATTACTTGCTAGTTAGACTAGCCCAATACCAAGGTTATCTATTAAAAATATGAGTTAATAATGAAACAGAATTTATCACAAACAGATTCATAAGTTAATCAAAATCAAATGGAATAACCATAGATTACATTAAAATTGATAGCCCTTCTCAAAACGGCGGTATTGAACGAAAATATTAGATTTTTTTAAATTTTGCGCTAATTTTTAACCAATTTTTATGATTTAAGTTATCGAGGGCATAAATGACAAAAATTCACCTATTTTATTAACATTCCCTATTAAAGAATAGAGCAAATTTAATATTATTTATTCAATTTTAAAGCTCATATATTATAATTTGGATGTTTAGTATATTACAAATTATTTTTTGGATACAACTTCGGATACATTCCCCAACTTCAATTCCTCCAACCCAATAATACCAATACTTTAAACTGTATCTTCGATTCCGCGTCCGGGCACCAATCACCAAATTCTAAGACCTGCTTCTAGCAGGTTTTTTTATGTCTAAAGCCTTTTCAAATAA
>NZ_WTFA01000022.1:0-20939 GCF_009795755.1 Gilliamella sp. Pra-s60 | reverse complement strand
ATGGCGAATAATCTGCCACTTTTTTTGTTAATTTATTGTAAAGATTTGTTAGGGTAAGAAAGCGTTGCTTTGGTTTTTTTGGGGGTGGTTTTGTTTGATAAAAATGCATTGAAAAAACTTCAATAAAATCAATACCTTTTCTGACTGATTTTTTGGTGGAAAATCAGGCCTTTTTTTGTTGGTGTATAGAATGGATTAGGTGCAGAGGTTTCGGACGTTTTGACTTTTTGCGAATAAAATAGCTATCGTGCCCACGTCCGAGTCAGGGAATTAAAGCGAATTCCCTGACAACCCACGCTTTGGCTTCAGAATGTGGCCTTCGGCTGCCCCGACGCCGTAACAAGACAGACAGCATAACCTTAGGTCTTTTTTGTGAGTTGTTTTTGTGTTAAAAAGCAACGCAAAAACCCCAAAAAAAATCAGTCAGGAAAGGTATTGATTTTATTGAAGTTTTTTAGAGTTAAAAACACCTGTTTTAAATAATATAAGGGGATTTCAATCCCCCTTAATAATAAAAAGCAGATGATAATAATCAGTTAGCTTTATAATCTGCCACTAATCTTTTTAAAATAAAATTCAAAATCACCCCATAAAGTGGTAAGAAGAATAATCCACAAATTAGAATTTTAAAACTATAGTCCATTAACGAAATTTCGGCCCAGTGGTTTGCCATAAATTCGTCACTACTTTGATAAAATGCAATAGCAAAAAAGACAACGGTATCAATAGCATTTCCAAAAATTGCCGATGCTGTTGGGGCAACCCACCATGATTTGTTTTTTCTTAAATAGTTAAAGACAGTAATATCCATCAATTGTCCAACTAAATAAGCAGCAAAGCTAGCTAATGCAATACGAAAGACAAAGCTATTAAATTCCGCTAATGCCGATAACCCAACCCAATGGGTTTCAAAAAATAATACCGAAATAGAGTATGAAAATAGCAAGGCTGGAATCATTACTACAAAGATAATCTTTCTTGCTAAACTTGCACCATAAATTCGAATGGTTAAATCGGTAGTTAAAAAGATAAACGGAAATGTAAAAGCTCCCCATGTGGTGTGAAAACCAAAAATATCAAACGGGATTTGGACTAAATAATTGCTTGAAGCAATAACTAAAATATGAAAAAAGGCCAACCAGTAAAGGGCTTTTTGTTGTTGTTTACGAGTAAAGTTTGTTTCTATCGATTCTGAATGAGTGTTCAAATACATCTTTTTTCCTTTTTAATGGGGTGAGAGAACCCAGTTGTTCATTAATTTATCTAGTCTTAGTCATATATTCCTGTAAGCCCTTATCACGCAGTAAGCAACTAGGGCATTTACCACATCCCCCTTCTACACCGTAATAACAGGTGTGAGTATGTTTTTGAACATAATCAAGATAACCTAGTTTATCGGCCATTTCCCACGTTTGGGCTTTGGTTAAATACATCAGTGGCGTAATAAGATTAAAGGTATAATCCATAGCTAAATTCATCGATACATTCATTGATTTAATAAAGATATCGCGACAATCTGGGTACCCACTAAAATCGGTTTCGCAAACGCCAATAATAATGTCACAAATGCCTTGTTGCTTAGCATAACAGCCAGCTAAAAGTAAAAAGAGCATATTGCGCCCGTCAACAAAGGTGTTGGGGTAGTCGCCATTTTGAGCAGCTTTGATCTCTTGAGTGTTATCAATAAGTGCATTGTTAGTGGTTTGTTTAATTACTGATGTATCAATGACGGTTTGCTTTATACCTAAATCTTTGGCAATCCATTCGGCTTTTTCAAGCTCAATGGCGTGGCGTTGACCATAGTGAAAGCTGATTGCTTGGACGTTTTCACGCCCATAATCAGCAATGGCTTGTAGCAAGCAAGTGGTTGAGTCTTGCCCGCCCGAAAATATAACGAGTGCTTTGCGAGTTTGCATTAACGGTTCCTGTTTAGATAAATTATAGATTAGCGATTATCGACTTTTTCAGGATAAAGATCGTGATTAGCTAAACGGTTTAGTGCAATTTGTTCCCAATTAGTGCCAGCTTTACCATAGTTAGCATATGGATCGATTGAGATCCCACCGCGTGGTGTGAATTTGCCCCAAACTTCAATATATTTAGGATCCATTAGTTTAATCAAATCTTTCATAATGATATTAATGCAATCTTCGTGGTAATCACCATGATTGCGGAAGCTAAATAAGTAGAGTTTTAGCGATTTGCTTTCGACCATTTTGATATTAGGTACATACGAAATATAAATCGTTGCAAAATCAGGTTGTCCTGTTATTGGGCAAAGACTGGTAAATTCAGGACAGTTGAATTTAACAAAATAGTCGTTATTTGGGTGTTTATTGTCGAATGTTTCTAGTATTTCAGGACAATAGGTCGTTGGATAGCGAACGGACTGATCGCCTAATAGTGTAATTTTACTCATGCTGTTTCCTTAGTTTTTTAGCGTGGGAGGTTTACGAACCACGTAACAAGCCGCACACCATACTCTTTTTAAATAAAAAAGTCTAGTAAGGCTAAGATATTATGCAGAAGCCTAAATATCCCCCAACACTAGTCGCTAGTGATGGGGTTTATGATAAAAACATTATTGCAAAATCAGTGCGACACGCTGTTAGTTGACTTATTTTTTTCGAGTTCTTTATAAAATTTAGCTAATTCAGCTTTGACTTCATTAAGTTCTTGCTTGGCATCGATTAATTTTGTTTGTTGTTTGGTCATTTTTTGTTTATTACCTTTTGTTTTTGCTTGATCCAATTCGTGGGTTATTTGGGTAACTTTATCTGTTTTTTCTTGGACTCTTTTTTTGTATTTTTCTTCTAAATCATTATTTGAACAATGATTATTAATATCTTCTAATGCCTTTTGAAGACCTTCAACTTTGTGAGTGTTGGAGTGATTTTTGGCTTGTTCAATTTCGACTTCAATAGCCTGTTTTTTGCCTTCACAGGTTAGCCCTTCTACATGGTCATAGGCATTAGCACCAATTGAAAATAAAATAGCCAAAGTGGTTATGCTTAATTTAGTCGCTAATCGAATTACTGATTTCATATAGACTCCTATTAATTTATTTTCTTAACTGAATCAAATCAACTTTATGATCTTTACCTTTAGTTAAAATTAAGCTTGCCCTTTCTTTAGTTGGTAGGATGTTTTCAATTAGATTTAATTCATTAATTTCACGCCAAAGGCGATTAGCAATATCGATCGCTTCTTGTTCTGGTAGCTGTGAATAATGGTTGAAATAAGAGTTAGGGTCACTAAAAGCGCCTGCTCTAAATTTTAAAAACCGGTTCACATACCAATCATGTAACAATGGTAATTCAGCATCAACATAAATTGAAAAATCAACATAGTCAGACACAAAAACACGGTTATTAGCTTGGGTATAATTTATGGTGCCTTGTAAAACATTTAATCCTTCAAGAATCAAAATATCAGGGCTATCAATAACAATTTCTTCCCCTTCAACAATGTCATAAACTAGATGAGAATAAACTGGCGCTTTAACTTTATCTTGTCCTGATTTGACATCAGCAACAAAATTAATGAGTTTTTTAATATCATAAGATTGTGGAAACCCTTTTTTATTCATAATACCACGTTCTTCAAGGTATTTATTGGGGTATAAAAAGCCATCAGTTGTCACCAATGCGACTTTGCGGTGTTCTGGCCAGCGAGTTAATAATGCTTGCAATACACGAGCAGTCGTACTTTTACCCACCGCAACACTACCAGCTATACCGATGATGTAAGGAATTTTTTGGCTTTTACCTAAAAATTTAGATAATACCGCCTGCCGACTAAAACTGTTACTGATATAATAATTTAATAATCTTGATAGAGGTAAATAAATTTCACTGACCTCATCGATTGATAAGTCTTCATTAATACCTTGTAAAGAGGTGATCTCTTCCGATGTTAGCGTCATAGGTACCGCATTACGCAAACCTGCCCATTCTTGGCGATTAAACTGCATATAAGGGCTTAAATGATTTTTCATTTTATTGTGTTCTCTAATTAAATCTAACTAATTTATTGCGCTCAGATTATACATGAATCTCTTTTTTTACAATCATAAATTATGCATAGTGTGTCTATCATAGCTATATTTTAGACTTACTGATAAAATATGCTTATTGATAAGTAACCCTAATATTAGACCGAGATTGTATGTTAAAAAATAAATCAAAACAAAAAGCGAAAAAGAGCCGTCAAGAGATCAATGAAGAGTCTCGTGAACTGAAACGTAAACGTAAGCATAAGGGATTGCCAAGCGGATCACGTTTTAATAATGGCGAATCCAACAAGAATAAAAACACGTCAAAAGTGGTAAAGGATCCGCGTATTGGTAGTAAAAAACCGATTTCTTTAATTGCTGAAGATTCTAGTAATAGAGTAAAACCTGTTAAGCAATCTAAACCAAGTAAAACGGTTTTATCACCACAACAAGAATTAGAACAATTAGAAAACGATCCAAAATTAGATATGTTACTTGATTTAGTCGAGCAAAATAGCAAACTAACTAAAGAGCAACAAGCTTATCTTGACAGCAAATTAAATCGAATTGATGAGTTAATGCAAGAACTTGGTTATACCGATGACGATTTTGATGAGCTTGAAGATGAAGACGAAAAGAAAGAAGATATTGTCAGTTTGTTAAAACGTAACTAATGATAAAATATAAAACCATCTGTAATAGTGTTTTTCAATATGGGCAAGATGCTAACTTTAACAACGGTTAAATATTTGCCCACAATTCAAACCTGTAAATTAATAACCTAAAAGCGAGCCAACCATAATGCTAATGTTAATTATGTTAAGTTTATATTTTGGGTTATTAATTTGTACATTGTTATATTTAAATAAAACAAATCGCATTAAAATTAAAACGAAGATTAGAACTCAGCAAAAACCACTATTAAAACGACATAAAAATAACAACAACTATAGACTTAAACGGAAGTAATTAGATGAGCAATACGCAATTATGGGATCAAGCATTAATTGAAAAATATAACTATTCTGGTCCAAGATATACTTCTTACCCGACAGCACTTGAATTTAATGAAAATTTCAATGAGCAGGATTTTTTATCAGCAGCAACAGCTTATCCTACAAAGCCATTATCGCTTTATGTGCATATTCCGTTTTGCCATAAACTTTGTTATTTTTGTGGTTGTAATAAGCTCATCACTCGTCAAACGCAAAAAGTTACCAAATACCTTGATATTTTAGATATTGAAATTGCCGAACGTGCAAAATTATTTAATAATCGCACAGTCACACAGATGCATTGGGGTGGGGGTACGCCAACATTTTTAACAAATGATGAAATATCTCGTTTAATAGCATCATTAAGAAAGCACTTTCATTTTGCTCATGACGCTGAGCTATCAATCGAAATCGACCCTCGTGAAATTACCCCCGAAACGATTGATCATTTAGCCCATGTTGGCTTTAATCGATTAAGTATGGGAATTCAAGATTTTAATGATGAAATACAAAACCTAATTAATCGAAAGCAGGATGAAAACTTAATCCGTGCACTAATTGAGCAAGCGCGTAAAAATCATTTTCATTCAATTAGTTTAGATCTTATTTATGGTTTACCCAAACAAACCGTTGCCAGTTTTACTGAAACATTAAATAAAGTCATTGCTATTTCGCCCGATCGGTTAAGTGTCTTTAATTACGCCCACTTGCCTAGCCGTTTTGCAGCACAACGTAAAATTAAAGATGATGATTTGCCTAATGCCAATCAAAAATTGCAAATTTTACAAACCAGTATTGAAAAACTCACTAATGCTGGTTACCAATTTATCGGTATGGATCATTTTGCTAAACCTACTGACGAATTGGCTGTTGCCCAACAAGAAAATAAATTACATCGTAATTTTCAGGGGTATACCACGCAAGGAGATGCCGATTTACTTGGGCTTGGGGTTTCTTCCATTAGTATGCTTGGTGATAGTTATGCACAGAATCAAAAGGATCTAAAACAGTATCAAAACCAAGTAGAAAATTTGGGTAATGCACTATGGAAAGGGTTTAATTTAAGTTTAGACGATAAGATCCGTCGTGATGTAATTAAACAACTTATCTGCCATTTTCATTTAGATAAAAATGTTATTGAACAGCAATACCAAATCCAATTTGATGATTATTTTGCTGAAGATTTAAAATTACTAGCGCCATTGCAAAAAGATGGCTTAGTCGCAATGAATAAGCAAGTGATTGCAGTCCAACCTAAAGGACATTTGCTAATACGCAATATTTGCATGTGCTTTGATATTTATATGCGGAAAATGGCACGGCAACAGCAGTTTTCTAGGGTTATTTGATTTGATTATCATTAAACATTACAATAATTAATTACTATTAAAGATTAACTTTTAAGTTAGCAACTTAGTATTTAATCATTAAGTTTTAATGATAATAAATAAGAAATATAAAATGGAATTGAGAAATAAATTAGTAGAAGTATTTCCTACTCGCCCTTTAAAGGTTATGAAACTAAAGCAAGAAGGAAAATTGCAGCAATTAAAATTAATGTTTGCGGCAATGTTGTTCTTTGTATTAGCTATGTTTACAGCCCTGACATATTATCCTGGATTAATTGATACTTATAGAATATCACGTAACCCCGTTGTGGTTAACTACCATGTAGAAGGGAAATGTCGTGTAAAGAGTATGATTGATAATTGTTCAGTAAAAATTACCACTAAAACAGGAAAAGTTATTAAGCGTGATTACATTCTCATTGGCGGAAAAAAAGCAAATTACCGAGTTGTAACTGTGGCTTCTGCTAATAACCCATCACTAGTAACCATCAATTTAGCCATTGAGAATATGCGGACTCAATTTGTGATTACGACTATTATTATTCTTTTTTTTACATCACTTATATGGATGGGGTTAGTAAGTATTTTAAGAATATATAAAATGTTAAAAGTTATCGATGAAATTAATGGGCAAAAATTAACACCTGTCGTTGTTCCAATTAAATTAAAATCTTACGGTAAAATAGTAGCAGCTTTATATAATGTGAAAAATTTGCAAGGCGTCAATGTTAAATATGTAGCCAATTTTGATAAAAACTCAAATGATGGACCAATCATTATAGGTGATGTGATTAAAAATAAATGTAATGCTTTGGCCGTAATAGGAGAAAATAATCCCGTTCCTATTATTCTTAATCAAAACTTTACACGCTGTGATTTTACCGATTATGAAATACAGGCATTAAAAGAGGCGCTTTCTTAATCCAGATACTATATCAATAGTAGTGAAATCAGTTTAAGTTTAGGTTTAAGTTTAAATTTTATAAATAGGGCGATAACATCGCCCTATTTTTTAAACAAAATAAACAAACTACACTTATTAATGACTTGCTAAATAAACCTTAAATTTAGTCGTTTGTGCAATCACTTCAACACTTTTGAATGTTTCATCTAAAATGGTTTGATACGGTAAAAATGAATTTGCCACAATGCACAAATAGCCATTTAATTTTAGATGTTTTTTTGCTTCTTTGATTAACGTATTAACAGCCGTGTAATCGGTCTGTTTTCCATCATGAAAAGGTGGATTAGAAACAATTAAATGATATTTATCATTTAAGTTAGAAAAAACATCACTCGCCACAACGGTTGCTTTTACGTTGTTATTATTTAGTGTCGCTTGACTTGAAGCAATTGCTGCACTGCTAACATCTGATAAAGTTAATGTAATTTCGGGATATAATTTACCAATAACCGTTGATAGTATACCAGAACCACATCCCACATCTAATACATTACCTTTTATAATGTCTGAATGTTCGATTAATGCATTTAAAAGCAGTTCACTACCAGCATCCAAGCTTTTTTGACTAAACACGCCTGGTAAACTTTTAATTTCGATATCTTGATTTTCGATCGTTAAATGATAGCTTAACCACCATTCATTAAGATCAAATGCCAAACGATCTTCAGCTTGAAAATGGTATAAACCACAACGCCTTGCACTATCTATTTTTTGGATTGTGCCAAATTGATTTAATAACGCTTCAACGCTTTTTACGCCTGTTCTATTTTCACCAATAATAAAAATATCACTGCCTTTTGGCATATTGTTTAATAAATAAGAGAGTTGAAACTGTGCTTCACTTTTTGTTTTTGGCCAATAGTAAATCAGTGTATCCATGCTGGCATATAGTTCAGCTTCTGGCAACAATGAAAAATAGGTATACTTGCCACGAGCACTATTTTTTAAACGTAAATAAGTATGAAATTGTGTGCAATGAATTTTAACTTGATTTGCCGACATCATAGCCGGATAACTGTCTTGAATGTCACCAGCGATGATCACATTTTTATCGTAAAAAAATTCTTGATGACGCTCAAGTACTTGACTTGCTGGAGTAAAAACGGATGTGGACATATTTCCTCAATGAAAAACCTTTATAAATTGATGCGTTGATTATACAATTAACTATCTTTAATCTCTAATAAAAAACAGTAAGTCGATAATGACGCAACAAGATTGGTATCTAAAGCAGTGTAATATTACACAATATGTTTTGCGTAATACAAATGCCTTTAAAGGCGAAATTGCCACCCAGATTAGCAATAAAATCCGTTTGATTGTTGTTGCCAAAGCGCAGCCAACTCAAAAAATCTATTTGGATATATTAAATGCGATTCGTCTTACTCAAGATCAGGTGTTAGTATTAACACCATCTCAGCTTATTGTACCAGCAAGTGATATTAAAACCGTAGTTTGGTTTATTGATATAAAACCAGAAGAATCTTGGCAAAATCCATTAACCATTCAAACCGCTAGCTTAGATCAGCTTGCTAAAACACCACAACAAAAACGCCAACTTTGGCAACAATTATGTCAATATGAAAACTATTTCCACCCTAACTGAGCATGATTTAACAAAAGCTTTTGAATTAGAGCAAATTTGTCATGCTATTCCTTGGTCAAAACAGACATTCTTTTCAAACCAAGGTGATCGTTATTTAAATTTTAAAATAACGATTAATAAGCAAATTGTTGGATTTTGTATCTGCCAACAGGCTTTTGATGAAGCTAATCTATTTAATATTGCCATCCACCCTGATTTTAGAAAGCAGGGATTGGCAAAGGCTTTGCTCAATCATTTAATTGAAGCGTTACTCACTATAAAATCACCCTGCCCGATTTCAACGCTTTGGCTTGAAGTTAGGCAATCAAATAGCCCTGCAATTAAACTGTATCATACACTAGGTTTTAACCAAATAACGGTTCGAAAAAACTATTACCCAACAATCGATGGCCATCAAGAGGATGCTATCATCATGGCTTATACACTCGCTTTATAAACAGATAAAAGGAAATGGTCATGAAAAGCAATACCGCACTGTTATTTGTCAATGGTGAACCACCCAAGTTTTATCCAACAGATATAGATGACTATACTTATATTGCCGCAACCGATGGCGCTTACCATAACTATTTATCAACATTGTCAATCGAACCTGATTTTATTATTGGTGATTTGGACAGTTATAACCCTAATAGCACAATTCCCTCTAAAACCAAAATCATCCATACCCCCGATCAAAGTAAGACTGATTTTGAAAAAGCTATTTTATTTTTAGCTAGTAAAGAAATAACAAAATTTGATATTTATGGTGCGAGTGGTCATGCTAGCGATCATTTTTTGGGAAATATTTCCGTCGCAATTAAATATTACTGTCAGTATCAAATCACTTTTTATGATAATTATTGCCGTTTTTTTCTTGCCAAACATGAGCAAAAAATTGATAACGTAAAAGATCATACTATTTCATTAATACCATTTTCTAAAGTAACTCAATTAACCATCACTGGTTTTCAATATCCTTTAATTAATCAAACACTATCATTAGGAGGAATAGTTAGTTTACGAAATAAGGCAATTAATGATTCGGTTAAGATATCTTTTAAAAACGGTTATCTGATGGTTTTTATTGAAAATTTACATAATATTAATTGAGATTGACATTGACATTTACATTATCTTACAATACTACCCCGAAATAATAAGTGTAATAACGGTCAAAGGGACTCACCATGCTTTTAAAAAAACTTTCTGTGCTTGTTTGTGCTTCATTTATTTCTTGTATGTCTTTTGCACAAACTAATGATGAGCATAGTGAAACAGATGAGGTAATAGATACCTTTCTGCAATGTGATAATCAGTTTTACAAACAGCTTGATAAACATCAAGAATCAATGAGAAACTATGTCGATTTAGCCGTCACTGCTAATAATGTAACCCACATCCCCATTGAATCGAGTCAACAAGACGATAAAAATAAAGTCATGTTTAAAAAACCATTAGAGTATCGAGGGTTAAAAATTATTGGCTATCAAAATATCTATGTTAAAACCACATTATCTGGTCTTTATCTGTACTGGGGCTTTATTTTTGATAATCAAGAAGATGAAGTTAAAAGCACTTTAAATAATATTAGTTGGTTACCCTACAATACTAATGCTTATATAGCAAACGCTAAAATTTATGATTTCAACGCAAAACCGATGAAATGGCAAGATGACCCTTATGCTATTGACGGTGTTACACCAAAATTTGGAACAATTAGTAAAGCACTTTATTTAGAAAATTTTGCCAACAATCAAACTAGTGTTTTTTGTTCTCTTCAGGGGGATTTGAAAAAAGAAATTCTTCTTGAGGATCGTCCAGATCTAAAAACAATCATAGAAAAACAAGAAGCTGAGCAACAAGAACGCATTAAAGCATATAAAGAAAAAATGCAAAAAGAAAAAGAAAATCAACAATCTCAACCACAAACTAATACGACAGAAACGACTTCAAAAGATGGAGATAACATTTAAATGAAAAAGATCAGTTTATTTTTAATTCTCTTTTCTTTTGCAACATTCAGTCATGCAGTTGAAGAAAAAAACAGTACGGATACCCAAACAAATACAGCTGCTGAAAGTTTAAAAGATCCTAGAGTAGGTAAACAATTTATTCCTACCTCTAAATCGACAGAAGATAACATTATTGGTTATTCGTTTTTAGATAGACAATCAATTAAACTTCATCCTTTTAATAACCGAATTCGTGTATTTAGCGAAGTGACTAATTACAGTCCTGAACTCAGACAAAAAAATGATGATGGTACTGAAACACTCTATAATTCTATCAGAATTGATTATTATGCTAACTGTGACAAAATGGAGTTGGCAAAAGGCAAGTTAAGAACTATCAAAAATAACTTTGGTGACGGCGAATTAGTTAATACAATTGAAATACCAAATCGCTGGACAGCAATAACACAAGATAATGAACAACGTAAGTTGCTTGTTATTGCCTGTTCTTTACCTCTTGCTAATTAATAACAATTAAATCTACACTTATTTTACTCTAGCCACCTTGCTGTGGCAGAGTATATCCATTTATACTAATATCACACCATTATTTATTAGAATGATTATACCTTTATGAATATCACACAATTCCATACCCTGACCGATCAATTATTTAATAAAATCGAACTATTTTTAGATAATTATGCAGATGAACATGATATTGATTTGGACTATGAAACCAATGGTAATGTCATTACCGTTAGTTTTCCTAATGGCAGTAAAATCATTGTTAACACTCAAGAACCTCTATTCCAAATTTGGTTAGCTACACGCAAGCAAGGTTATCATTTTGATTATGTAAATGATAATTGGCTTTGCAACCGAACCGATCAGTCATTCGACCTGATTTTTTCTGAATCAGTAAAAGATCAAGCAGATCAATAAAACAAATAAAAACGGGAATTTAATTACCAATTCCCGTTTAATCACTTAATAGTACAATAGCTTAATAACGTCTACAATAAAGTTAAATTTGCTAATTTAATAACTAACCATTTAATTCCTTCATTAACAAAAGCAATTTGTGCTCGCCGGTGATCACCTTCACCATCAATACAAACAATGGTTCCTTCACCAAAACGGTTATGTAGCACTTTACGACCTAATCTATAACCATCATCATTTTGACGTACTTTTTTAGGATAAGTTTTTTTGTAGTCATTATATTCTTTTCGATCAGATGCTCTGATAAAGTCTTGATGACTGATTTCGTTTAATGCTTCAACGGGTAATTCATTTAAAAAACGTGAAGGTAAATTGCGTTCTTCACGTCCATATAAACGCCTTATCTGAGCTAATGATAGTGTTAGGCGTTTACGTGCTCGAGTGATGCCGACATAAGCAAGACGCCGTTCTTCTTCCATTTTTTCAGGATCTTGTGCTGATCGTTGGTCTGGGAATAACCCTTCTTCTAGTCCAACAATAAACACATTATCAAACTCAAGACCTTTCGCTGAATGTAATGTCATTAATTGAATTGAATCTTGTTCATTAATTACATCTCGGCTTTCTAGCGAAGTGTATGCTAAGAATGATTCTAGAATAGTCAAAGTTTTACCTGTTTCGCTATCTTGAATAACCGTATTTTCATTAGAATGATAAAATTGCTCAGCCGCTGATACTAATTCTTCAAGATTCTCTAGCCTTGATTGTCCTTTTATACCGGGTTCTTGTTCATACATTTGCAATATACCCGATAATTTAATAATCATATCAAGTTGCTTATAAATTGGTTGCGATTCCACTTTATCAAAGATAAATTCCATCAGATCCAAAAAGCGACTTAAACCAGTGCATTGCCTTTCGCTCAATGCATTGGTTTGGATCAACATTAAACAAGCATCCCACAATGAAATACCATGTTGTTTAGCAACGGTTCTAACTCTATCTAGCGTAATACTACCAATTCCACGCGTTGGAGTATTAACCGTCGCTTCAAATGCCATATCATTATTGTGATCATGCAATAACCGTAAATAAGCAAGCGCTAATTTAACTTCTTGACGTTCATAAAAGCGAATTGAGCCATAAATTTGGTAAGGTAATCCAGCTTGTAATAATGTATCTTCAAATATTCGTGATTGTGCATTACTGCGGTACAAAATAGCACAGCTTGAGTAATTATCACCTTCTTGATGACGCTTTTTAATTTGACCTGTAACAAACCTTGCTTCATCAATATCATTATAAGCAATATAAAGCAAAATCTGTTCGCCATCACCTCTATCTGTCCATAAATTTTTACCCAACCGTTTGCTATTTTTCGCTATCAACTTATTTGCAGCATTTAAAATATTATTGGTTGAACGGTAATTTTGTTCTAATCGAATAATTTCAGTTTCAGGGTAATCATTGATAAACAATTGAAGATTATCCGCATTCGCTCCACGCCAACTATAGATAGATTGGTCATCATCCCCCACAATCATTAAATTAGCGGTATTACCTGCCAATTTTTTTACTAATCGGTACTGGATTTTGTTAGTATCTTGAAATTCATCAATTAGAATATTACAAAAACGGCGGTGACAGTAATTTAAAACTTCTTCATTTTGACAAAGGAGTTCATAGGTTCTTAAAATTAACTCCGAAAAATCAAGATAACCAAGCTTATCACAAATAACTTGATAGTCGTGATAAATTCTTTGCCACATAACTTGTTTAGGATCTTCCGGAACAATATCATCGGCACGAAGTCCCTTTTCTTTCTGAGCAGAAATAAAAGCGGCACACTGCTTAGCTGACCACTGTTTTTCATCGATTTGCAATTCGCGAAAAATACGTTTTATAAGTCGAACTTGGTCTTCTGTATCAATCAGTTGAAAATTAGGCGGCAATTTAGCCTGCTCTGAAAACATACGCAATAAACGGTGTGTCAATCCATGAAAGGTGCCCACCCACATACCATTAAAATGCCCTTCACCAACTAATGCTTGAATACGTTCTTGCATTTCGGCAGCGGCTTTATTGGTAAAGGTAACCGCAAAAATTGAACCAGAAGAATATTGCTTTTCAATACAAAGCCAAGCAATACGATGAACTAAAACCCGAGTTTTACCACTTCCTGCACCGGCAAGAACAATAGTATATTGATTATCAGTGGTGGTAGCATTTTGTTGTTCGGTATTTAGATCTTCTAATAATGATTGATTAATTTCCATTATATTCAAACCTATTTTGATAACCAAAAACACCAACCAGCATTAATGTTGGAAATGTTAATATTTTTATCATATTTAGAGATATTTTGTTGGCTGTAATCAAACAGGAATTATAAAGATAAAGCTGTTAAGCGCAACACACTGTTACGCTTAATACATTTTAACTTATCTTTACATAGATTTACTGTCCATCTATACAGATAAAGGTAAGATTATAGCAGATTATCCAATTCTGGCAATTGCGTTATTTCAATATGAGGTAAACATCTTGTATCATCAAGTTGAAAAATATCACAATTATAGATATTAATAAAGCAAGCCAAGAAACCATTATTGATAGCACCATTAACATCAGTCAATAAATTATCACCTACATGTAAAATATGATGCGGTGGGATAGTCAACTTGTTAGAAGCCAATTCAAAAATCTCGGGAAAAGGTTTTGAACGCCCGTGTTCTCCACCTCGTAGCGAAAATTGAAAATAATCCCCTAAACCTATTTGATGAACATCTACATTACCATTAGTAATTACAGCTAAAGGGTATTTAGTGGCTAATTTTGTCAATAACTTATGTGTTGACTCTGGGACTTGTATTTTGTGTCGCCAAAAATTAAAACATGCTATTGATTCATCAATAACATCTGCAAATTTTTGCACAGGCATGTTAGTTTTACTTAATAGCGATTTGATAGTTTGAATTCGCCAAACAATGACATCATGATAAATTTCGGGATCAGAAGCAAGTACGGCATGCTTTTCAACAAAATATTCAGATATTGTAAGCGTGTGCAATTGTTCATAACTTTGAAGCGTTTTGACCATTTCTTCTTCCGCTTTTTCTACAATCATACTGTTATCGTATAACGTGTCATCGAGATCGAAAGTCAATGCTTTAATCGTATTCATCGTTCGATAAAAGTGCATCGTTATTTTCTCCTTTTAGCTCGTGGATGAGCTGAATCGTAAACTTCTGATAGATGTGAAAAATCCAAGTGCGTATAAACTTGCGTCGTTGATAAATCAGCATGACCAAGCAGCTCTTGTACTGCTCGCAAATCTCGGCTTGATTCAAGCATATGAGTTGCAAATGAATGGCGTAATTTATGGGGATGAACATGACTGCTTAACCCTTGTTTAATACCCCATTGTGCAAATCGTTTTTCGACATTACGCGGTGAAATTCGTTTACCCAATTTTGAAATAAACAGCGCATCATCTTGAGGAACAAACAAATTTCGCATTGACAGCCAATGCTTAATCCATTTAATTGACTCTCGACCTAATGGTAATTTTCGTTCTTTATTACCCTTACCCATTACGCGAATTTCGCCATCGGTAAGGTTTAATTCACGACAATTCAATCCCACTAATTCGGAAAGACGCAATCCTGAACCATACATCACTTCAAGCATCGTTCTGTCACGAACAGAAAGCGGATCATTATATTCAATATCAAGAAGCTGGTTGATTTCATCAATATCAATATTTTTAGGAAGATGTTGCCCCAATTTAGGATTCAAAACCCCACGCGCTGGGTTTGCATTAATAAGATCATTTTTAACCATCCAATCGCAAAAGCTCCGCAATGCCGATAATCTTAATGATAAACTTCTTGCCTGTAAACCGGTGCGTTTACTGCGACTAATCAATAATCTTACCGCTGATGAGTCTAAATCTTGCCATGTTGAAAGTTCTATTTCTTTCGCTAACGAAATGAGCGCATACAGTTGTCTTTGATAATTAATTTGAGTATTTAAGCTGAGCTGTCGTTCTGACTTTAAATAATTTAAAAACTGATCAACGGGTAATGTTAATGCAGTATTGTCAGTTTGATTAGGCTGTTCCATCGCGCTTCCTTATTTTTTCCGCATAATCCATCTGCTAATTAAAATAGGCAAAATTTCACTCATTTTTTCAAGTAATAATGTACCTTGCCCAGCTTGGTAATGTTGTGGATTAGTGCTAGTAAACATTAGCAATCCTAAATCACCAAATTGCCCCAATAAAGATAAAGCGACCGAACCAACATAACCGTGTTGAGGTAATAAAAAATCGAGTTCAGTTGAATTTAATGATCCTAAATATTGTTGGTTATACTGCAAATGCCTAACACGAATAAAATCAAACTGTGATGAATTTAACGCTAAGTGATGATAATTTGATGGCGCACTAAGCAACCATTTATCGTCAAAAAGATACAGATAAGCACCGCTAAGACCTAACGATTTTGCCCATGTGTTTAATAACGCTATCAATTGATTTAGATCCTGAGATTTAATCAACTCAATTTGTAGATCCATTAGTTGGTTAAACAGCAATTCGTTGGCGCTGGCATGTTCCATTAATAATGAGATTTCACACTCTAACTGATTAATTTTGTTACGCTGACGAGCCATATTCCATTCAGGTAACGAAATAATCCCCCGCACAGGATGAGGGACTCGCATGTATTCAACATGTCTAGCATTTCGTATAAAAAAATCTGGGTTATCAATAAGATATTGCGCCACAATTTCGTCATTTAATTTTACTGATGAAGGCTTTTGCCGAGCTCTTTTAGCGATTAAACTTCGTGTATTTTTACCAACCATAATTAACGTCTATTATATTATCGTATTATCACATTACGTTATGTTTCTACTGCTTTTTTGCTTTAATTAAAACGCTAAAAACACAAATAAAAACTTCAATAAAATCAATACCTTTCCTGAACGATTTTTGCGTTGTTATTTCTACCAATTTAACCAACAAATGCAGGTGCTTATCAATGAATATGGAATTTAAATTGCAATAAAACCATCATAAACATGTGTTGCAGGTCCTGTCATATAAAGTGGCTGATTGTTGCCTTTCCATTCAATCAATAATTTACCACCTGGTAAATTAACATTAACGCCTTCATTTAATAATCCTTGTTTGATGCCAACGGCAACTGCTGCACAGGCTCCTGTACCACAAGCTTGTGTTTCGCCAACGCCTCGTTCAAATACCCGTAAGTTAATATTATCGCGATCAATAATATGCATAAACCCGATATTAGCTCGTTCAGGAAAGCGTTCATGCTGCTCTAATAGTGGTCCTAGTGTTGCAACTTCTGCTGTTACAATATTATCAACTTGAATTACACAATGCGGATTCCCCATTGAGGCTACACCACATAAGACTGTCTGTTCTTGTGCACGGATGATATAGGTCTTTTCTTCTTTGATAGCTTTGAAGGGGATTTTACTGGGTTCAAAAATAGGTTCACCCATATTAACACGTACGGTTTCGTCATCATTTACTGTTAAAACAATATTACCTTTCATTGTGCTAACTTTTAATACCCGTTTTCGGGTCAATCCTTTTAAACGGACAAAGCGTGCAAAACAACGAGCACCATTACCGCATTGCTCAACTTCAGAACCATCAGAATTAAAAATACGATAATGAAAATCGCTATCTGGCACATAAGGTGGCTCAACAATAAGCAGTTGATCAAAGCCAATACCCGTATATCTGTCCGCCATACGTTTAATCATTTCAGTAGAAAGATGAACATTTTGCGTTACGGCATCAATAACCATAAAATCATTCCCGAGCCCATGCATTTTTGAAAAGTTCATCGTTAATTTACCTTCTATTGTCGAACATTTTTATTTCGTTACTTTTAGTTTTGACTGTTAACCAGCATCCACTTAAATCGGAAATACTATTATCATTAAGCATTCCCGATACAATTTACCAATATTATAAAACAGCCTCACCACGCCATAAATCATCAAAGGATTCTCGCTGACGAATTAATTTATGTTGTTGTTCGCCTACAAGCATCACTTCCGCTGGTCTTGGGTGACTATTGTAATTTGATGCCATACTAAAACCATAAGCGCCTGCGCTACAAATAACAAGTAAATCATCTTGCTTAACTGAAAGTTCTCGCTGATAAGCCAAAACATCGCTCGATTCACAAATCGGACCAACGACGTTATATACAAAAAGTTCATCGTCAGATTTTGGTTGTCTTTCAGGTAAAACATTCATCCAAGCATCGTAAAGTGCAGGTCGAATTAAGTCGTTCATACCAGCATCAACGATCGCAAAGTGGTTACCCTCTTGATGTTTGGTATACTCAACTTTAGTAATTAACACACCAGAATTAGCTACAATAGATCGCCCTGGTTCAAACAAAATTTCAATATCAGGGTAGTTGGCCAATTTGTTTTTCAATTCTGTCACAAGTTGCGATGGCGTTGGTGGTTGTTCGTTATCATAACAAACACCTAAACCGCCCCCAAGATCAATATGTTCAATTGCAATATTATCAGCTTGCAGTTGGTCCACTAAAGCAAGTATACGATCAGTAGCATCAATAAACGGCGATAACTGTGTTAACTGCGAACCAATATGACAATCAATACCAACAATATTTATATTTATTAATGCGCGCGCCTTTTGATAAACTGATAATGCTAACGGATAGCTAATCCCAAATTTGTTTTCGCGTAGACCAGTTGAGATATATGGGTGTGTTTTAGCATCGACATCAGGGTTGATTCTTAATGAAATCGGTGCAATTTTACCTAATCTTTTCGCGACTTCATCAATTCGATACAATTCAGCCTCAGATTCAACATTAAAGCATTTAATACCCACTTCAAGTGCCCGCTCAATTTCAATGATTGATTTAGCAACACCAGAAAAGACTATTTTTTTAGGATCCGCACCGGCTTTTAATACTCGTTCTAATTCGCCTTGTGAAACAATATCAAAACCTGCACCGAGTTTTGCAAGCAAACTTAAAACAGCCAAATTACTATTCGCTTTAACGGCATAACAAATTAAGTGATTTGTATTAACCAAAGCCTGTTCATAGGCTAAAAACTGCTCACGAATATGCTCGGCTGAATAGACATATAAAGGGGTACCATACTGCTTAGCAAGATCAGCAATCGCTATTTGATTAGCAAATAAGCGATCACGTTGATAATCTAAAAAATCCATCGTTTTATTCCATTATGCAATTTTAATAAATAAATCAGATTGAATTGAGGCAGTTGTTGTTAGCTTGTTTTGTTGAGTTGCCGCTTTTTCATCTGGATGATAAAGTGGACCTTTTAATCCACATCCCTCTAATGCCAATATGACAAAAAAGACAAAGAGTAATTTTATAATTAATTTCATAAAATATTCACAATTTTTTCTATTTTTTAGAATGCCATCTATATTACACGATAGGCACAATGCTGCAAAGCGCAAATAATAACATGTAGGAAAACGTCGAATTGTTTACACTTCATGATTAAAATAATTGGCTAAAAAACACATAAGGCGTTTAAGCTTCTGTTTTCTCTCTTTTGCATCACTAAATAATTGCTGATTATCACACTGTTTATCTAAACAAAACTGCTTTATTTTTGTCAAAAAGTTTCAGTAGCATCTAGTGTTTAAGTAAAATATCCTGTTTAGCTTGCCACCTTAATTTATCTTCAATGAACTTTTCAACTTTAACCAGACGTTTAATTCCATAACTGATGATTTTATAACGTTCGTTTTTACCGGTTAAAGGGACAAAAGCTTTCATCGTTTTTTTTAGCACGTTATAAAAGATCTAGTGATCTGCCCATTAAACGTTTAACCAAATTAGTAACAGTTATTTTTTTATGATATTAGCGCCCTCTTACTATTTTCCTTGTTTGTAATGGTCTGCTCAATTTTGGTGTGGATCACGATGATATAGTTGGGGATAGACGGTGCTTCACAGTTGCTTTATTGCTTGTATAATGCTCGTTTAACTCATTTGCAATTTCATTAATTTTTTGTTTTTACAAGCACCTACTATAAATACCCCATTTTTAGCACACTGCTCACGTAGAAAATTATGCTACCTGTTTTTGTGTTTTAAATTCAATGGACGTCATATTATTTAGTCCTTATGCAGTCTTTCAGTATTATAAATGGTTAACCATTCTTCGGTTATTCTCCTTGCTTGCTCTAGGTTATTAACAAGATATAACTCTAACACTTCGGTTCGATAAGTTCGGTTAAAGTCATCAATTACGTTGAATCTTCTAAAATGATGTTAGTTTTGACTACTATCACTCATAAAATCCATTGACCAATATTCACCTTGTTTTTGGTAGCGATAACTGTTTTGGCGCTCGTAATGGAATACGTTTTTTACGCTTTATTTTAATGTTAAGTTTTAACTGGCAATGTTCCGATAAATACGCTTATGATTCTATTTATAACCAAATTTTCGAATATATTGTTTATTCGTTTTCAAAAGCGCTTTCCCTTATTCTAATGCTATTAGTGATTTCTCGCCAAATGACCATAAGTTGCTTTTCACTGTATGCTTGTGTTTCATCATCTGGGATTTTGTAGTACATTTCTAAGCGTAATTGTGGTGTTTTATAGGTTGGGTCGGTCATATGGATCCCTAACGAAAATACATATCCCCAATCATCGGAATACGAGCCATCTTCATTAAGGAAAAATTGCCCTTTTGCTATCCACTCTTCTAGCAATAACCCATTACTCTCACGCATTCCTTTATAGAGAGTATGTCCTCGGCCTTGCGTAACATAACCTTCTGGCTTATCAAGTAATGCATCACCTTCTTTAAAATCGTTATAATCGATCCTAAAATAAAAATTATTGATTGTATTATGCCAATAGATAAACCCCATATCTTTCCATTCACGATCCTCCCCTTGCATAAAACCGTGTAAAAAACAAAAACCAGGTGTTGTTGGGATAGTTAAATCATCACGCGGCTTAATCCGGTCAAATAGTTTATGTAACTCAGCTAATTTTTGGGGCACGTTATTACCATACAAGTGGGGAGATCTTTGACGATCTGCATCGTACTTTTTAGATAAGCCATTACGCG